>JANQRB010000058.1 GCA_028284775.1 Candidatus Kapaibacterium sp. | reverse complement strand
ACCCTGACCGCCGCGCGACTACACCCCGGCCTGTCGCCAGAGCGAGCCGCAGGGAAGTTCATTCCCGCCAGGATTACATTAGCGTCTGATTAAGCTTGATTGCACTCTCCTTATGGAACAGGGCGTGGTTGGTGCTTCTGCTAGGCTCGTAAGATCCATTTGTAACGGGGCAGCTCCAAACTTTGCCGCCCCAAAAATCTAAAAGGAAACTCTTGCTCTCGGAGCGCAGCAAGTTCGGATAGCCTCGGACCTGTACCATTTGACCAACAACGGAACACAGAGCCAGCGGCTCTGCCTGGTTTCAAAGGCTGCCATTCCTTGCCACTCACAGATTCCACCTGGTTTTGCCTTGGATATAGTGTGCCTCATTCCTAAATAAGTAATTGCGATCTTCCGAATATCGACTAAATTAGAGACACTACTGCCACAGGGATCTTCCAGCAAGGTCTCAATCTATCAATTGTTGACTCCGTAAAATCACTGACGGAACATGCGTATGTCGAGTTCGCAACTTTCCTCGCTGGATGCGAGTGATATTTTTACGTCGCGGTGGTGGTCCTTATACATCGATGCCTGGAACGCGAGCGAATACCGGAAGTCGCTGGCCGGACTGGGGATCGTCCAGTTTGTGGTGCGCGATCGCAATATCGAAACAGGTTATGTTTATTGGGACAAGGAAGGTCACGCCATGCAGATCCCTCCGCCGGCGAAAAAAGTCCCGGTGTTTAGTGCGGATTATGACGATTGGGTGCAATTTTTGTACGGCGACGTCAAAGCGGCAAAAGCCGTAATTCTGGGGAAAATTCGCTTTGCCGGCGATTTACAACGTATCAAACCCTATCGCAGCCAATTTAACAATCTGGCCGCTGTTGCCCGGCAATTGACCGCTGATTAATGCCTGTCGCGCTAAAGCTCGCCAGCGATGATTCGCAATGATCATGTTCCTCAAGCTGATTCCTCAAGCTGACATTACTGTCGTGTACATCGGCCGACCACCCTAGTCTCGGGGCTTCCTCAGCTTGGCTGGACCAGTGCGAGTGTTGTGGCGGAGGCAATGACAGTTCGAAGGTCTGCAGCTTGAGGCTTGAGAGCCGTGTCCTACCCACTGGTCGAAAAATTGCTTTCATAGTCGACTCCTGACAATATCGGATTTCGTCCCGGGCAGCCGGAATAGATCCACGCGCAATCATCGTTCCGGATGAGAAGGACATTGTGTGCCGCCCAGGCATTGAGGAAATATTCGTCCCTGAATTTTGACAATCCCGACTCATGAGGAGTCAGGTAATTTCTTGTTGCAAGCGACCTGCGGCAAGGGATAAACGGTGGCTCCTATGATGTCAAAATAATACTAAACCACCGGGATACCGTTCTCCCGGCGTCTGCGCTTCAGGAATGCCTTCGTCATCAGCCTGAGCAATAGCTGCTCCGGGTTTATAAAAGTTGTGCCCTTAAGCCACGGCCTGATGCAAGACGGGCGATCACCTGCGATAGCTCTGAATAGTTAATCCCAGTACAGCTGAACTCAAGACATTTAGTCGTAAATTGCAGTCCTGTAACCCAGGTGATCATTTGATTACATGCTTGCCTACTCCGGGTCAGAATATTGAAAGGTTGTTGCAGTCGCATGAACTGTGGTCATAGAATCGGCCGCGCGCCATTACTTCAGGAAGATTATGAAATTGACATCACCGGATATAGCAGGAATTTCCGCTATGCGGGGCCAACTGGCGCCTTATCTGTACAAGACGCCGGTCTGGCAGTTGCAAACCGATCGGCTAGATGCTTTCCTGGGCACTAGCGCTGAAGTGATTCTTAAGCTGGAACTGTTCCAGCGCGGCGGCAGCTTCAAGCCGCGCGGCGCCTTGGCCGTCATGCAAGCATTATCGCATGACGAACTGACTCGCGGCGTCACGACGGTCAGTGCCGGCAATCATGCAATCGCCGTCGCATATGCGGCCGGCGTTTTGGGAAGCAGCGCCAAGACCGTCATGCCCCGCAGCGCCAATCCGGCCCGCATTAAGAGGGCCGAAGAGTATGGTGCCGAGGTAGTTCTCTGCGACGATGTTCATGAGGCATTTGAGAAGGTTCGGGCGATCGAACGCGATGAAGGCCGGAGTTTTGTGCATCCATTCGACGGGCCGTTAACAGCGTTGGGAACCGCGACATTGGGTGCCGAACTCTGCGAGCAGGCTCCGAATCTGGACGCCGTTATCGTACCGATCGGGGGCGGCGGTCTGTGCGCCGGAGTTGCCGCCGCAGTGAAACAGCTACAGCCGGGCTGCGCGGTGTACGGCGTAGAGCCCGAGGGAGCCGATTCGATGACGCGCAGCTTCGCCGCCGGTACGCCGCAGAGTATCGATCGCGTTCGTACAATTGCCGACAGCCTTGGCGCGCCGCATGCCGCCCAATATAGCTTTGAGCTTTGCCGCCGAAATGTCGATGACATCGTCCTGGTGGACGATGATGACATTTGCAGCGCGATGGCCTTGCTCTTCGCCGAAATGAAACTGGCCGTCGAGCCGGCCGGTGCCGCCGCAATGGCCGCAGTCAGTGGACCGCTGCGTTCACGTCTGCAGGGTAAAAGAATCGCGCTGATTGTGTGCGGCGCAAACATTGACATTGAAACTTTTGCACGATGTATTCAGCGAGGAGAGCGTTCGGATAATGAGCACTAAAATACGAGTCGGAATATTGTTTGGCGGCAAGTCGGCGGAACATGAGATATCGCTCCAGTCGGCCCGCAACATAGTTGATGCGATCGATCGGGAAAAGTACGAAGTGACCTTGTTGGGCATCGACCAGGGAGGCCGCTGGCATCTGAGCGATGTCGCCGCTCTTCAGCCCTCGGTTCAGGTGCTGCCGCGACTGGCTGCTAACGGCAGTGCTGCAATAACACTGGTGCCAGAAGCGGGTACCCTTCTCGAAGTCGCTGAACCGCGCCAACTGGATCGACTTGATGTCATCTTTCCGGTCTTACACGGACCTTTTGGCGAAGACGGTACCGTTCAGGGAATGCTGAAGCTGGCGGATATTCCCTTTGTCGGCGCCGATGTGCTCGGCTCGGCCGTCGGGATGGACAAAGATGTCATGAAGCGATTGCTGCGCGAGGCGGGCATTCCGATCGGCCGCTTTCGCACGCTACAACGCAAGCACCGCGCCGTGCCGGGCTTTGAAGAGGTCGTCGACGATTTAGGTCTGCCTTTCTATGTTAAGCCGGCCAACCTCGGCTCCTCGGTTGGTATTTCGCGCGTCTCCACCGCCAAAGAATTCGCAGCCGCACTGGAAGATGCTTTTCGATTCGACCATAAAGTCTTGCTCGAAGAGAATATCGACGGTCGCGAAATCGAATGCGCCGTTCTCGGCAATGATACACTGCATGCCTCGCTGCCCGGCGAGATAATTCCAAGCGGTAAGTGGTATTCTTACCGGGCCAAGTATCTGGACGAACAAGGGGCCAGCCTTGAGATACCGGCTCAGCTCGATGTCGCGACCATCAAGGCTATCCAGCAGCTTTCGATCAAGGTCTGTGAGACGCTCGGCTGTGAGGGGATGGCGCGTGTCGACCTCTTTCTTGGCTCTGCCGGAGAGCTCTATGTCAATGAGATCAATACGATTCCCGGATTTACCAACATCAGCATGTATCCTCGTCTCTGGGAAGTCAGCGGCATCAGCTACCCCGAATTAATCGACCGCTTGCTGCAGCTGGCGCTCGAGCGACACCGACGGGATAAACAATTGAAGACTTCCTACACTGATTGAGGAATCGCGTTGTATGAAACTGGGCCATCTGGAAATGTTTGTGGAAGATTCGCGGCGAGCGCTCGAATTTTATACGACCGTCCTGGGATTTACGTTGGAGGAAACTCAGGGCGAGCAGTTCGTCTGGCTGACGAACAACGGCCTGACACTGTTGCTGCGCCCCGGCCGACCGCGTGAATCGGCGGCACACTACCGGGATGCTTCGATAGCGCTGGTGCTTTATACTGAAAATCTGGAAGCAAGCCGGCAAGCGCTGGAGCGCAAAGGCGTTGTGATCGAGGGAAGTGATGGAAGCCCTGGCTGCCTGACCTTTCGCGATCCATTCGGCAACTGGCTGCAGCTCGTCAATCCCGCCTCGCACTGATGTCACGAGTGAGCTTTGTCCTTTCACCTGTTAAGGGCTGCAGCCCGACCGGGGAAGCGAATGGATGCGCGTGATCGTTGAGGGCAAGTGGGCGTAGGATTAGGCGGGGACTCACCAACTGGGTTAAGGATTCACAAGTCGGGCGAGCGTTATCGGCAGCATCTTGACAGGCGAAAGCTGAGCTGCATCATTTGCAAGTTTGTAATCATATCCTATCTTCCAGATGTCGAAGCCCGAATGCGGATGGCGCAACGGGTAATACCACACATCAACAGCGGAGGATGCGATATGAAACCAGAACGACTCCTGTCGGCGGTCAGCGTCCGTAGGTCGATCTCTGCGGAGCTTCGGATTCACGCCAGAATTGAAAAAGTCTACAATGCTTTGGCTACCGCCAATGGTATCAAATCCTGGTGGACTGATGATGCCGAATCAGAACATAAAGCGGGCGGTGCAGTGCGTTATATCTGGAATACTGAGGCGGAGCCTTTTGTTCTCGAAGGCTACTTCAGTGATTTGCAGCAACCCAAGGTCGTTGAGGTCGAGTTCACCGTTCTTAATGGCAAAAGTCTCAAGCCCGACGGTGACAATCCTCGCGGCGCGCATTGGCGAATGTACAATCGCTTCGAGTTGCGACCGGAAGGCAACACCAAAACCTATGTATCCCTTTTGGATTCGGGTGTCGCGATCGATAGAGCCTTTGACCAGTATTATACCGATATTCTACGCGGCTGGCGCTGCAGCCTGGCAAATCTGAAAAGTGTCTGCGAAATCGCCAAGGATCAACGGGCTGAAATTCATGCTCTCCTTTAAGGGCGTGGCGTACCCGGGAGACAGTGCCGGAGCAGAACGTTCTGACGCCGCTCAGGAAAACTTTTTCGGATCGATCCCGAACTTTTTGATCTGGTGGCGCAAGCTGCCGTTAGAGGTTGCCGGATAGCCCCACAAGTCGCGTTCCGCCTTGTACACATTACCTTTCGTTTTGCTGAGCGAGCGTTGAATCAACTCGCGGCGTACTTCTTCGACGAGATCCTTTAGATTCGTGGCATGCTCGTATTCGAAGACGTTTTGTACAAAATCTTCGATCAGGATTGATCTTCCGGTGGCGATACCTGTCGGGCGCATCACGTCAGCGCCGATCGCGACGGGCGCTGCGGCGGTAAACGGCGGACCGCTTTTCTCTGTTGCCGTTTTGAGCGGTGAATCCTTATAGAGTTCGCGCGCTACATCCACCGTGTAAATAGTGTCGCTGCGGACGCTCTGCACCACGCGGGCGAGTATGTTATTGAGTTGGCTGATGTTACCGGGCCAGGCCTGGCGCTGAAGGTAGCGAATGGCATCATCGTGGATAAATAGCTGGCGACCCTGCGGTTGCATGGCAAATTTCTTAAGGAATATCGGTGCAAGTACTTCGATATCTTCCGGGCGCTCACGCAGTGGAGGAATGACAATGACCTCCTGGC
Organism: Candidatus Kapaibacterium sp.; assembly: GCA_028284775.1. Lineage (GTDB taxonomy): Bacteria > Bacteroidota > Ignavibacteria > Kapaibacteriales > UBA7675 > JANQRB01. The sequence continues at coordinate 48,764 of JANQRB010000058.1, read as the reverse complement.
GCAGACGCTGCAGCAGATCACGCCGCAGAACACTGGCATAATCTTCACCATTGATGTCCCGGCTGGCGGTGGATATGATGCGCGCCAGGATACTCCGCAGATCGGTGTCCCCCGGCCGTCGGTATTTCTTTTGTCCGAGTGCTGACAGCAAGATTGCCTGGGCCGAGGCGGGAATGTCATTGACTTCATCCAGAAGGACCGTCCCTCGCCCGGCCATTTCCAGTATTCCGGTCTGATCGCCGGATTTGCCGGTGACGGGATTGATGGAATAGCCGAAGAGCTCTGCGACAAACAACTCTGCATTTTCGCTGTACTTGGGACATTCGAAGACTTCGAAGGGATTTTCGGATCGCCTGCTGAGATCATGGATGATGCGAGCCACGGTGGTTTTGCCGACTCCCGTCTCACCCACGACAAGCAGATTGCGTTCGGATTTTGCCGCGTTGACAAGATCGACCATCACACGCGCCATACTCTTACTTTCAAAGACAAATCCCATCGATGCCAGCGCACCTCTGATTCGGGCGTCCACCACTTTGGGCGGCCCGATCAAGGCATTCCGATCGATGGCGGCCAAAATGCGTTCAACGGATTTTGGGGCGAAGGAAACGCGCACGGCCATTGCCTTCTGTCGTACCTGGTCTACTTCATTCGAGATGAGTATGGTCGGTATGTGCGGCGCGGTAGCGCTCAGATACTCGGCCACCTGAAAACCGGTGTATTCGCGAAGATCGTAGTCAAGCACAATACAGGCGATATCATTGCGCTCCTCAACAAAACGCAGTACTTCCTGACCATTGACGGCGCACTGAACATCAAAACACTGAACATTGCGAATTGCTGTCGCTAAAAGACTTGCGAATTTTCTATCGCTGTCGGCTACCAGAATACAAGGATCGTTCATTGCCATTTTTACCAGAATTTCAAATTCCTTCATACTGCGGAGAGGGTACCCTCCACATCTGCCTGAGCGGAGTGTACGCTATGTCGGAGAATCTGCTCACTGGCATTTGTCCTTGCCATATCGGAGCCGACGGACCGCGCTCCATATGGATTTTCGTCTTCTCGGACAGATTGGACTTCGGCAGTAAGCAGTACATCCCATTTATCACGTCAACAGCCTATAAACCTGCGTTGCAATTAATCGTTTTGACAATAAATACGTGATATATGCCCGAAATCTCGCATGAGCGATGCAATTATAAATATTTACAGAGGGTGAGAAATTTTTATGTCGATAATTAGAAAATTTTATCACGAGCTTTGTTACCATCTCGCAACATCCGGCGAAGTAGTTGACTATTCATCAATTGCAGCGTTGACGAATTTGCACAGTGCAGCGACGTACTTGACAGCCGAGACGATTTACAATTTCATCCTGAAGAGATGGAGCCGGGTACGGCATTCAGACGAGTGGGAAGACCTCGCAATGTAAACATTGACAATAATCATAACGGAGTTTACAGTAGTTGCTTTGATGCAACTGCAAAAATATAAGGCGAAAAAATCGTGCAGACACAAACTTCAAATACTTCGGCCCTTCCTTGGCAGGCCACGTATTAATGCCGGACTGCTAAACCGCAGCCTATGCCGACTTTAATGAAGTTTATGGCTTAAAGTTCAATCGACAGACTCCGGACGGGTTTATTTATCTGAGCATTTGTGTATCACAGATGCTTTTTCGCTACTTGCTGTGGTCTGAACAAGAATTAAACAAATAGAGTGTGCGACGATTAGTTTTTTAGTATCGGTTGATGCTGTTTTTGTTCGGATAACCCGACCGATCGAAGCTTAGCTTTTGGATAAACTAGTGCTTTGTCAATTAAGTTATTTTCAAGTCCACCTCTTTATTGAATGAGGGGCTAGGGGAGTTGAGAAGTCCTTAAATACTCATAATCCCTCCCCGTTCGGCGCTCAGCCCACGCCTCACACCCTTACCTTAAGGGGAGGTGTTATTACAAAAATTTTCATTGACACAGTACCACAATTGAAAGGCGGGTTTGGGAGCGGATAGTGTTTAACAGACACAACAGAGGGAAGAATTCTCGAAGAATTTCTTCCCTCTGTGAGTTTAAGTGATCGGGATTTGTTGAAATCTAGGAATGATGGTCCGAATTTTGCGCCAGCAATTTTTGTTGAGTGTAATCTTGCGCCTTACGCTCTTCGGAACCAAGCACAAACTCACTGGCTAGGTCAAGCATTTGTTGTGCTTGCTGTGACAGATCATTGACTGCTTCTGAGATGCCGCTGATCCGATCGGTATTTTGCCGACTCGCGCCCGAAATTTGATCGACCGAGGTTGCAACTTCACGAGTAGTTGTCGACTGCTGTTCAGCACCGGCTGCGATCTGAGAAATGAGCTCATTAACATTCGAAACGTCCGCTACGATCGTATTCAGGGCCTCGCCGGCGTCTTGCGTCAGACTGATGCCTTGCTCCACTTCCGTTGCGCCGGACTTGGCGGCCTTGACGGCAATACTGGTATCCTGTTGAATTTCATGAATTGTTTCGCCAATTTCCTTGGTTGCCGTCTGGGTCCGTTCGGCCAGTTTACGCACCTCATCGGCAACGACCGCAAATCCTCGGCCTGCTTCGCCGGCTCGCGCCGCTTCAATCGCGGCATTGAGAGCAAGCAGATTTGTCTGATCCGCGATGTCTTCAATCACCTGAACAACGTTGCCGATTTGTTCGGATGATGCGCCGAGTTTTTCTATGACCTGGGTTGTTTGCTTGACAACATCCGAGATACTTAACATACCGTCAATGGTCTTTTGCACCAAAGACTGACCGTGTTTGGCGCCGTTGGCGGTTGAACTCACAAGCTCTGCTGCCTGTGAGGTATTTTGTGCCGTATCAGCCGACGTGCTGCTCATTTGTTCAACAGCTGAGGCAATCTCGTCTATTTGACGATCCTGTTCGCCGATGTTATTATTCATTTCATCGGATGAAGCGGATATTTCTGCTGCTGCTGCGGCTACCTGACTCGAGGATTGTTGCAAGTTGTCAATGACAGCACGGAGGACATCCACGGTACCGTTTAAGTTGCTGATCAGCTCGGCGATAATGTCCTGCCGCTCGCTAGTCAGAAACTCCGAGAAGTCCTTATTTTTCACAAGTAGCAAGAACTGCCCTATGCGCTCAACTTGTGCGTTGAGGTATTCCTGTTCCTTTTTCGACTCCTCGGCTCTTTGTTCAATGCTCCGATTCTGTTCTGCTGTCTGTGCCATTAATCGATCGGTTTCTTCCTTATTGCTGCGCAGATCGGCAACCATTTCGTTGAAGGACTTGGAGAGGTCCAACAGTTCATCATTCGAGCGGATGTTCACCTCGTGAATAAGATCACCTTCCGCTATCTTTGATGTACCCTCAACAAGCTTATTCATTCCGCTCGAAATCGATCGGGAAATGAACAAGCCCAATACAATTGTGCCAAGTACAACTAAAATGCTGATAAGCAGAAGGGTGATAAATGACTGATACGCGTCGTCCGATCCCGTTTCCGCAACTTTGATTATACTCGAACTGAGAAAGTTTTCGACACTTTTTAGCAGGTCGATTTTCTGCGTCATCAGCCTGAACCACTCATCAGCATTTTTACCAAAGTCGCCAGCCAGATTTTTATCGAAAACTACCTGAAGATAGTCATCAACATCCCGAACAACAGAACCGCTCACCGTTGAACGATATTGAGTAAGCGCTTGGCTTGTGGCTGCATTCAAGAAGACTCTCTCATAGGTTTTGCTCCTTTCAACAATTTCGATCAGACGCTGAAACGTCGCACCGTTGATCGTATTTTGCGCGAACACATTGCTCAAAACAGCTCGTTGAATGCCAGCCTGCTCTTTACTTTGCAGAAAGTTGACGAAGGCCGTGAAATCATTGGCGAGTGTCGGCTCGGGGCTAATCTTGGCGGCTTCCGCTATAAAGCTAAAAATTTGCTGATGTATAGCAGAGTAATATTTCACCGCGGCGGATGCTGAAATATCCAGATCGGAAACGGACTGCCTGACCGATTCAATGCGGTCGAGTTCACGCAACGCAGATTTCAAATGCTTGGCTGCGGGCTCTTCTTCCGAATGCCATTCAGTCTTATTCACCGATTCGCGCAGAGTTGTAAGTAGCGTATTTGACTCAGACCTGATGCTGCGTAATTCACTGCGGAATTTCTGACCTTTACTGCCAATAAAACCTGCGCTTGCGCCGCGTTCCTTTTGTAGGGAATGAACAAGTTCGCTGGCCTCGGTCGCCAAAACAGTCACCCGCAGGATTGAGTTAAACTTATCAGACTGCGTGCTCTTTTCTATGATCGGGCCAATTGCCATAAATATCAAGGACAGTAGTGGTATCAGGGCAATGATGAAAATTTTATTCCGTACCGAGATTCTCATATTTGTCCCTCAAATATTACGTAGTTAGTTGCCTTAAATTTTAAGAAGACTATTATAGATTAGCTGTCAACATTGTATAAAACCAGAAGGCCGGATCGTCTCGACCCGGCGCGAAAATTTCTTTCATCAAGTCACCGGGCAAAAATAAGCTGCCGCCGAATGTTACATTTGTCTTATCAATGATATTGTATCTTAACCAAAAATCTATTTCCTGACCAAAGCTGCTATTACCCGCCATACTTGCCTGATTTGAAGAAAACTGATGTATCATCAGGTTCAGACCGTAGTTGCTTTGCCCAGGCTTCCAGTCGAGTTTAAGGTAAAAATCATGCAGGCCAAGCTGCTGCGTGTTAACAGGAATGTTTATAAAATAGTCCATGTGGCCGTAAAACTTGTGATTGGTAGCGAAGGGCGTGGTAAAGCTCTCAATATCGTCTCCCGTAGCCGTCGGATCAGTGCCGGACAAGAGGTCGACACCGGCGCCAATGGTAAAGGGGTTCGCATTAACCTGTACATAAGCCGAGGCCAGAAATGCCGCGATATCAGATTCCTTCACGACCGTTGAATCTTCCATCAGCTCTTCGCTTGTCCTGGCCGTCCCCATCTGGTATCCGCCTTCCACAGTTGCCGACACCTTGCCGAAGCTGCCGAAGTAATTAAGCCCGCCAGTGAAACGCTCCAGCGCTTTGTCATTCTGAATGACATTCTTTTGGTCGAGCTCCATCAGTCCGAAAACGTCCAGTTCATGATTCGCATCGAGCGGTATTGACGCCCATAAGCCACTGAATGTCATATCGGAGTTGTCATTTGCTCCGTAGATGCGGGGGTTGGCGTTGCCGATATACCCGTTGGACTCGCGCAAAATACTGGAGAATCCATCCAGCTCGAATGAAGAATTTTCGTACATCAGCCGAACGCCGTCAAAGGAACGGCCGACGAAATGCCAACCGACCGAGCCTATAAAACGCTGCGTGCGATACGACATTTCGAAGCGCCCAGCCTGAAGGGCCAGCGGCCAGTTGCCTACCGAATCGATTTGCAGGTAGGCTTGATGTAGATCGAGGTTGCCGATGCTGCTAAGTGTGTTGGGCTCCGAACCGAACACACGCGAGTCCTGGGCCTGTATGAAGAAATGAACGATGGAGCCGGCTGACTTGCTAAGGCCAAGCCTTGTGCGGATACTGGTAAATGTTAATATATCGCTGTCTGAGCTGAAATCTCTGGCATCTGCCTCACTACGAATTTGAACGCTGCCCGAAAGCAGCCAGTCTTCCGAATGCGTATCTTCGGCAAGCGTTTCGTATGTAACATTTATCCCTATTAAAACGGAGGCAAATGCCAAACTGGCCACAAATTTTTGTGCTCGAAGCCTTGCAAGACAACGATGGTAATATTCTGCCATACACGCTGGTCCTTTGGTAATTAATGTGAAGCAAACTCCAGAAAGCTGTCGGAGTACCGTAGCCGTTGTCAACAGACATGCTTATGGCACAGACACGGATCCTGTCTGCTTCGTAGCTTTTGACGACAATTCGCTGATACTGGAAAACAGATGAGGGAATAAGCTGGAGTATCCGACAGACTTTCCTCGCAGCTAACTCAAACGGCGAAAGAATCTCTGGTAGCCAACAAGAACTCACCATGCTGTGAGTTCGACGATTCGATCAATAGTCAAATGTGAGCACATTAACGTGCAGAGTTTTGCGAGAGGAGGCGCTGCCAATCCCCAATGAAAACGACTCAGTACGCGCAATTCCAGCTTCCGGTCAAAATTCCCCTTTAGTTTAGTCAGGAAATCGCGACGTTAATAGGCTAATAGCTAGATAGATGTATGAGATGAATTTGGACTAACAAATGTCAAATTTATGGATACTTTCCAGCGTTTTTTCAATTATCCTGCGGCTACTTAGATCAATACAGTTGCTTACCCAATTTCCAAAACACGACCAACATAGTTCGATGAAACTCTAAACGCAACAAAATCTTTTCACTATCTGACGATAAGCACAGGGCGAAGTGTCAAATCGGTAATTGCGGTTTTTGTCGCGCCCGCCAGTGGGACGGCAGGAGACAATCGAGATAGATCAGGTGGGCGGCCGGTCTGTCTTTATGTCTCTGTCTTCTGCGTGATGTATTTGTACCTGATGGATTCGTCTTTTGATAGCCGAGCGTGTAGGGCTCCTGTTTATGTTTGCAGACCTCGGTGCTGCCTTTGTGTCAAAACAAGTAAAACTCCCGACACCGCGCAATCAGGCGGTTTTCAAAGAGATCGGATCGGGCCGGATTAACATGTTTGCGCGCTTTCAGCTGCGAATGCAGCGCTGGTAACAGTGGCGCGGCACTTCAAAGACACCAGCGGCAGAACTGACAGCCACCCCAATTCTGCCGCTGGCTTACTGCACTGTGAGTGTATTCAAGGCAACTTCAGGAATTGATACCGACGAAGTCTCACGGCGTTATTGACAGCAAGACATAGCAACCGTCGGTGACTCGCAAATAGTCGTTCGTGGGTAATTGCTTGAAGTCAAAAATATCGACTTCGATACCGCTCACAACCTCGCGCGCCTTTTCGATACAGCATTCGGGCGAGGCAACCGGCACATCCACGGCGCTATGCGCCGGAACATTGATAGGGCCGACTTCGCCGCAACAGGTTATCAGCACGATGTCATAGTCGTTTTCCGTGGCGTTATCAATATGATAGTTGCCGCAGGCACCACAGTCGGCGCCCCATCCGGATTGCGTCGTCACCCCGATAATCAACAGTGACGCGAAGGTAAAGAGTATAGCGAACATTTTGATGTCTTTCATGATATCCTTCCAAATATAGTACGTAATCGTTTTGATGAGCGGGTGCTACCCGGCAGCAGGGAACAGCAATGTGACTGTACGCCTGCTTGTGAAGAGCGCACCGTGATTCTTAATGATTCTGTGACTGGACGGAGAGCGAGTTTTCCGGAAAGCGACACCGTCAGGAGACAAGAGCAATATACAGCGAAAGCCAGGCGGATGTACTACGACAAAATGACGACAGTCCCTGCCCACAACAGGAACACTAAAGCCTACGCCGTTTCTGCAACCGAAAGGCCGCGGCCGTGTCCCTGAGCGTGAAACGGTCGGCTGCACGACATTGAAAAATTATAATTTGTTAATGTACGTCCGGGCGGGCTAGTTTGTCGGGGCTAAACGTCTATGCCCGGCGCAAGGGCACGGATCTTGTTGTCCAAAATTCTTCTGCTTATGAAAATCGGTTTAATCCTGTCATTGTTGATCCTCGCGGGCTTGACTGCGGCGCCGGCTCAGACGCCGGCTGCAGAGAGCTCTTCACGTTCGCAGTTCGGGATATTCGGCAATTTCAGTCTCAATCAACACAGCGCAGATTTTCAGCAGCTTGCGGCCGATATTCCCAATTGCTGTCCCAAGTTTCGCAGCGGCGACGGTAGCGGCGTCAGTCTCGGTCTTTTGTATGCGCGACCCTTGGCGGACGACTTATCTCTTGTCTTTCGACTGGCCTATGCCTCGCTCGGCGGCACATTAAGCGAAGATGAAGCGACGACAGTGTGGAATCCCAGTACCAATTCCAGCGTCAACGGTAATTTTGAACATATTGTGGAAGCGCAGCTAGCTTCGATCGGCCTCGAACCCCTGCTGAGTTTCGAATTGATTCCGGCCCTCAAACTGCTGGGCGGCATACGTCTCGCCTATGTTTTAGAGAGCTCCTTTGACCAACGCGAAGAGATTACCCAGCCATCCTTCGGCACCTTTCCCGATACGGACTCGCGCATTCGCAATGCTTTTGACGGCGATATCCCGGAGGCCAGCAGTCTGCAGCTTGCCGTCATGGGGGGCGTCAGTTACGATTTGCCTATGAACAAAGATCGCAGCTTGCTGCTGGCGCCGGAGCTGACCTACAGTTATGCTTTAAGCCCGGTCGCCGAAAACCTGAGCTGGAATGTGCATTCGCTGCGCATAGGACTGGCGCTTAAGATTGCGCCTGAGAACCGGAGCGAAGCAGTGAACATTGAAATTCCGGCAGAGACCTCGCCGGACCAGCCGGTCGCTGTCGTGGAGCCGCCTGTTGCTACTCCGCCAGGCCCGACTCTGCTGGCCGACGTCCATGCGGTCGCGGTTGATGCCGCCGGTCAGGAGCTGCCCGCCGCCGTCCTGCGAATCGAGGAGTTTCTTTCCGAACAAATGAAGCCGCTCCTCAATTATGTTTTTTTCGAAGAGAGTGCGGCCGAGCTGCCCTCCCGCTATCGTAAGCTGGCGCCGGACGCTGTTGCGGCATTTAAAGAAGAAGAGCTGCGAGATCAGGGTACCCTCGCAACCTATTATCATGTGCTGAACATTATCGGTCGTCGAATGCTCGACAATCCTTCGGCTTCCATCAGCCTGGTCGGCTGTAATGCCGATTTTGGCGATGAGGCCGGCAACAGCGCGCTTTCGTTGGCGCGTGCACGAACGGTGAGATCTTACCTGCATACGGTTTGGGGGATCGACACCGCGCGTATCGCGCTGCGGCAGCGCAACCTGCCTCTTAAGGCCTCCAGTAATAAAGATGCCGATGGAAGGGCTGAAAACCGGCGGGTGGAAATTGTCAGTTCGGACTGGAACATCCTGCGACCGATCGTCATTAACGATACTATTCGCCAGGCTACCCCGCCGCTGCTGCGCTTTTATCCGCAGGTCAGGGCGGACGCAGGGGTGCAGACCTGGCGTCTGACCTCCCATCAGCGCGGCGCCGAGCTCTTCGCTGCCGATGGCGATCGCGATATTCCCGCAAGTATCGACTGGCCGATCAATGAGCGACTCGACCGCTGGCCCTCGCTGGAAGGGAGTCTGAATTACGACCTGGCTGTGCAGGATCAAGGCGGCCGCGAACTTTCTTCCGGTCTGAAAACCCTGCCCGTGGAGCTCATTAGCTTACGCCGCAAGCAACAGGAAGGCAGCGGCGACAAACGCATCGATCGTTACAGTCTGATTTTGTTCGACTTCGATAACGCGCAGCTGAGCTCCGCCAACCGGCGTATCTCGGAACTGATCCGCGAGCGTATTCAGCCCGGATCGATTGTGACCATCAGAGGCTTTACCGATCGCAAAGGCGAGGCTGATTACAATCGCGATCTGTCCGAACGTCGTGCGCAGACGCTGGCTCGTGAGCTGGATGTGCCGGCGGCACAATCCCGGGGACTTGGTGAAGAAATTCTCTTATATGATAACGATCTGCCCGAAGGACGCTTTTACTGTCGTACGGTTGAAATCCTCGTCGAAACGCCCTTCGAGTGAAGGGAGCGATGGGAAATGATCACCCCTTGCGGCACAGTCCATCCTTCGGTTTGAATGAGAGTTCTTTTTGCCTTGCAGCCCGCCCTAGTCGAGTGCATGGATTCGAACGCAGGACGGCGGGTACCGTTGATTGGTATTGTTTTTTTGCGTTAGCCAGGCCTATTTCGCAGCGCGCGCTCATAAACATTACCATAATAATTCCCTAATGATCCCTGCGTCCGCCTGCTTATCCATGCGGCTGGGCGCCGGCGTCTATTCCCGACTCGCGCCGTATGCACCATTTTTTTCGATGCTGTTTACTCATCGTTCTGCTTGGAACAGGAGGCGCCTCCCTTGCCGCTCAAGCGTCGCTCGTTATCAATGAAGCGATGTCGCGCAACGGCACTAGTTTACGGGATGCCAATCACAAAGCGCCCGATTGGGTGGAGCTATTTAACGCTTCGAAGCAGACACTGAATCTTGCCGGCTATCGCTTGAGCGACGGTGATGATTTCGGCACTGCCTGGCCTTTGCCTGATACCAACCTGAATGCCGGCGACCATCTACTTGTATTCGCCGGTGACGATGTGGCCCCGGCGGATGACTCGCCGGTGTTTTTTATGCGGGCATCCGGCTTCGCGGTGGATGTCTGGTCCAATAAAGACGGAATGCGTTTCGCTGCGCTACCGCAGAGCGGCGATTTCGAGGCCGTCGTACGTGTCCGCGCCTTAAACGCCGTCCATCCTTTTTCATTGGCCGGCCTGATGTTGCGTGAATCCCTTGAAGAAGGCGGCCGATTCGTGGCTTTGTTCTGTTCCACGCAGGAACGCCAGATATTTGAATTCCTGGCTCGCGCCGTCGATGGCGGACAGCCCGAACATCGCCGCCGGCTTCTGCATCTGCGCTATCCTAACAACTGGCTGCGTATTCAACGTCGCGGCGATTCCGTGCTAACCTGGATATCCAATGACGGTTATTTCTGGCAGGCGCATCATGACATACATATACCCTCCCTGAATTCAAAGGTGCAGATAGGTCTGGCTCTGACGGCATTTGAGGCCCATAAGCTCGCTTCGGCCTACTATTCCGACTTCAGTGTTGACGGACAGGCGATCGATTATACGGAATTGACGGCGGTCGAGCTGAATACCGAGATTGAAGGGGAGAGTCGGATTCGGCCTGGAATCTACGCTGATTTCAAGCTCAATTCTGCCGGCGAAAAGCTCTACCTGTGGAATGCCGACGGCGAACAGATCGACGAAATGGCACTGCCGCCCCTGCCGGCCGACATATCGTATGGTCGCAGCCCCGACGGCGGCGAGGAAGTGCGGTTCTTTGGGCATCCAACGCCCGAAGGCAGCAATGCCGCCGGTGCGAAAGGCATTATGCCTTCCGCCGCCGCTGTACCCGCGGCCGGTATGTTCAGCGGGGCACAAAACATTCAATTGATCGCTCAGCATGCGGAAGCGCGAATCCACTATTCGCTCGATGGCAGCGAACCTAGCGAACAATCTCCCCTCTATACGGGCGAAGCTATCCATATCGACACGACGGCCGTTCTGCGTACGCGCGTTTTTCGTGACGATTTTCTTCCGAGCACGATCGCGACGCAGACCTATCTCATCGACGAGTCAAGCCGCCTTCCGATCTTATCTTTCGTCACCGATCCCTGTTACCTCTGGGATGATGACAAGGGCATTTATACCCGTGGCCCGAATGCCGGCAAGGATTATCCTTACTACGGCGCTAATTTCTGGCGGATCGACGAGGTGCCGGCTCATGTTGAGATGTTTGAGGCCGGTGCCGGCCGACGTTTCGGCGTTTCCGGCGGTGCCCGGATACACGGATGGTTCAGCCGTACGCTGCCGCAGAAGGCCCTGCGCTTTGCCCTGCGCAAACGCTACAACCAGAGTCAGTTACTCTATAATATCTTTAAGCAGAAGGATTTTCTACACAGCAAATCGTTTATCATGCGCACCGGCGGCAATGACTGGGAGCACGGTATCATTCGCGATGGCCTGACCGCGATCCTGGTTGACGGCTTAGCCTTCGACAAACGATCGTATCAGCCGGCTATCATGTATGTGAACGGCGAGTTCTGGGGAATGCAGAGTTTACGCGAACGCCTTGACGCCGACTATCTGGGTCTCCGCTACGGTTTTGACCCCGACGATATTCTCCTGATTGAGAATGCGCCGCAAAACTGGGCTCATGATCACGACAACCCCGCCGTGGAAGGTAGCTCCCGCGAGTACCTGCAAATGATGGATTCGCTGGATCTTCTTCCTGACGGCAGTAGTGAAGCGCTGGCCTTTCTGGCGAGGCACGTGGATTTACAAAGTACCTTTCACTATGTCGCCAGTCAGGTCTATGCCGCTAATGGCGACTGGCCCGTTAAAAATATTCAGCTGTGGAAAGGTCCCGGCGTCCCCTGGCGTTGGTTGTGGCTCGATCTCGACTTTTCCCTGCATAAGGACAACCGATCGCGTCCGACGGTCAGATTGCTGCGTCAGCTCCTGCAGCAGGAGAAGGCCTGGATGCAAACGCCTTACTTGCCGCATTTGCTCTATCGAATTTTGAAGCAGCCCCAGCTGCTTACCATGCAACTCAACGTTATCGCCGACCTGCTGAATACCCAATATCAATCCGAACGGGTGATTCATGTGGTCGACTCGCTGGGCAACTACCTGCGCGATGCGATCCAGCGCCATCAGCTGCGATGGCCTGAGTCAGCGCCGCACTGGGAGGCGCATCTTGATACGATGCGTCAATTTACTCGACTGCGTCCTCCGGTCATTCGCGAAAATGTGGTTCAGGAATTTGATCTCGACGGAATTGCTACGTTGCGAGTGAGGGTCGAGCCGGCGGGAGCCGCCAGCATCGATATCAACACGCTCAGCTCCTTGACACCGCCCTGGGAGGGCATCTATTTTCGCGGCCTGCCGCTGCCGCTGGTCCTGCATCCTTCGCCAGGCTACAGCTTCGAAGGCTGGAGCGAAGAATCATTGCCCGCCGAACCGACTGTCGAACTGACTCTCTCCGGCGACCTGGAGCTGACGGCCTATCTGCGGAAGGCCGATGTGGACAAAGAACCCGCGCCGGTCATCAACGAAATCATGTATAATTCCGCTGAGGATGCCGACGCAGGCGATTGGGTAGAACTATTCAACCCGTCGGACAAAGCGCGCTCGCTGAGCGGCTGGGTGTTGCAGGACGACAATGAAGACCACCGCTATATATTTCCGCCGGGAACGCTGCTGGCGCCAAGGGCTTTTCTGGTTGTCTGCCGTGACAGCGTCAGGTTTCGGCGCATTCATCCCACCATTCATCCGCTGCAGGGCAATCTCGGCTTTGGTCTCGGCCGCGGCGACGAAGTACGGCTGCGCAACGCCGCTGCCATCCTGATCGACTCGGTGGGCTATTCGACGGCGCAGCCCTGGCCAAGCGCAGCCGATGGTCGCGGCGCTTCACTTGAGTTGATTCATCCCGGTCTGGATAACAGTCAGGCAGTTAACTGGAATGCCCGCGCCGCCCGCAGCACGCCCGGAGCGCCTAACACCGGCGTTGTATCAGACCTGAAGCCCAGCGCTTCCCCTGTTGCGGGGAAAGTCGAGATCATGCCCAATCCAGCGCGGAATACCATACGGCTTGGTATTACGCTGCGTCGAAAAACCGACCTGCGAATTGTCATCGTCGACCTCCTCGGCAGAGAGCGTCTGCTTTTTGAACTTGACGCCTTTGCGGCCGGTCCGCAACGGATACCCTTACCGATTGACGGATTGGAAGCCGGCGCTTATTACCTTCGCCTGGCAGACCGCGATGAAGCACCCTTTGGCGATCTGGAAGTACCCTTGCTCATTGTTGGCCCCTGATCTTCCGCCCGGATGAGCCGTTTGATCCAATGCAGTAGTTTTACAGTAGTGATGCCGCGTGAAGCCCGGCGTATATTGCCTGTGTTCAAAAACAGAGGGTTGCAGCTGCGTTTCGCCGCGGCGGCAGCTCCGAAGTCAGGGAACAAGTGGAGAATCCTGTTCGACGCGAAAGGCCGGCAGCGCAAGCGGTGAGAGAGAGTTTTTATGCGGAATTCTTTCGATCATTTGCCGGCCTTTCTCTATTGGCGGGCAGCGGAGCATGATGTAGCCGACAATACATCATGCTGCCGCATTGCTGTAAAAAAGGAAGGCCGGGCGCCAGTAGCGCCCGGCCTTTTTCATATCCGGAACTGTCTGCGTCGCCAATTCACGCCAGTTGAGCGCCGGCTCCGTGGATCGGAAGCTCGCGGGCGGAGAGGGGCCGACAATAGCCGCTGCGAATCAGCGGACAATCTGTAGTCTGGCGGAGCGCTGCTGTCCACCGGCAGAGAGGGTCAGAATGTAACTGCCCGCCGCCAGATCAGCGCTCGGGATCCGAATCTGACGCATACCGCTTGCCGGCGGCAGGCTGGCTGCATAGACACTGCGGCCGAAGATATCGCGCAGGCGCAGCTCGACTCTGTTCGGCGTTGCAAGGCTGAAGCTTGCAACGGCCTCCTGGCTTGCCGGATTGGGACTGATGCCGAGAATTTGCAGATGATTCGCGCCGGCGTCGGCCGTTTCCGCGCTCACATCTACCGTCGTGTACGTCTCATAGATGCTGCGAACGGCGCGAGCCAGGCTCACGAGATTGGCGACATCCTCCGTGCTGCCGTCGGGGTTGTCGCCGAGCGCCGGCGCGGCAAAGAGAATGGCGTAGGCGGCCTCCGTCGTATCGCCGGGCCGAAGGGAAAAGGGGCCACAGGTCATCAGAAAGCGTTTGTCGGAGGCTCCGGAAGCGCCGTCGCGAACATTCGCCGCCATGAAATCGTAGCGCTCGTGGGACCGGGTGGGATCGTTATAGATGACCCAGTTGCGGAAGCTGGCAATCCCCATCTGTTCTTCGAAGCCGTAATGCGCTTTATCGCGCCGCACAAATGAATCACCGTCGACAGCCGGCGTCTGGGTAAATGTCACGCCGACATAGCCGAAGCCTCTGTCCGCTTCGCCCTGATCGACATCCGACCACTGCATAGCCAGACTGAGCTCGCTGTCTTCTTCGTAGTAGCGAGTCTCTTCGTTGCTCGCCCCCTCACGTGGAGCTCCGACCGGGAGTATATCAAAATCGAGCGCCGGACCGAAGTAACAATCGAAAAGGGTATCCTGCGAAGTGTTGATCATTTTGTAGTGCAGGATCATTACGTCTTTGAGGCGACCGGACTTCCAGGTATAGACGGTCTGTTCGAACTGCAGGCCAATTGGATAAGCCAGCTCTTCCAATGTTTCGGAATTGACCGTTGCATAATTGTCGAGGTCGCCGTCATGGAAGGTCGTGAAGATATCCTCGCTGCTCAGAAATGCAGGCGGCGGCGTTACGGTAGGCAGATCGGGCCTAAAGGGATCGAGGTATGAACCGCGATAACCATCACGCGCCAGCACTTTACCGGGCAGGACGCGCAGCGGCCAGACGATATTCGATCCGTCGATAGGGCGGCCGTCGGCGTCGAAGTCCATGGCAGAGTGCAGACCGAAATGAAGACGATGTGCGCTTCGATCGGTGCTTTCGGGATCCAGCCAGCTGCGTCCCGGCGTCATCCATGAACGGCCGGAATTGGGATCGTAGGACATTACGACGAGTTTATCGACTTCCTCGCCGCTGCGCTTGCGCGCGCCAAACCAGATACCGCCGCCAAAGAGATAGCTGTTAGCCGAGGCGCGCGGCCAGCTAAACTGCCGCAAGCCTTCCAGCTCATTCCACCCCAGGCGGCCGTCATTAGTCAGCTGAAATTCTATCTCGCTGATACTGCTCTCCCGCAGGTCAGGCGATCCTACCGGGCGCTCGCCATCCTGCGTGACGATAAGCCGCGGCGCCGACCAAGCGCCCTTATGGGTAGCGCTGACACCCCGAACCCGCCAATAATAGACCGTCCTGCGTTCCAGGTTGCTGATATCGAAGCTGTAGCGTCGGTTGCCGATAAAGATATTGAAAGCGGCGTCCGTTACATCGGCTGCAAAGTCGTCAAAGCTGCGGCTTAGTGCCAGCTGTGCCTGATAACTTTCGGCGCCCTGCGTCTCGTACCAGAAAATTTCGGCTCCCGTCGCTCGCGGCCGACTGCCGATACTCTCTACACGCGGAATGTGAACGACGCGAAACTCGCCCGTCGCCGACCATGCGCTTTCAATCCCGTCGCCGAGCGCTTTGACCCGCCAAAAATAACGCGCATCATCCGGCAGCGCGAGCGGCAGAAGATTGAGCAATTTGCTGTTAAAGGTATTGCCGACCGTTACATCGATGACCGGTGCCACAAAGTCGTCGCTTGCGGCAATCTGAACCCGGTTATTGAGCGTTCCGCTCGGGCTCGACCATTGCAGCAGGTAGGACTCCATACTTAACCGGCCGACAAATATTTCACGATCCGGTCCTTGGTTATGAAGCCGGGGTGCGCCCAGATCCTGAGCAAAACTCAATGGAGAAAGAGCGATCGAAGCAAGCAGGAAAACACAGGACACCTGCGTGATTGCCCTACCAAACACGCCTGTATAGCTGGTTAATGTACACATATTGAAAACCCGCAATGTGATAGTCGGCGACTTTAAATAACCAATCATGCGCGCAGGTCGCCACTATCGATTGGAATAGATTATTACAATGGGTGGTGCTGGGAACGTGACTGAGACACCCGCCCCGCGAAATGGTCTCAGCCCGAAACCGAAAAAGTACAGATTTGGGCTGTGACCCTCGCTGCCTTGAAGGATTGTTGCCTGGGTTGGGTCGATTCCTTTATCCGACTGAGGGGATGGATTTTTCCATTTGAAAATTCATGGTCGAATAATAAGTTGCCAACGTTTTTTTTGCATTGGTAATAGTTGTCATTGCAATTAAAACGTACCGCCCTGTTTCCCCTGCGCTGACTCTAAGTAATTCTTCCTTATACCAGCATGCATTGGTTAGGTGCTTATGAGCTACAAAAACATGGAATTCTGGAACAATAGTTTGAATTTTAATCTCGGCTATATTGTTAACCGGACTGCCCTGCGCATGTTCCTGAGCCTGCAACGATCGATTCGGGATAAGGGCTATGAGGTCACAGTTCACCAATGGGGCATCCTGCAGATGTTGTACGAGAATGACGGTCTTTCACAAGTGGAGCTGGCCGACTTAACAAAGAAGGATAAGCCCAACATTACCCGAATTCTCGATATTATGGAAAAGAATAGACTCATTACGCGCCGACCGGACAAAAATGATCGCCGCAAATTTCTGATCTACCTGACCGCCGACGGCAAACGATTGAAAAATCGGCTTTCCACCATTGCATCGGACATTCAGAAAAAGGCCTTCAAAGGTGTTAAGAAAGCAGAGTTAGAACAGCTTCGCAGCCTGATGAACCGGATTTATAAAAATCTCGAGACGGTCTAGCGCAGCATGAGGCAGCCGGTTATAGGTCGCGGGAGAGTGCTATTGTCGGCGTCACGGGGCTGATGCGGGAAGAGTATGGCTGTTGTTGAAATTGTCTGCGACAGCCTGGATCCTATCCTGCCCGCCATGATTGACGGAAGAATACATTTCGGAAACAATCGAAGTCAAAATCCAACTTTCACAAAGGATAAATATGCCCTGGATCAAAGTTGTCGATCAGGAAGCCGCCACCGGACATCTGAAGGAAGTGTATGAGAAAGTCGCCGGACGCCGCGGAAAGGTTGCTAACATACTGAAGATTCACAGCCTGAACCCGGCGGCGATGAACAGCCACATGGATTTATATCTGTCGATTATGTTTGGCGAGACGCGCCTCAGCCGTGAAGAGAGCGAGATAATAGCGGTCGCGGTTTCAGCTGCCAATAATTGCGAGTATTGTGTCGCGCACCACGCCGAGGCCCTGCAGCACTATTGGAAAGATCGGGAGCGCATACAGCGTCTGTGTTCCGACCTCGATAGTGCCGGGCTGGACGAGCGGAGCCTGGCCCTTGCCCGCTACGCCGCGAAACTGACGACCTCGCCGCATTTGATGTCGGAGCACGACGTTGCCGGCCTGCGCCGCGTCGGCCTCGGCGACGAAGAAATCCTCAACGTCAATCTTATCAGCAGTTACTTCAATTTTGTGAATCGTGTAGCGCTCGGCCTTGGCGTTCCTTTTTCGGCTGAGGAAGTGGAAGGGTATAAGTTCTGATCCGGGGAAGCCAGACCGTGTTACGTTTTCGTAATGCTTCTTATGGTCGCGGACTGTGCCTGTCCATCGCATGGATTACTTGCCTTGCTCTATTCTGTATATTCTGCCTGCCGATCGAAACCAGGTGTTTCGTTGGTTCTCGGAATCACTAACAGATTCAGTGCAGGATCTATGAATACAAGACAACTGCTGATGTCATTTGTTGCGACGCACAACAACGGAGTCAAAACCGGTCACTTCGACACAATGTATCAACTGCTTAGCGACGATGCGGAGATTCAGCTTGAGACTGTTCACAGCACACGGCTCAGCGGCAAGGACAACATTTCGCAGGCGATCGAGAGCAATCGGCCGACCGATCAGTTGGTTGTCACCGGTCTGCGCGAAGAGGGCGACGCCATATCAGCTTTGTATGGATGGTTGGGAAGGTCCGTAAGGATTTCCGGCACCTTACATCTGGAATCAGAAAGCGGTAGAGTCAAGAAATTGATCGCCGAAGTCAATTAACCTGTCAACTATTCGATCAGCGCCGGTGGTTATGAGTTTTTGAGCGCGTAAAGCGATTAGGTCGCTCGCAACCGTCGGCATCGTTAACATCTGATTCCTTTGCACCATTGTCGAATTGTAGAGCCTGGAGGCTTGTCTTTCAGCCCTGTGTCAGCTGTGTAAATCTGGCGAGAGCGCTTGCTGCATAGTCGCCTGGGCTATCCGGTCCGTCTAAGTGCCTTTTTGCACAAAACACCACAAGTGCGGCAATCTCGCGACCTTAGCCAATTTTTTCCGGATTCCCTTCCTCGGCATCGGCCCGGAGTCGGACAATTTCGCGGCGCTTTGTAACCCAAGTTCATTGCTGGCTGTCTTTGGTGGAATCGCGTTCCGTTAACGGACTGTACAGTACCGCAAGCAATACCTAAACAGCCGGTCTGCGTCTGAAGCAGACAATGGAGGTCCGCGTGACCGGAAGATACATTTGCCTCAAAATGTTCGCTGTGAGCATTGTCTTTCTGCTTGGTGCCGGACATCAAATTCTACCACAATCGCAAGATGAGGCCCGGCGACGCTGTGGTTTTGACCACTATTATGGATCTGACGAGGCAAATCGACAGCGCAGTGCCAGCGAATCCGCCATCAGAGCCGCTATTGCCAAACGACGCAGCGAATCGACTGCATCTGCTGACGGCGTCAAGCGTATTCCGATCGTAATCCACGTCATCCACAACAATGGGCTGGAAAACATTTCTCGCGAGCAAATCAAAAGTCAGCTACGAGTGCTTAATGAAGACTTTCGCCGCATCCTGGGTACAAATGGCCACGGCGACGGTTTCGATACCAAAATCGAATTCTGTCTGGCGCGTTTCGATCCGGAAGGCAGGCCGAGCGACGGTATCGTGCGGGTCAAATCGCCGTTAACACAGCATCGAATGTTGGAACGTGAACGTTTGAGCGAGCTCAGTTACTGGGATAGCGAACGCTACCTGAATATGTATGTTGTTCGCTACATCAATCGCGGCGTTGCCGGTTATTCCTCCTTTCCCGGCGGTCCGGCGCGTAAAGACGGCATCGTGATCCGCTATGGTTATTTTGGACAACGCGGTTCACTCTTTGCGGACTATCTTCTTGGCCGTACCGCTACCCATGAGGCGGGTCATTGGCTGGGACTCTATCATACCTTTCACAACGGCTGTGGCGATGATCCCTGCAGCAGTGGAGACTTTGTTTGTGACACTCCACCGAGCGCTGCTCCTCATCCCGGTTGTAAACCCGAAATTAACACCTGCTCGAACGATTGGCCGATCGATCTGAGCGATCAGCCCCAGAATTACATGGACTATTCCAGCGACCGCTGTATGAACATGTTTACTCTGGGCCAGCGTGAGCGCATGCACGCCGTACTTACGAGCCAGCGCAGGACTGTTTGGTCGGAAGAAAATCTGCGGGCCTGCGGCTGCGATGGCGGCAGCTATCCCGATGATCTGCCGCCGGTTGCCGACTATCTAGCCGTGCAGCGGCGTATTTGTGCAGGCAATAGCGTGCAGTTTCTCAGCCGCGAGCGTAATCGGCCAAAGGAGTGGCAGTGGCACTTCCCGGGTGGCGAGCCTGAGCATTCCAGCGATCGAAATCCTGTTGTCCGCTACGACCGGCCAGGCAGGTATAGCGTAAGTCTGGTGGTTAAGAACGATCGGGGCGACGACCAACGGCAGACGCTGGATTACATAGAAGTGACCGATCCGCCGCGCGGAAAGCCCGGTCCCTATGCCCAGGGATTTGAGACGGAGGACAATGTTCGGCAGGATCTGCGGATCGACAATCCCGATTCAAACACTACCTGGCGGATCGACTCCGTTGCGGCCAGGCAGGGCATGTACTCCTTCGTGATGGAAAACTGGGAGAGTGATGTAGGGCAGCGGGATGATTTTGAGCTTCCGCTACTTAACATCTCGCAGCTCGGCGCAAATGTTTATCTTGAATTCGACTGGGCCTATGCCTCTGCCGATACCCTTCAAACCGACGAGCTGAGCGTAATGATCAGCCGTGATTGCGGTTTCAGTTACGACACGCTTCTTCTTGCCTTCGACGATGAGCTGGCCACGGCGGCGGCGCGCGCTGCCTATTTCGTGCCGGAATCTCATGACTGGCGCAGCCGCAGGCTCGCCCTGGATGACTATCGCGACGCCGAACATATTCGGATTCTCTTTCGCAATGTGACCTATGGCGGCAACAATCTGTACATTGACAACATCCATATCGGAGGTCGGGCGACCGACATTGCAGTCGAAACCCGCCGGTCCATGGCCCCGCGTGTATTTCCCAATCCTTTTCAAGTCACTACGACCATCGAATACTCTTTGGCCAGGGAACAAGTTGTGACGATGGTGTTTTACAATATAGCGGGCAAAGTACTTCATCGCGAGGAGCGAGGTTTGCAAGCCGCCGGCATTCATCAGCTGCAGCTGGACGCTGAAGCTGTTTCCTTTATACCGCCGAACGGTTTGATGGTGCTGCATCTTGAACTCGGCGGGCAGAATTTCATCAAAAAACTTGTCGTACGCCGATAGAACTGTGAGCAGCTCTTTCCTGATGTTCTACCCGGCAATCGATCCGGCCTTGTGATTTGCGAATCAAAGCGTGGTGCCGGATGCGGTGATTCTCCACCCGCTTACCCGCGTCCCGCGGCCAGATTGCAAAAGTTTGCGTTTGTTGCAAGGGCGCACATTGCCTGAAAATGATCTTTCCCGTCCGTTTGACCTCTTAAACTTACCGTTAATCAGATTGAGATGCTCTACTGCCGATGGCCTCTTGCTTTGGAACATGAGCCTTTGTAATGTTGCAGTTTCACTGGCGCCAGATAGGGAAATCGATATCCGAAAAGCGCGTAACGACACTGAGTTGATGGGATTCGGTGGTGGTTTGGTTTTGCCTTGGCGCAAGGCCTGAAGTTGGCGGCGGTTCGGCGGGGGAGGGCCCTTCAGGCAGTATTTTTCTCGTCATTTGTTGTTGTGACAACTATCTACTCAGCTTCTCACAATGTTAACTCTGCCTCAACGGTTTTTCCGGCAACTCGTCTGCCATACCTTAATAATCCGCACAGCCCACGCTTGGTCATCGGACGCAGCCCGAACAGCTTCATTCGCACTTCCCGTCTTCAAAGTCGTTCATTCGTCCGACCTGCATAGGCGGTCTATCGAATTAATGTTTGTGGCCCATGCAAACGTTGAGCTCTCACCAACCTGCCGCGGTGCCCCGCGCTTCCCGGATTTCGGTGAAGGGGCAGCCTCGCCTGACGATTTTGTTGCTGGATCCTGACCGTTAAAAGTACACTTCCGCTTGCAGATACACCGATGAAGGATACAACCAAAACTCGTCGATCAGCAGTCCCTTGCGATTGCCGTGGGTAAACTGACCGGCCAGGCTGATGCTGGCTTCATCGCTTAGTGAATAATTGCCGCTCAAAGCCAGAAAACCGCTGCCGTCGTTGAGATTGCCGTTGAGCGACAGGCCAATACCTATGAGCGGGTGTGCCTGCCAGGCGCTCTGTACGTGCAGGTAGTGGCGTCCGAGATTGAGAATCGTTCCGCGCAGCAAAGCATCGAAATCGTAACCTTCAGCCTGACGGGTGCCGGCGCCATTGAAGTGATATTCGATCAGAGCGTAAAAGTCGGCGCTGAACTGATAATCAGCGCCGAGAATGAAGGATAGCCTGCTGTCGCCGTTTGCGTCATCATCTACGGAATAGAGCGCTTCGCCGCGGACGCCGGCATCGAAGAGGTTGCCGGCGAAATCAGCGCCTAATAGAAATCGCCGGTCGACATAGCCTGTCATCAAAGCCAGGTCGAATTCTTCGATCTTGCCGCGGAAGCGTACTGCAACGTTGTTGCGTCGGGCTTCATGTTCAGGATTGTAGATCAGGAGCAGATCGGTAAAGTCATCCAGGTAGGTCTTGAGCGTCAAGGCATCCGCGCCATCTTTCTCTACTTTAGTGAAGACGACCGGACTGATCGGATTAAACACGTCGGTCGGATTCCAGATGCGGCCGCTGCCGACGCTGATACGCTGGCGGCCGACGATAAGCTGTCCGAAGCTGAAATTGTGTTTAAGATACAGACGATCGACGAAGTGCCGCAGCTGCCAATGCTCTTCGTGGACTGGCTGCCAAAACAGGTCCACAAGCTGACGTGGTATCGTCTCCGGGGCGGGCGTCAGCAGCGCGATATCGGACGAGGCGCTGAGTGCCAGCTCGTATTCAATTCCGAGCTGGGTGTCGTCATCGAAGTGCAGCATGGGACGCAGCCGCAGCCGGGTCAGATTGAGGTAGCGATTCTGTTCTGTACCCGTCAACAGAGCGGGTTCGCGGCGGGAGTACTGCAAGATCGGCAGGTCAACGACATAGGCCGAAAAGTCGATCACGGGTTGTGCTGATGTTAATAATGGCACAAACGCCGCGATCAATGCAAGAGTGATTCGGTGGCATGTCGCAGCGGCGTTGCCAGGAGCCGCTGTCCTGCTGCTGCCCGTCAAGTGAAGACACCGTCGCGAAGTTCATCGTTAATAATTTGACCGTCACGCATGGTGACCAGGCGTTTCGCGCGCGCGATGACTTTCTCATCGTGTGAGGCGAACACAAATGTAATCTTCTTTTCTTCGTTCAGGCGCAGCATCATATCGAGCAGCTTGTGTCCTGTAACGCTGTCCAGATTGGCGGTTGGCTCGTCGGCGAGAACAAGCGCGGGATTTGTGACGATAGCCCGAGCTACGGCAACGCGCTGTTGCTGGCCACCGCTCATTGCCCCCGGCCGTTTGTGCGCCAGGCCGGCAAGGTCCAGCTCATCGAGAATTGCCATGGCGCGCTCCCTGCGCTCGGACGCGGCAACGCCCTGCAGGACCATAGGAAAGCTGACATTTTCGAGCGCCGAGAGAACGGGAATCAGGTTGTAGGCCTGAAACACGAAGCCGATCTTCGTCAGCCGAATGGCCGAAAGTTCATTGCCGGCTTTCTGCGAGAGAGCTTCGCCGTGTAAAAATACTTCGCCGCGCGTGGGAACATCAAGTGCGCCGATCACATTGAGCAGTGTTGTTTTACCGGAGCCGGATGCCCCGGCCAGGACGCTGAACTCGCCTTGTTCGACGATAAGATTGACGCCGTTAACAGCGTGAACCGGTACGCCTTTATCCTCATAGGTACGCTCCACATCCACGGTTCGAATGATTTCCATCGCCGTATGCTCTTCAATGTTAGACATAGCGTAGTGCTTCCACGGGCCGCAGTCGTATTGCCTTCAGCGCGGGATACAGCGCGCCGAGAACGGCAAAGGCCGGCACCATAATCAATGAGTTGAGATAGGTCGAAGCGGCAATAAAGGGATAAATCTTGTTGCCGACGCCCAGCGATCCGAGAGCCTCGGAAAACACGCTTAAGTCTAGACCGTAGCGTTCCCAAGGGATGCTGACAAGCCAGGATAACAGCTCGCCGGTCAAAGTTCCGATCAGCCCCAGCAGAATTGCCTCCAGCAGAATTAATGCGAACATCCGGCTGCGAGCCATCCCCAGCGACATCAGTACGCCAAATTCATGCATGCGTTCAAAGACCGCCATTAACATCGTGTTGACAATGCCGAAAAACATTGCGAGGCCGACAATCAGATAAAAGATCCAGATTAACTGCTCATAGGAATCCAATTGAAAGACCAGCATCGGCAAGAGATCCCGGTACGATGCTACATCCAGAACACCGCCGAGTTGGGATTGAATCGCTTCGCGATAAGCGCCGACGCTGTCGACCTCGTCCACGATCGCCACGATTTGGGATGCCTCCTTCGTTAAACCGAGCATGGATCCAACCGTCGGCAGTGAGGCATAAACGTGAAACTTGTCGAATTCCGCGTCCAGGGTTGCAAATAGTCCGCAGACTCGAAACACTTCCGAGCCGACAGTCCCGTCGCGCGCCGAGGCCATCGCAACGACTTTGTCACCCAGCTCTACTTCCAACTTGCGCGCCAGATGACGGCTGATGAGAATGTCGCCTTTACTGCTGTCCGGATAATGACCTTCGACCACACTCCGCGCTATGTGGCTCACCCGACGTTCGCGCTCCGGCTCGATGCCGACGATGTTAACTCCGGCCGAGCTACGCGAAGATGATAAGAGACCAAACTGCACGATACGTTTACTGCTCTGCCGAATCGCGGGTATGGATGCGAGCTCGGTCTGGATAGCATCGGGATCCGTCAGCAGCGCCGTCAGCGAAGGGTTGGCGCGAAAGCCCGGGGCGTGAATCTGGATGTGGCCGACATGCGCTCCGATTCTGTTGTTAAGCATTTGGTGCATCATTCCCAGCGACAGAGCGTCGCTGAGTGTAAGGGCAATGACCCCGACAGCAACGGAAGCGATGATAATCGCGCTGCGGCGTTTATTGCGCCATAAATTACGCCAGGCCAGTGTCAACAGCATAGTTGCGTTAATCCCGATTCGCCCACCGAGGCCTGACCGCCTAGGTATAGCGAATACCCTTCAGAGGTTCCAATTTATAAACTTTCCACAATGGAAAAAGCGCTGCCAGCAGCGTGAATACCAAACACTCAACGCTCGCCTTGATAAATATCGACGGTTCCACCGAAGATTTTAACATCGGCAAAAAGCCGTATTCTTCATAGAGCTCCATCATTTCGCCGCCGAGCTCTATCGGGTTGACGCTGAAGTAGCTGTTTAAGCCCAGGGCCAGCAGATCGCCTATGAAGATGCCCAGGATGGCCAGCATCACTACTTCCAGAGCGATGATCGCTACGAGCCGACTATTACTCATTCCGATCGATAGCATGATGCCGAATTCCTGATACCGTTCGCTGATCGACATCAGGATTGTATTCAGAATTCCGAATGCCACGACAAGCACAAGCAACAACATTTGAATTTCACTGCTTATCTGATCGAATTCGATCAGTTGTTTTAGACTTGCCAGCACTTCGTCCCAAGCCAGCACCGCGAGTTGATTTTCGCTCAGGGCCGCGGTTAATGCGCGCTTCGTCTCCGGGATGTCGTTCAGACGGGGCAGTTCGATCGCGAGTACCGAACAGCGGCCCCACATTCCCAAAAGCTCCTGAGCGCCGGCCAGCGGCATAAAAACGCTCATGCGGTCCAAATCCTCGGAGCCTGTCTTTGTCGTTCCGACAATTGTAAAGAACAGGTTGCCTAAGTAACCATCGAAGCCCTGGGCCAGGACGACGAGAGAATCGCCGATCTTAGCGCCGAGGTTCTGCAGTAGTGTCTGCCCGACGACAATTTCAAAGGGCTTGTCCTCCGCAGGAAATCTTCCATCGCGAATTTTCTTGTGATAGTCGGATACCAGCGGTTCGCGCTGTACGTCCACCCCTACAATCAAAGCTCCCATCGATTGATCGCCGAAGCTGAGCAGCCCGTCGGCGTAGATTCGGGGAGCATAGGCCACGACGGCATCGACGCTGTCTACTTTCCGGCGCAGCTCGTCGCTGTAGGCGATACTGTGGCGAAGCGCG
The DNA here is from genome assembly GCA_028284775.1 of Candidatus Kapaibacterium sp. Taxonomy (GTDB): domain Bacteria; phylum Bacteroidota; class Ignavibacteria; order Kapaibacteriales; family UBA7675; genus JANQRB01. The sequence goes on along the minus strand of JANQRB010000058.1, from coordinate 22,923 downwards.
GGCTTGTTATGGTAGGCGGGGTGTTGAATTTGCAGATAGCCCGACGACAGGCGAATCGCGGCCTTGATGTTGGCGGTGTAGGTGCCTTCTTGCAAGCCGTCCTGCAAGGCCACCATCAGGACCGCAAAGGCGATTGCTGCAAGCGTAATAGACGACCGCCGTGCATTGCGCCACAGGTTCCGCCAGGCCAGATGAAGGAAGAGGCTCACGTTAACGCTCCAATGCCTGAAAGGAGAAGACCCGGTCGGCAATGTCGATGTCAAATTTGACATCGTCGAGCACCATTACCGTTTTATGCCCCGGTTTAAGTTCATTAATCATTATCCATGCGAGCGGTAATTTGCGGCCGCCGGTCTCGCGGAAGTCGTTAAACACCTGGCTGCGAATCAAGGTGTTCTTTTCGTCGAAGAACTGAATCTTGGCCGGCAGATAGTCCTGTTTGCGCACCCAGTAGTGAATCTTGCCCCAGACAACCGGGGCATCAGGCCGCGGGGCTAATAAGAGCTTCCAGCAGGGCTCGTCCTCGATCATGACCTCGTCAGCGATACTCACCCTGTAGTCGGTCTTGATATTCGACTCGCGCACTAGGTCGTCAAAGGTGTAATCCGAGCCGTTCCAGGATTGAAGCATCATCGAGGGCGGTATCTTGATGGTCGTTTCGGTATTGCGCAGATACATCCAGATTTCATTGCCGATCTTCAGTGTTTTGTTGCCGGCTTCGCGTTTTGGCGCCAGTACTTTGATCAGTGCCTTGTCGTTTTCCTCAACCCAGTGCGATTCCATGCTGAATGACCGGGTGTAATCAGGGGTTATGACTTTCATGGTGTAGGTGCCGCTGCTGCTCCTGCCTTTTAACTGATCTTCGCTGCGATCCAAGATATCCTGGGCGGTTGGACTATCCTGCGCCGCCGTCGTGGCGATTAACGAAATGACAAAGAGAATAGCCAAAGCGTATCGTGTTAATTTCATTCTACCCGCTCCCTTTGCTCCGATGTTGTACAAAACTCGCGAATCAGTTCATCTTCAAACACGTCCATTGGAAAAGCGCCTTTAAACAGGGCCACATAGTGCAGGCCGATTCCGTCGAGTACGGCAAGCAATTTGCGGGCTTCATAGTCCGGCTTGCTTCGGCCCATGCGACCTAAAATCCGTACCAAATGCTCGAGTGTCGTGTGATAAAAACGTTGTGGTAAGGATTGATAATCCGGCGAGCTTTCCATCCGCGCCAACAAGGAGATGTACAGACTCCAGAATTCCTGCTCCTTTCGGACTGAACTAAAACAGGCGCGCAGCAACACTTCGAGCTCTTTCGCCGGCTGCCTTTCCCTGCCGGCTACTTCGAAGATTGCTTCCATGCGCCGGTATCCTTCCTGCAGCACGTCGCGCAGCAAGTCATCCTTGCTGCGGAAGTAATTATACACCTGACCCTTGGTGATACCCGCCCCGTGCGCGATAGCCGTTACGGAAGTTCCGTTATAGCCCCTGCGGGCAAAGAGTTTTAAGGCCGATCCAAGGATGGATGACCGGCGCGATTGTCTGATTGCGGCAAATTGTTCTGCTGATCGCGGCGCCATAATGAATGCGTTCCCGAAGAATGACTGACCGGACGGTCAGTCAAAGAATTTATTGCCCGCAATTCTCCGCAGCCGTAGTCCGGAGCGAAGACAGGCACAGCCGGCCGGAGATTTGACAATGCTGTGCAAACTTCGCAGCCTCCGTTGCAGGCATACGCTAAAAGCAGTAATTTCTGTGGGTTTACGTTCCGAACAGCAGGAGGTTGAAGCAGCGTATGAAGTGGGAACTGTCCATCCATATCCAGAACAACGAACACGCCTGCCGTGCCTGGGCGCCGCTTTTGCCGGGTTCGCAGGTCTATAGCGACAGCTTCGAAGGCGCCGTAGCCAAACTGCGGACTATTGCCGAGCGACGTCTTGCTCCTCGTGGCGTAGAGAACGATATCGACAGCAAACTGTCGCACCCGGTTGACAATGGCGATCTGGCGGCCTATGTCAGCTACCGCGTCGAGTTACTTGCCAAGCTGCGCATCGAATTCGCCGGTGCGCTCCACCCGCTGCTGCAGTCGGTGACCTTCGTTCAGGAGCCGGGCTCGTACTTTCTGGACATCGTGGACCGGGCGGAGACGGTAGAGCGGTTGGCCCGCCAGGTGCAGCGCATCGACTTGCTCAACGGCCTGCACGCGGAAATTAGCGATGACACATTTCGCGGTCAGAACGGCGTCGACCCGGATTCGATCTTCCGATTTAAGGATGGGAGCTTTCCGCAGGAAAACGCTATGGAATGTCTTTTCTCGCTGGACGAGTATTTGATTGCGCGCTATCTGCCCGCCCTGTTTACGGAGGAAGCAGTCGAGGCCATTCTGGAAGAGTACGAATCGGCGGATGCCGGCGACGGCGCCTGACCCTCGATGGTGTATCAGGCAGCGCTGCGGGATACCTTTCCAAAGCTGTGGTGTCGTTGTCAGGCATAAGCTATGTGTAACGGGACCGCGAGGCTGCCGCTGCCATCCGCCCTTGTAACGGCGGATCAATTTGCCTCGCTTGCTGGCGCGTAAGGTAATTATCCCAGAGCAGCAAGGCTTCAATGCCGTATATTCATCTGAAATGTCGAGCACTATCGGCATTGCAAAGGGTCGAATCGCGGAGTATATATGTCAAAGCGACCGGGAATTGTCGTAATTCTGTGTTTGTGTTGCCTGAGCTTTCAGGCAGTGGCGCAACCTGCAGCCATTACGACAAGTCAGGAGACAACGGCAGGTCCGGCCTCCGAAGAGCTTATCCGGCAGTACGGACTGGCGGGAGGCCTGAATCTTAATCAGCACAACGCCGATTTCGGTGGACTTCCCGGCAGCCCTTCCTGCTGCCCGGGCTATGAAAGCGGCTCCGGCATCGGACCATCGATCGAGCTGCTGGTCGACTTGCCTCTCAGCTCTCTCTTTGGGCTTCAGCTGCGAGCCGGCTTCGGCCTCCAGAATGCGGAGCTGACCGATACGGAAACTCAACCGGTTTTAGATGCCGGGCAGAATCTATCCGTCAACGGCACGATCGAGCACTCGATAGATGCCTCACTCGCGCAACTCTACTTCAGCGCCCTGATGGGAATGCGTCTTGCCGAACCACTGACCATACTTGCCGGCGCTTCGCTCGGTCTACCGACTTCACAAAGTATTGTTCAGCAGGAACGCCTGCTCAGTCCTGCGGGCGGCGTATTCGAAAACGGCCGTCGGCTTCGCAACGAGCTAAGCGGCGACGTGCCGGATGCGGCGGATGTCCTGGCTTTTCTACGTCTCGGCGCCTCGTATGAACTGCCGCTCGACCGGAGCAATGAATGGCGTCTGGCGCCGGAATTTTCCTTTGCCTTTGCGCTTAACTCCCTGGTAGAAGGTATCGACTGGCGGCCGCACGCTCTGACCCTGGGGCTCTCGCTGCGCTATGCACCGGAAAAGGCAGAGACGCCGGTGATCAGTCCGCCGCCGCCGATTCACGTGCCGACCGACAAGCCATTCTTGCTGGCCGTCGATATAACGGCGCTGGGCCTGGACGACGACGGCAGTGAACGGGAAGATCTCCTGGTGACTGTCGAAGAACAGACATCGTCCCATTTTCAGCCGCTGCTGCCATTTGTATTTTTCGACGCCGACGATGACGCGCTGCTACTGCGATATGCCAGTCTTGACGCAGAGGCGAGCGCCAACTTCAGTATCCGCGATCTGCGCAGCAACAATATCCTCGAGACCTATTATCAGGTGCTCAACATAGTCGGCAAACGAATGCGTCAGGATTCCGGCGCCCGACTGCTCGTTACCGGCTGTAATGCCGGACCGTCGGAAGAGCCGCAGGGCTTGGATTTGTCGCGTCGGCGAGCTGAGGCCGTACACCGTTACCTCAACAGAGTCTGGGCGATCGATGAACAACGCATCGATATCGGAATTCGTGATCTGCCTGCAAACGCTTCTTCTGGTGAAACACCGGAAGGGGTGGCTGAAAATCGACGTGTCGAATTGTATTCGGCTTCGCCGGCTATTTTGCAGCCGGTCATCATCAGCGATACCATTCGTGTCGCCTCGCCGCCAAGCATTCGTTTTCTACCGAGCGTGACAGCCGATGCCGGCGTAGCGGACTGGACAATCTTTCTGCGACAGCCAGGCGGCACATTGAACCAACGTATCAGCGGCAGCGGCAAAACCGACGGTACTGCGACCGACCTGGCTCTCACATCCATCGCCTCGCTGCTGCGCGACAAACCGCTAGAGTATTATCTGGAAGCACGTGATACGAGAGGTCAGGTCGCCACTTCGGCCGTAAAACAACTGCCCTTGCGATATCTGACAATTCAGCGCTCATTGGCGGAACGGCGCGAGGGCCGGACTCACGAACGCTACACCGTCCTTTTTCCCTATCGTTCGGCTGCCATAGACGAGATCAACAATTTCAACATCTCGTATATTGCGGACCGAATCGATGCCGATGCCGAGGTGCGTCTGCTCGGCTATTCGGACAGCCTCGGTCTGGCCGACTACAATCGGCGGCTTTCGCAGGACCGGGCCGAACGGGTGGCGGCGATGCTTGGCCTCGGGGCGGAGCACAGCCGGGGCCTGGGCGAAACGACGCAGTTGTTCGACAATGCTCTGCCGGAAGGCCGCTTTTACTCGCGAACGGTGGAAGTTTATATTATTCGCGAGGGTACGGACGTCGCGCCGGACTGACCACTCCGGCAGATAGCATTCCTGTCGTCCTGTTCGTGGCTGTTGCCGTGCAGCAACAGGCGCCGGATACAACCATTGAATGGTAGCCTTCTTTCTTCAGTCTTCGACCTATGGCTCAGCTATCGTATCGGGAAAAGCGCAAAAGGTGGAGCGAAGCGCTTCGCGGCATCTGGGACGGACTCGCGGACAAATCGCCGGGCCGGCGTGCGGCCTGGAAAGCCGCCATTTTTATATTGGTGGTCTTTTTTAATCTCTATCCCAAGCCATGGTATTTTATTTCACAGGTGCAGCGCTTTTCAAATTCCGACGCGCTGGTCGATGACGCTTTTGTGGAAATGACCACTATCAATCGCACAATTGACAGCGTGCTCCGGCAATCTGAAAAGCCTGATGAAGAGCTTCAGGTCATTGAGCGCTTTGTGTATCGAAACATCGCCTATGAATATGACTGGGATTCCTGGGGAGTGCTTGACTATTGGCCATCGGCGCGCGAGGTCTGGCAGCGGAAAAAGGAGGACTGCGACGGCCGCGCGATTCTGGCGGTGAGCATCCTGCGGTCACGTGGCCACAATGCGGTTCTGGTCGGTAACCTTAATCATATGTGGGTGGCGGTCGACAGTGTGGAGTTGCTGGGGCCGCAGCGCGACAAAAGCTTTAGCTCCGACGACGAAGGCCTGAAGCTGGCCCTGCCTTCACTGGAATCACTACTGAGAATCTTCGCCAGCGCTGTTGCGATATTTCCATTCATTCGTGTAGTTTGCATTGTTTTGGCTGCACTCATATTGCTCTTTCATCCGCGTCGCGAACCGTGGCATCTGGCGGGATTAGTCTCCGCGAGTCTCGCGGGTCTTTATCTGCTCAAATCCTGGGGTACGGAATTCGCTCGCGGTGCCGGAGATGCTGTAACGCCCGGGATGCTGGCGGGCTTGTCGCTGATTATTTTTGCCCTGGTTGCCGCCTTGCGTCGTCGATTCTGACTGCGACCGGTTACTGTCGGCATCACCGGCTGCCGGTGCCCCCGGACATTGAAATGGCGAAAGCAGGGGCGAGGGATACCGGTAGCGGTTTTTTCTCGTGCTAAGGTATGCAATGAAAAATCACAGTGCTAAGTCTTCAGATGAACTGCGGCGTGAAGTAGCCGCACTGCGCGCACGTCTTGACGAGTATGAACAGCGAGAGCGGAACGAGCTTCCTGGCGTCGACGACGCGTTCTTACAGGTTGTTCCTGACTACCTGTTTCGTTTCGATGCCAATGGCGTATGCCGCGATTTCTGGCTGCCAGCCGGCGGCAGTCTGCATCTGAATGCCGATGAAGTTCTCGGTGCTTCAATCCACGACATTTTTGATTCCGACCAATGTGACTCCATTATGTCTGCCATCCACGGCGTGCTGACCGACGGTCGGGTACAGATTTTGGCTGAGCCTTCCCTCTTTACCGGCGGTTCCGGTTTGTACGTGTTGCGTGTGGCCGCGTACCATGACGGCGATGTACTTGCCGTCGCTCGGGATCTGACCTGTCAGGCCAGTGTGAATCAGAAAATTGACAGCGGCAATGTCGATGTCTGGGGCATGGTTGAGTCTCTGTCCGTACCCTTGCTCATAGCACGCGTGAGCGACGGCAAGGTGCTGTATGCCAATCGCGATCTGGCGCGCCTGCTGCTGATGGAACTCGTCCAGGTGTATAAAGAGGATGCCACGCAAATTTATGTCGATACAGAGGAGTTAAACGCTCAAATCGGCAGGGCAAGGCGTGACAAACGAGGTTTTCAGGGAGAGTTTCGCCTGCGTCGCAGAAATGGAGCCGTCTTCACGGTACTGCAGTCAGGCCGGATCGTGAGCTTTGATGGCGAAGAGGCTGTGCTGGCCACTTTTATCGACATTTCCGATCGCAAACTGGCCCAAGATCACGTACTCAACCAGAAAATACTGTTGCAGGCCATTTTCGATGCCGTTCCCGACGGAATGGTAGTTACCGATCCCCGGCGGCGGATCATAATGTGCAACCCGGCATTGACCACGATGTTCGGTTATGTGTTGGAAGATTTGCTTGGCATGACCACCAAGATGCTCTACAAACACCGCGAAGACTATGAAGTGCTGGGACGACGTCAAAAAGGGGATAAGGAGGCGCGCTTCCTGAGTCCCAGAGAGTTGACCTATCGCCGCAAGAACGGCGCTTCCTTTGTCGGAGAAACCGTCAGTTCGGCTTTTCACGATCCCGAAGGTAAACGCCTTGGGTATCTGATGGTGATTCGCGACATCACCGATCGCAAGCTGGCGGAAGAGGAACTGCGCACCGCCAAAGAAGCGGCGGAAGCGGCCAGCCGCGCAAAAACGGAGTTTCTTGCCAACATGAGTCATGAAATCAGAACGCCGCTCAACGGAATTATCGGCTTTGCCGAAGTTTTGAGTCTGGAATCCCGCGATGAAGAAACCCGGTCCTATGCCGACATTATCCTGAACTCCGGCAACCGCTTGTTAACAACTCTCAACCAGGTGCTCGATCTGGCCAAACTGGAATCCGATCGGCAGGACGTGTTTCCGGAACCTTTCGATCTGCGCGAGAAAATTCACAATGTCGCTACCGGTCTGCAGGCACTGGCCCTGGAAAACGACCTCTACGTGCGCTTGCAGCTGTCGGACAGTCCCATTATGGTTAACCTCGATCTGCGGCTTGTCGAGTCGATCCTGAATAACCTGATCTCCAATGCCATCAAGTTTACGGAGCAAGGCGGGGTGACAGTGGAGGGGAACGTGATCAGTACGGCGCATGGCCCGCGTGCGCTGCTGATTGTCGAGGACACGGGAATCGGGATGAGTGCCGAATTTCTGCAGCAGTTGTTCGAGCCGTTTTCGCAAGAAAGCCAGGGGCGAAATCGCAACTTCGAAGGAACGGGGCTGGGGCTCGCAATTACGCGCCGCTTTGTCAATATCATGGGCGGCTCGATTGACGTTCAGTCTGCTCCGGGCGAAGGCAGCCGTTTCAGGGTTGAGCTTCCCGTGGATGATACGGTCGCAATTCCGACCGATGACGGAATCACTACGCCCGCAAGTCCGTCGCTCCCGCCCCCTTCGTCGGCCGACAAAGCCCGCGTCCTTGTCATTGACGATTTGGCGGAAAATGCGCAATACATTGCTACTGTCCTGCGGGAGCATTGTGTGATCGATACGGCCTCCAACAGCAAGGATGCTCTTGCCCTGGCGGCTGAAGGGCGCTACGACCTTATTCTGATGGATATTAACCTTGGCAAAAGCGAACTTGATGGAGTCGAGTTACTTCGCAAGATGCGTGAGGGCGGACTGTCCGGGCAGACGCCGGCAATCGCCATTACGGCCTACGCCATGCCGGACGACGAAAAGAAGTTTCTGGAGGAAGGATTTCAGCATTACCTGCCAAAACCCTTTGCACCGGTAGAATTGCTCGCTGCCGTCACTGCGGTCCTGGCCGACGCCGGAGACGCCCGCCACTCATAACGTACGTCACTACGTAGAATTACGTAAAAATTTTGTTGGTGACAATTTGGTTGCAACAAGATCGTTTACTGGGCAGTAAATGAGCGATTGCCGAATAGTGAGCTTGATATTAAAGGAATTCTGCGTATAGACCATTCGATACCCCGTTGCTTTGAAAGTATGAAACTCGGAAGACGGCAGCCCGGCTGCCGATACAATGTAGGGTAGAACCAAAAGAACGAAGTGGTTGCAACCACTATACGCAGGTAAGAACGACTTTAGGTTGGACTTGGTGTTGAGAGGAATCGGTTACGGCCCGACTTTTTTGTCGGTCGTCCGGCTTGTCCTTCGTGATAGTTGATGCTGAATTTGAAACCGGGATTGGTGACTAAGTAGGCGGTTGAGGATTATTGAGCTGGAATGACGCCCCGAAGAAGGACGAGGAGAGCAACGGCAAATCGGTAATTCGTGTTGGAGTCGTATTCTGGTTGAAGGTGTTCGATTCGGATGGACTAAATGGAGTAGAGTAGAACGCATAGCTGGTGAACACGAATTATGTTAACCGTGGCGGCTTGTTGGAAGAGAACATGAACAATGTTTATGGTCAGGACCGAGAAATCTGGAAGCTGTGGATGCGTGAAATTGAGTGGCTGATTTGTAACGAGTAGACTGCATCCGCAAAAAGGCAAGCCGCCGGTTAAGTTAAATCCCCCGCCCGTTGTAAACGGGCGGGGGATTTTTTTTGCCCTTCTACACAGGATCGCCGCAAAATGGCTTGCCCTCACATTGGAATGTCGGCGGCAGCTTTGAGTAGGTCGGTCGGCATACCGGGCTGGACGGCACGTGCGTCGCCGCTCTTACTGCTGGATAAGCATCCTTCGGGTGGCAGTAAACGGTCCTGACTGCAGCTTGTAAAAATAGAGGCCCGCCGGTAGCGATTCCGCGGCGACTTCTACCGAATATCTGCCCGGACTCAAGAACCTGTTGACCGGCTCCAGGACGACTTCTCCAAGTGTGTTAACAATCACAAGTCTCGTTTGCGCAGCCATGGCTATTGCATAGTCGATGCTTGTGACTCCGCGGACGGGATTAGGCGCGTTCTGTCGCAGACGATAGGCGAAGGGCGACAGGGTAACGGCTCTGTTAACACGCAGGCAGAATTCACTGAATTGAACCATCTGGTCAGGGGCTGTAAGCGTGACACATGGCAGCGGAGGAGAGATGCGGACATCAGGCATGCTGATCGTGGTTTGTAAATCCTCATTATGAACGGCGAAGGCATCCATGCTGAATTGCAATGTGGCGCTCGAGCTGTTCACATTTGCCCCGGTGCCGGTGATGATAATTCGATTGCGCGGCTGCGGCGTTTCGATGCTGAAGCGCCAGTTTTTGAAAGCGCCATCAGCGATCGCGCTGCCCTGCCGCAGTTGTAGTGCGGCGGGATCGTGTTCGACAACGACGCGGAGCGATTGCGTGCTGGCCGAAGTGCTTAGTTGCCTCACGCCGTCCGGTAAGCTGATGAGGACCTGCACCTGCTCGCCCGGCAGTACAGAACGGGTACTACCCCGGAGATTCATCGACAGGCTGCGTCTGGGCAACACCGAGACGACGATCGAGGTCGATGCAGCGGGTCGGTTGGCGCCGGTGACGCTGAGCGTATAGCGTGTAGTTTCGGACGGATTGGCAATCGGCTTGAGAACTGTCGGATCGGACAGGCCCGTCGCGGGACTCCAGCGAAACACCGGATCGTCCGGCAGGTTGCCGACCTGGACATCGATGCTTGTAGCTTCGCCTTCACATATCGTCAGTTCAGTGGGCGCGGCCAGCCGTACGGCAAGGTCGCGTAGGCCGATGCCGCCGATATAGCCGTAAGAATTGGCGGGACCGTAGCCCTGAACCGAAACGCCGACGCCGGTGTCCGCCGTAATCGTATGCACGCCGTCCTCGACGCTGAAGTGAGCATAGACATAGGGCGAGCCGGGCACCGCCTGAAATTGTCCCTGAGCCGTGAGACGGCCGTCGAGGCGGACACTCTGCTGATGGCTGGCCGGCACGATGACCGTAATAAATTGTTCTTCGAATGCAGGGCGATCGAGAATGTCCGCCCGATCGATTACCTGGGCATTGATGACCCGGTAGGATTCAAGATACTGTTCACTGGGCGGGATCAGCATAAAGAAGGGATCGCCGTTGATAAGCGGTCGGCCGTCGGGGCCGGAGTTGCCGGGTGTCGACTCCTCGAATTGCGCCACCAGGATGGGGCCGCTGGCGGTGACGTGCGCGGCCTCGCTCAGGGCTGCCTGCATATATTCGCCCGCATCCAGACGATTTGCCAATTCGCCATTGATAAATACTTCCGTGTCATCGTAAGCCGCGAGAACACGATACAGATCATTTTGATTGCGACTGCCTGATATCGGCCGTGGATGGGGAGTGAGAATCGCGCTGCGTCCCCAGGTAGCCAGCGGCAGCAAATGTTGTACCAGGTGGTCGCGCGCCGCGTTGTCGCCATTGACGGGCACTCGTGCGCGTTGATGACCGGCAAAGACGGCGACCGGTTTTGTGGCTACCACCCGGCTGCCTGTCAGATCGCGTCGCAATGCACCGCGGTTGATGCGGGCCTGCACCAGGTAGACCTCGCCCGCCTGTAGGGTGACGCGCTGTACCGCGGTCCCCGCGCCTCGTGTCGATGCCGCGGGCACAATCGTCACCTCGGTGTTGTCTTCGGCAGCGATGACGGCAAATTGCGAGGGGGTGGAGTTATTTCCTAGGGTGCCGAAAAATCCGCTCGAACCATCACTGCTATAGCTCATAACAACATATTCCAGTCCCAGCGCGGGCACCGGCAGCGCCAGAAAAGCGTCGCTCGTCAGGTGAGCATAATTCAGACCGTAGACCGTGATTGGCTCATCGCTCCGTATGCGAAAGCTCTGGGCTGCGACTCGCTCGTCCTGCGATGCCTCGTTTGAAGTCGTGCGGCCGCGCGGTCCCTCGTCGACATTAAATCCTTCCAACTCGAACTCACTGTACCAGACGCCGAATACAAACACCTCGTTCGGATCGCTTATGCTGAAATTTTGCTGTTCGCGTCTGCCGTCACGCGCAAAATAGGTTATGCTGCCGGCGGTCGGCTTTTCCGATGCGATATAGATGTACAACGAATCGAAGGAATGCGTCGAAACAGAGTGAAAATTCGGCAGGAAGGTCAGGAGAAAGTCGCGACCCTGGCTGTTGCGGCTTTGTGCTTCGAGCTGCGAAGCGCAGGTGAGCAGAAGGGCGCCGCCGCCGAAAATTAGCATGAGGCATCGTGTCACGACACCGTTAACAATTCGAGTGGAAGTATGCGAAAGCTGTGACATAATGATACCGTGTTTGTTCGCGAGGGGATGCTGTCTGCGAGTCATGGGCGTGCAAGAGCCGCAATGACCTGTTTTCGCTCCCGGTGATTCCCGGACTAACAGAATGCCTGGCGATCGGATACAGACTAATTTGCGTTGCCGGAGATTCCCTTTATGCAGGCTGCGGCCTGGCGCAGGTTCAGCGACGGAAAGAAGGAGGAAAGATAAACATGAAAGAGCGCTTCAGATGCGCAGGCCGTACCAGACGACATTGGGCAGTATCTGGACAGCGGGTGCCGGCAGGTGGTAATAGTTGAGATTTTTACGCAGCAGATTCCACAGCCAGCCATCGCCGGGCAGACCTTCCAGATTCCAGTCCAGGCTGAGAATAATCTTATGAAATCCGCCGCCCTCGAAGTCGAGACCGCCGACGCTGTGACCGACGGCAAGATTGAGCCAGGGTGGATACCAGTCACGCAGATGATCGGGCAGCATGCCATGGACATTCAGACTCAGCCAGTGGGTGATACTTTCGTAGTCATCGATGATGGAGGCGTTGCTGCCGGCCTTGAAGCGCTCGGAAGGATTGAAGCTGACTTTGAAGGAAGCGATGCGCAGCGCCGGCAGATCGTCCTGCAGGATGGGATAGGCGGCACCGAGGACATCGGCGGCGAAGTCACCCCAGGAAAAGCCCCATTCGGCCGAAAAGCCATCACGGATTTCCACGTAGGTCTGATAGCTCAGCGCCAGGGTACTGGCTGCTATCAGACTGCTGCGGCTGTCCAGACCCGCCCAGCTGAATGCCTGCCGATACAGATTCGTGACAAGATAGGGAAAGAAAAAATGGCCCAGCTTGTCGGCTCCGAGTGCGTAGCTCCAGTCGCGATCCCAATCAAAATGAAAACTGCTTCGCTGCCCCTTCCACCACAGATCGGATTGCAGGATATGCCCATAAACGAATCCGCCGGCCGTTAGTCCGCTGACAAGCCCCAGGCGGGCGCCGTCGATACCCCGGGCAAGCGTCGAATCTTGTGCGCCCTGCAAGGCCCCGGCGGCGGACATTGCGGCAATGGTTGTGAGCAAAACTATACGCGCAGCTATTTGTCTGGGCATTGGGAAACTATCAGTGTTTGCGTAGGACAGCGGTCAATTTAGGTTGGACAGCATCGGGAAAAAAGGTAATATGGTCGGTCTTTGGCTAAGGGATTATTCAGCAAGCTAGTGCCACAATGAGCAGTGTCGAATTTGCGCGCGCGACAAGCGCAACAGAGGCAGACAAGAGCCGGAACCCGCAACGCGTATTAGAGGAATACTACGAACTTAACGAGCGAATCCGTCGCAACAATCCCCAGCGGGCATTGGAGCTGGCGCAGGAATCTCTGCGCATTGCCACCGAACTGAAGGATGAGTCCTGGATTGCCGCCAGCACGATTCAACTAGGCTATTGCTACGACATCATCGGGCAGGCGGAGGCCGCTCATCGCAAATTTGAAGACGCGCACGCACTCTATCTTGCCCTTGATGATCGTGTCTCGCAAGCAAAAACTCTGCACAATCTGGGGATGATCGCCAAGAAAAGAGGTGATTACGTTCAGGCGCTGCACTATTACGATCGCAGCCGGCTGCTGCGGGAAGAATGCGGCGAGCGCAACGGCCTGGGCCTGATTCATATCTCGATCGGGAATGTCCTGCGCAAATTGGGGCGGCTGGAAAAAGCGCTGGAGCATTTCCTCGCAGCCCTCAATATTCACGTCAAAGAAGGCGACCGCTACGGGCAGGTATTGGCAACGCACAATATCGGCAATGTATGCTTTGCTCTCGGGCAGTATGAGCGCGCCTTGAAATTTTTCCGCGAGAGCCTGAGTCTCGGCCGCTTTCAACGAGATCGACAACGCGAAGCAGCCACCTATTGCAACATGGGCTATGCTTATCATTCGCTTGGCGACAACACCAGGGCCCTTTCCTGTCTTGCCAAGGCCCTGGACCGGGCGCGCCACCTCGGTGATCCGGAAGTGGAGCTGAGTACGCTGTCTGTTATGGGCACTGTCCAGGACGGTCGCGGCGACCACGAGCGTGCAACAGCGCTATATCGGGATGCGTTGCGCCTGGCGGAAAAAACCGGCAACCAGAGCGCGGCCGCCGATGTGCTGCACAGCCTCGGCGATAACCTTATGCAGCGACAATTGGGCGAAGAAGCCCTGTCGAGTTTGCACCGTGCATTGCGGATTGCGGAGGATTTGCAGGAACCCGGCCTGTTATTTAAGGTCCACCAGTCATTGGCAAGCGTGCTGGAAGAGCGCGGCGACATTGCGGCGGCCCTGCGACATTATAAAGAGTATGCCACTCTGCGCGACGAGCTACACAGTAAGCAGGTGCAGGAATCGATCATTCAAATGCAGACCTTGCACGATCTGGATCAGGCGCGCAGTGAAAAAGAAATCTATCGCCTGAAGAATGTCGAGCTGGCTGAATCGAATCGCCGCTTAACGCGCGCAAATTCGCAATTGCGAACGCTGGACAAAGAGAAAAACGATCTGCTCGGCATTGTTGCCCACGATTTGCAGAATCCACTGGCGGCAATACTCAGGACAGCTCAGAACCTTGGGCGAATGCCGCTTGATGATGATGCCCGCGACAACGCCGCGAAAATCGAGCTCACCGCGCGAACAATGACGGACATCATCAGCGACCTGCTCGACATCAGTATGGTCGAGTCTGGTGCGATCGACCTGCAGATCGAGCAATTCAACCTGATTCCACTCCTACATGACCTGCGCAAACAATACACCCCGGCCTTAAAAGACAAACAGCTGCGTTTGCACCTGCAAGCCAAAGACAAACGCCTGATGGTGCGTGGAGGGCGCAAGGCCTTGCGTCAAATTCTGGACAACCTTCTTTCCAACGCCATTAAGTACTCGCCTGCCGGGCGCAACATATTCATCAGCGCCGCCATTGACAGTGCGTACTGCCGGGTGGCAGTCCGCGATGAAGGACCCGGGTTGACGAAAGAAGACAAGGCCAGGCTCTACGGTAAGTTCACCCGTCTCAGTGCGCGTCCTACCGCTGGCGAAGGTTCTACCGGTGCCGGTCTGTGGATAGTCAAAAAGTTGGCGGAAATGATGGATGGCACTATTGTCTGCGAAAGCGAGCCGGATAATGGCGCGACATTTATTCTAAGCCTGCCTGCGGCCTGATGACTCCCAACAATTGCAATTTGGGTCGGAACCTTTCCCGGCTTGCCGGTTCTTCACGACTGCTTTTGTGTATCGTTGATTCTCGCCAGGTCATGCGAGGGCATTGAGCGAGACGCCCTGCGTCTGGAAGGAAAAGGTGTCGGTGAAGCGTCTGATCGCGCTTTGCTGATCGATGACGAATGGATCCGGGCGTTCGGCGCTACTGCGCGGTGTTGAGCCGGAATCCCTCCGGCTCACATCCGACTCACCAGATGCTTCGGCACTTTCCGCCCGTGTTTCTTCAAGTCGTATCTGTGTCAACTCGCTGCGAGCCTGTGCTTCGGTCCTGCTGGCCTGCGCCGCGACCGCACGATCCTGACTCGAAGGTTCGGCCGGCGCCAGCGCTGCCCGTCGAACGCGCTGCATTTTCTGAATTGTGGCTTCGGGATCGTTAGCTACCGGCGAAACATCGATCCGCACTTCACCGCCGACAGCATAGCGACGACCGTCAGGGCCGGTTTGATAGCTGAAGGATTTCCCCCGTGCCAGCGAGCCGGCGGCGGCCTGATGCGCCGCTTCATGCGCGCGCACCTCGCGGTCAGTGCGCTTCAATTCTTCAACCTGTTGGAGCTGCTCTTCGCTGAGCCCCTGAGGATTGGCCGGCGAAGCCTGGTTGTCGTTTTCATCTTCGGCGTCTAAGCGCGAGCCTTCAGATTCACCTTCCGGTCTATCATCCCTTTGGTCTGGCGCTGTTCGCGTGGCGTCGGGCGCGAAAGCATCAGCCGCGCGGAAACGCGAGGCGTCACTAAGCTCTACACTGTCCCGCTCCTCGCCGCTCCTGTCCGAATTTTGTTCGGCCTCGATTGCCGCAGTAGGCGTTTCCTTTTCCAGGAAGCGCGGCAGACGTGCAGAAGAGGTTATCGGAACAATGAGCATAGGACAATCCTTGGCGTAAAATAGCCGGAAAACATACAAAATTACTCTTTGGAGCACAAATAAAAATGCAGGCCCTACGTTGAGTGTGGCGTTTGTAATCCGCTTCGGAAATCCGAGCTACTCACAAGACGATATTTGGCATGAAAGCTCTCGTACTGAAGGACGATGTCGACCGGCGTCTGGCACTCGAAGAGCTGGCGACGCCGGTACCCGGCCCGGGACAGGTTTTGCTCGCCATGCGCGGTGCGGCCCTGAATCGGCGCGACTACTACATCAGTATCGGCCAGTATGCAGGCATCCGCTATGATACGATTCAAGGCTCCGACGGCTGCGGCATCATCCATACCGCCGCCGCCGGGATGGCGCCGGAACTGTCGGAAGGCAGCAGGGTCATTGTCAATCCCAGTCACGGCTGGGGTGACGATGAACGCGTTCAGTCCCAACACTACACGATTCTGGGAATGCAGCAGCCGGGAACACTCGCCGAATTCCTCGCGGTTGATGGGGATCGTATTCACCCGGCGCCGGCACACTTAAGCGATACCGAAGCGGCGGCCCTGCCACTGGCGGGCCTGACGGCCTATCGGGCCGTCAAAACACAAGGACAGGCGGCGCAAGGGCAGCGTGTTCTGGTAACGGGCATCGGCGGCGGCGTCGCCCAGATGGCATTCCAGTTTGCGGCGGCGCTCGGCGCTGCCGTCTGGGTAAGCTCGGGCACGAACTGGAAGATCGAACGCGCCCGCGCAATGGGGGCCGCTGGCGGAGTTAACTATCACGAGCAGGACTGGGCGGAGCAATTGAAAGCTGCCGGCGGCTTCGATCTGATTGTAGACAGCGCAGGCGGTGATCAGATTAACACGCTGCTGCGTCTGTTGAAGCCGGGCGGCAGTCTGGTGTTCTTCGGCTCTACGCTGGGACGCCCGAGCTGGCTGGATACACACCGGATATTCTGGAATCAGCTGCGGCTGCAGGGCAGCACCATGGGCAGCGATCGGGATTTTGCCGCGATGCTGCACCTGGTAAATGCGCACAAGATTGTACCTGTGATCGATTCTGTGCGCCCCTTTGCGGAAGTGCTCGATGCCTATGAAGTGCTGAAGCACAACAGTCAATTCGGCAAGCTGGTTGTCACATTCTAAGCGTATGAAGTTATCCTCGCTTTTGGGTCACGCGGCCCAACTCATCCATATTATTCGACAATCGTCACGGCCGGCCGATAATCTCGTATCCGAATATTGTCGCCAGCGGAAGTATCTTGGCGCCCGCGAACGGCGTTTCATCTCGGCACTGGTGTTTGCCTCCCTGCGCGCTTATAGTCTGGCCGCCCACTGCGGCCTTGCGTCATCCGGACGGGAAGCAAGGGCTCAGCCGCCGGCGGAGGCCAAACAAGCCGGGCGCCGGCGCGCTAGAGACCGCCACAAAGAGCCTACAGCGGAAAACCTGATGCTTGTTGCCTCAATGTGCCTGCTGGGAAACCGGGCTTCCGTGTTCGCGGCCGACGAGGAGTTGCAACGCGTAACACGCGCGGCCGATAGGTTGGAGGTCGAAAGTCTGGTCTGCGCGGCGCTTGCCGAGCGCCTTGACTGGAATGACGAAGAAAGTCGTCGCTGGGCCGAAGATTGTATCGATCGCTGGCAGACGCTGGATGCGGAGGCCGAGGAGATTTTGCGTCGTCCTTCCGCCTCAGCCGAAAACCTCAAACTACTTGCCACCCGATTTTGCATTCAGTCCTGGACACTTGCAACCTGGTGCGACTTTATGTCTCCCACTCATAGCCGCGCCTCAGCGGAAGCGGCCGACGAGACCAAAGACCGGCTTCCCGAAGCTTCGGCAGATATGACATCGCTGCGGGCGGCCTGTATGCGTGCGCAGGCCTTGCTTGCCGCTGCGCCCTTGGTGCTGCGTGTCAACACGAGGCAAACCAGCCGTGATGAAGTGGCGCGGGCCCTGCAGCACAATGGCATTGCGGCGACGCAGGGCCGCCTGTCGCCGGCAGCGCTGACCCTTGGCCGGCGTGTGAACCTCGCCTCTTCGCCGCTTATGCGCGAGGGCGTGGTGGAAGTGCAGGACGAAGCAAGTCAGTTGGTGGCTTTTGCCATGAATCCCGCCCCGCAGTGGCGGATTCTCGACGCCTGCGCCGGTGCGGGCGGCAAGGCGCTGCACATTGCCGATCTGCAGAAGGACGCCGGCGAGATCATTGCATGTGATGTGGAATACAGGCGCCTCCGAGAAATTCCGCGCCGCGCGCAGCGTGCCGGAATCCGTTCCATCCGGACGGTCCTGCTGGATAGCCGCGGTGGCGTTTCAGCGAAGCTGCCGCAGTCTCTGCTGCCATGGCGTGAGGCCTGTGATGCCGTTCTCGTCGATGCGCCCTGTTCCGGGATGGGCACGGCACGTCGTTCGCCTATGACGAAATGGCGTTTGCAGCCGGCCCTGCTGCGCAAACTGGCCGACCGCCAGCTCACGTTACTGCAGGCATATGCGCAATGCGTAAAGCCGGGCGGCCTGCTGCTGTACGCCACCTGCTCGCTCATGCCGCAGGAGAATGAGATGCTGCTGCAACGCTTTCTGGCGGGAAACGACTCGTTTCAGGCCGATCCGCTGGCGCCCGCCCTCGCCAGGGCGGATATCGTCATCGACGAGTTAGCGGAGGATGTCGGCTGGATCACACTGAGTCCGGAGAACTATGGCAGCGATGGTTTTTTTATCGCACGGCTGCGGCGCGGCAGTCAGGAAGATTGAGGGAGGAACTCCCGGCCCTTACTTCTTTGACGAGAATTGGTGCCGGCCAAGCCAGGGGACGGCAGTTTGCCGTAACAATCCACCGGGGCGGGACGTGTACGCGCAGCGAAACAGGCGCCCGCCTAGTGCTCCCGTGGCAGGTCATCCGGTCGCGGCAACATTAGCGTCGGCAAGCCGTCTACGCGAAGAATTTTGACGTAACATTCATGATGAGCATTCGTTTGCGGCCTTTCATTGCGCAAGCCGCGCCGCCGACATCGTGAACAGCAAAACCAGGTCAGATCATACGGTTCCAATATTGGCAAGTACAGTGATGAAATGTAGACTCATTCGTATCGGTATTCTCTGTTGTATGCTGTTGTTGCCTGTCGTTCTCAACGCCGCACTCTTGCCGGCCGCGACACCATCTGCTCCGGCGGCGCTGCCGCAGGATGAATCGGCAACACTCAATGGTTACGTCGTCGATAGTCTGTCGAGAGAAACGCTCATTTCGGCGACGGTCTATCTGAAAGGCAGCAAGCTCGGCGCCTTCACTAATAAGGCCGGCTTTTTCACCATCACCGGCATTCCGCCGGGGACCTATACCCTCGTAATCACCTTCCTTGGCTATAAGACCAAAGAGATAAGCATCACCTTGGCAGCCGGTGAATCACGATCGCTGCGTCTGGAGTTAACGCAGACCGCCGTGGAAACCGAGGGGGTGGATGTCGTTGCGGAACGCGAAGTGGAAAAACGTCAGATCACGATCTCGAAAGTCAATATACCGGTCGAGCAGCTTAAACAATTGCGGGTTGGCGGCGAGGCTGATGTATTTCGTTCCCTGCAGTATCTGCCGGGCATATTGACCTCGTCGCAATTGTCAAGCGGATTGTATGTTCGCGGCGGCTCGCCCGACCAGAACCTGGTGCTGCTGGATGGCACCACGGTATACAATCCATCGCACCTCTTCGGCTTCTTTTCAACCTTCAATCCCGATGCCATCAAAGATGTAGAGCTGATCAAAGGCGGCTTTCCGGCTGAATACGGCGGACGTCTCTCGGCCGTTCTCGATCTGACGCAAAAAGACGGCAACCGTAGTGAGTTCGAGGGCCTCGGATCGCTCGGTATCGTTTCCTCGCGGCTGTCGATGGAGGGGCCGATCGGCAATGGCTCGTGGTTTCTGGGGGGACGGCGCACCTATCTCGATCTGATCGTCGGTCTGATACCCGAAGATCCCGAAGAACCCCTGCCGGATTTTCGTTTCTATGATGTCAACCTAAAAGTTTCGCAATCCTTGTCGCAGGATGACCGGATCTTCGCCAGCGGCTTTATGAGCGAAGACGACCTGGAGTTAAACGGCGCCGGCATCGATTTTAATATTGGCATTTCCAACAAGACCGGTTCGCTGCGTTGGACCAGACTGTATGGTGACAATTTTTTCACAACGCTGAACCTGACAGCCAGCAGATACACCAACGGATTCAACGGCAATAACTCCGGTTTTGAGTTCGAGGTGCGTAACACGATTGATGACTATTCGCTGAAAGGTAATTTCGAGTGGTTTACGACTGACGCGCTAACAATCAAAGGCGGCTTCGAAGCTTCAAGATTATCTTTTGGCTACTTCCAGAACTTTCGCGGCGACCGGACGACGGTGGAAGAAGGCGAAACCGAAACAGGCAGTACCAATCTGCGCATACGCGACTGGACTTATGCCGTGTACGGCCAATCCAATTACCAGATAACGGATTTGCTCTCGGCGCAAACCGGCCTGCGAATGAGCTACATTACGCTCGGGGATGAGCTGATGGCGGACCCGCGCGTCGCCATGCGCTATCAATGGCAGGAAAACCTGGCAATCAAAGCGGCATGGGGTATGTTTCATCAGCACCTTCGTCTGGCCTCCAACCCGGACTTTACTTTCTTCGATACCTGGCTGCCGACGGACTCGACGGTGCCGCCAAGCCGCTCACTGCATTATGTGCTCAGCCTCGAAACCAAGCCGGCCAAAAATTACGAGCTTAACTTTGATGTCTACTACAAAACACTGGATAACATCAGCGAGTTGAACAGGTTCGTGCTGGATGCCGAAACGACCGAAGATGTGTTTTATGTCGGCAACGGCGAGTCTTATGGCGCCGAAGTCTTTCTGCAAAAACAAGCGGGGCGTTTAACGGGCTGGGTCGGCTATGCCGTCGGCTGGATCGAAGCGCGCTTCGACAGCGTGAATCAGGGGCGGCCCTTTCGGCCCAAGTACGACCGGCGGCACGATGCAAAGCTGGTATTGAACTACGAGCTGAACGAACATTGGGATATCGGCGCTTCGTTTGTCTATCAGTCGGGACAGTCCTATACACCGGCTACCTCGCAGTTCCAGAGTTTATTCCGTGGCGAGAACGAGGGGACCTCACTCACGATTCCCGCCGAACGATATAGCCTGCGCCTGCCGAATTCGCATCAGTTGAATTTGAATGTCAACTATAAAACAACATTGTTCGACCTGCCGGCGCGACTGCTGATTGACATTTTCAATGTCTATTCCCGGCGCGACATCTGGTTCCGTTTCTACGATACAACCGAAGAGCCGACGGAAGTCACGGATGTACGTCTGTTGCCGATATTACCGACAATTGCTTTGGAAGTTAAATTTTAAACATCGAAAAGCTCATGCACTGGAAATCAATCTTTAGTAGAGAGGTAGTTCCAATGAAGGGAACAGGGCGTTTACAATTGATGGCCTTGGCAGGATGCTTGCTGGTAGTTCTCAGTGCCTGTGAAGATCCCATTCCGGAAGATAACTATGTGCCGCTCTATGTCACGGAGTCATTTATCTATGTCGACCGTCCCATCGAAGGCCTGAAAGTTATGGTCAGCCAGCCGGTGCTGGACACGTTTCGATATAGCAATTCGATTGTCCGCGATGCCGATGTGACGATTTTTGAAGGCGCGACACCGCTGCGCCTCGAATACCGTAATGACGATGACAACGTCGGCGATTATTATTATCCCGACGACAGCTATCTCGTTAAACCGCAAACGGAATATCGGCTTGAAATCCGTTTCCCGGACGGCAGCGTCATGAACGGCCGCACGACTACACCCAACCGAATCGAGTGGCGCACCGCGCCGCGTGAAGTGTTACAATATCCATTGGACACGATCAATCTGGATTCGCCCGATTCGCTGGACATCAAGTGGACGGCGGAAGAGACGGTTCCCGCTTATCTGATTGCGGTGCGCTGCAACGACACGCTGGAGTACGGCCGCTATCTCGACCCCGCTACCGATGAGTTAAACCGCCGGATTTATCGTTTCTGGGAAGAAGACGCTCCGCGTTTCGATGAAATCACCCGCTGGGGCTTCGCGACGACAAATTCCTCACCGGTCGTCTGGTTTGCGTTTAAGTGGTTCGGGCGGCACACCGTCACGATCTATGCGCCCGAAGACAACATGTTCGACTGGTTCCGACTGACGCACCGCGGCAGCAGCCCGGAGTACAATTTTCTGCTCAGCAACATCGAGGGCGACGGCACCGGGGTCTTCGGCTCCGCCTCACTGGTCGAATCCGAAGTGTTCATGATCAAGAATCAGAGATGAGCCTGGGACGGCCCTCACTCCGTCGGTTTCAAACCATACTTCTGCATAAACTTGCGATAGAGCATCTTCTGTTTATTATCCAGATCGACTTCCCGTCCCTGGATGAAAGCCTGTTCGACGCGGCTGCTGCGCATATCCAGCAGGTCGCCGTCAACGACCAGCAGCGTGGCGTCTTTACCCACCGTTAAGGAGCCGGTACGGTCGGCGATACCAAGAATTTCGGCTGTGCTCAGACTGATGGCCTTCAGCGCTTCTTCTTTGCTCAGACCGTAGGCTGCGGCTGTACCTGCCAGAAAAGGCAGGTTGCGCTGATCCCAGTTACCGTTGCCGGCTAAACAGAAACGCAGGCCGGCATCGCGCAACAAAGCCGGCGTTTTGAACGGCTGATCGATGTCTTCGTGCCGGCGACGCGGCAGACGGTGCGTACGCGCCAGAATCACGGCTACATTGTTTGCCTTTAACATGTCGGTCAACATCCAGGCATCGGCGGCGCCGACCAGTACGGGCGTAATACCATATTCCAACGCGAAGTTAAGCGCCGCGATGATGCCACGCGCTTCATTGCTGCGGATAAACAGTTTCTTACTGCCGTCGAAGAGGCCGCGCATCGCTTCCAGCTTCAGATTGCGTGGTGTCGAAGCCGCGGTTGCCGCATACGCCTTTGCGTCGTCAAAAAAGCTGCGCAATTCGGCCAGGCTGCGCTTGCGACGCTTCTCCTGTTTTTCGCTCTCCTCTTCATCACTCGTGCTGATACCCATGTTCGGCCAGTTCAAATGCACGCCGTCATCGGACTGGTAGCTGGCATCCTGCCAGTTCCAGGCATCGAACTGTACGATGCTGGAACTGCCCGGAATCAGGCCGCCGGTGGGTGTGATCTGCGCCATCAGAATGCCGTTGGAGCGCACGGTCGGAATGACGCGTGAGTCGGTATTGAAGGCGATGATCGAGCGAATGTTGGGATTGATACGACCCACTTCGTTGA
>JANQRB010000055.1 GCA_028284775.1 Candidatus Kapaibacterium sp. | reverse complement strand
GTACTCGCGGCTCAGCTCGCCAAGACGCTGTTCGCTGGAGGTCATCGATTGGCGTGTTTCTTCAATGCGTCGGGTCAGGGATTCGGTTCGGGCGCGGTTGCGCTCTGTAGTGGCGCGCAAAGCGTTGATTTCATCCATTTTGGCCATCATACGACTCTTGGAATCGCGCGCGCGGCCCCGTGACTCCTGCACATGAGCCAGGCTCTCGTCCTGATGTCCCTTACGCTGCTGAAATTCGAGCTCCGCTTCAGCGATTCGCTCCGCCAGGATACCCTGCTTCTGCTCGGTCTCTTGTAGCACACGCTCGATTTCGACCAGGTTCTTGGCTAATTCTTCACATTCGGCGATCGTTCGTTCCCGCGATCGCTCCAACGATACCGAGCGCTCTTTTGCGACCGCCAGCTCGCGCGAGGCATCGGCCATAACGCGATTGACGCCGGCAAGACGGCTTTCAGCCTCGCTCAACCTGATTTCAACACGCGACTGATCTTCTTCCATCGCCGAGACAACCGACTCCTGCTCCACCAGCTCGCGATTCAAGGTCTCCCTGGACAGCTCGCTCTCCTTGCGTTTGGTTTCCAGCGGATGAATATCAGCGATCAGACGGGCGTATTCACTCTCCAGAATCCGGCGGTCCAGCGACAGGAGCTCCTCGTTCAGCTCTTTATGCCGCTTGGCTTTCGAGGCCTGGCGCGAGAGTGATCGCACTGACTTTTGTACTTCGAGCAGAATGTCCTGCACCCGCGACAGATCGGTCTGAATTCCCTTAAGACGCCGTTCGGCCTCCTTGCGCCGCGTTTTATACTTGGTGATACCGGCGGCTTCTTCGAACAGCCGGCGGCGATCGTCCTGCTTGTCACTCAGGATCGTTTCGATCATCTTGAGTTCGATGACCGAGTAGGCATTGGCGCCCATGCCCGTATCCATGAATAGATCGATAATATCCCGCAGGCGGCAGACCGTTTTGTTGAGCAGGTATTGGCTTTCACCATTGCGAAACAGACGGCGTGTTATCGTAACTTCGGAATACTCGGTCGGTAGTATGCCTCTGGAATTCTGGATCGTCATCGACACTTCCGAGAGACCGAGCGGTTTACGGGCTTTCGTGCCGTTGAATATCACATCTTCCATTTTGTCCGAACGCAGCGTTGAGCTTTTTTGCTCACCGAGAACCCAGCGAATGCCGTCCACCACATTCGTCTTTCCGCAGCCGTTGGGTCCTACGATTGCCGTGATGCCATCATTGAACAGCAAATTTGTTTTTTGCGCAAACGACTTAAATCCAACCAATTCAAGACGTGATAGATACATGCCCTGGCCTTGTTCCTTTACGGTTCATGGATGCGATGCGCCCCTCGGACGCGCGGCAGCCGCTTAGCGGCGCTGCCGGAATTTGTTGACATCGATCCCGTGTTTCTTGATGCGGTTGTGTAATGTTTCCCTGCTGATTCCTAACTTGGCGGCGGCTTTGCTCACATTGCCTTTACAATCGTCCAGCACATTTTCGATTTTGAGCTTATTCAATAAATCAACGTCCTGACGCAAGGTATTCTTGCTGTCGAGAAAAGGTTTCATGCCGCCTTCCGCAACGGGTTCTTCGGACGAACTGATATTGCGGGCGACGTCGGCCACTTCAACCCGGTCCGAACTTGTGGTTTGCAGAACGCGCCGTGCCAGACTGAATAGCTCCCGCACATTACCTCGCATGGGAAGCTCCTGCAGATACTCGGTGGCGGCCGAGGAGAAAAATTTCTGCTCCTGCATCGTTTCGTTGTGGGATTTTACATAGTGCTCGAGGATCAGCGGAATGTCGTCGCGGCGATCACGCAGCGGCGGCAGCGTTATCTCGCATTCACGCAAACGATGAAAGAGCTGCTCGCGATATTTGCCGTCACGGATCGCCGCCAGCAAATCTTTGTCCGTCGCCGAGACAAAACGCACGTCAATGTCGATCGCTTTTACCGAGCCGACCCGGCGGATCGTTTTTTCTTCGACCGGCACAAGCAGGTTGGCCTGCAATTCGAGCGGCAAATCGCCGATCTCATCGAGAAAAAGCGTGCCGTGGTTGGCCTGCTGAAACAAGCCCTCTTTGTCCTCGGTGGCGTTGGTAAAGGAGCCTTTGGTGTGGCCGAAGAGTTCGCTCTGAAACAGCGAGGGCGGAATATTCGGAATATCGACCGTCACGAGGCTGCCGCTGCGACGGCGGCTGACGCTGTGCAGCGCGGAGGCGACCAATTTTTTGCCCGTGCCGGTTTCGCCAAGTATCAGCACATTGAGTTCGGTCCGGCCATAACGCATAATATTGTCGGCCACTTCCATCATGGCGCGGCTCCGGCCGATCAATCCATGGGCTTGCATCATCGCAAAAGCTTCTTCGGTGGCTGACTGGACGTTGACTTTCTCCATCGCGGTATAGAGCACTTCCTTGAGCTTCCCGCGGTCGATGGCGCTTTTCTCAATAAAGTTCATCGCACCGATCTGTGTAGCCTTGACGGCAATTTCGATCGTGCCGACACCTGTAATCATAATAACCGGAATCCGCGGGTAATTGCGGATCGAGAACTCGAGAATATCGAGCCCCGTTTGGGTAGGATGATTGAACTCGACATCGAGCAGCACGACGCCGATCGATTCATGATTGAACTTCAGGTATTCGAGAGTGTCGGGCGGGGTGTTGGAAATCTTATATTCCCAGCCCTCCGAAGCAATGATATCTGCGATCGTGGTACAAAACTCGTGATTGTCGTCGGCTATCAGTATTTTCATCAGGATACCGCAAAAAATTGAGCCACAAAATTATTTGTGACAGCGGATCACGCCGGGATGGGTTGGGGGGCAGCGGCGCCGATGTGTTACAAGAATATGAAATTACCAATTTCGCTCGGAATTACCGAACCGGGCCGCCTAATTTAGGGGTAATTTTGCGCGGTCGGTCTTTTAGTTTTCCACATGCGCTTGCGGCAGCGTCTGTAGTGAATCGTAAAGCGCACGGAACACTTTACTGCCGAAGGTCTGATACTTCGCATTCCACAAGGCTCGCAGATACAAATGTCGCGGAGGGTCGCTCAGCTCAACAAAGCGCGACTCTTCGCCCGGATTATACAATGCCGCTTCCTTCAGAAAAGTGCTGCGTAGCGCAGCGAGCATCGCGCAATAGGACGAATCCCGCAGCCGCCCGACCGGCGTGCTTGTTGACTCCGCTTTGAGATCCGCCTGCTCGAATGCCGACAACAGCGCCGAAGATGCAAGCTGGTGCCCCTCCACTCTTCCATCGGCATGCACCGTCCCCCAGCGCATCAACACCAGCGAATCTTCGGCTTTGACGCAGTCCGGCGCCGGAAGGTCAGGCTGAGATGACGAACAGGCCGCGACAAGGCCGACGAGCGATACGGCACACACGGGCAGCAGGTATGCTCGTATTCCGAACTTCTTCATTGCGCCAGTCCGTCCAGAAAATGATCCATTCTCCTGAGGCTTTCGTCGCGTCCCAGCAAAGCCATGGTGTCGAACATTCCCGCGCCAGCGCCTTTGCCGGTAATCATCAGGCGTACGGGGTTCATAAGTTTACCGAAACCGACGCCCTGCTCTTCCACATAAGCCGCCGTCAGCTCGTGCAGGCCGGCTGCATCAAACGGCGAACTTTCGCGAACGCGCGCCAGCCATGGCCGCAGCAGCGCCGCACTGCCGTCTTTCCAGTGTTTACTGCGAAATTTTTCCTCAAACTCCTGCGGGGCGTGAAACATATAGTCGCCCACGCTAAGCAAGTCGTGCAAAAACGTGATGCGTTCCCGCAACAGCACAAAGACCTGAGCCAGGTATTCGGACGATACTTCATAACCGGCCTCGCGCGCCGCCGGCAGGAGCAGGGACGCCGCATCGGCCGGATCGAGTTGTTTCACATATTCCGTGTTCATCCAGTTGAGCTTTTGCAGGTCGAATACAGCGCCGCCCTTATTAACCTTGCAAATATCGAAGCTGTCGATGAGCTCCTGCAGGCTGTATATTTCCCGGTCCGCTGTCGGATTCCAGCCTAAGAGCGCAACAAAATTAACGAGGGCCGCCGGTAAATAGCCCTTGGCGCGATAATCCTCCACGGCCACATCGCCCTGGCGTTTACTCAGCTTGCTCTTATCGGGATTCAGCAGCAAGGGCAAGTGGGCAACAACGGGCATTTCCCAGCCGAAGGCGCGGTACAACAGCACATGCTTGGAGGTGGACGGCAGCCATTCTTCGCCGCGGATGACATGGCTGATCTGCATCAAATGATCATCCACGACATTGGCAAGATGATAAGTTGGGAAACCATCGGACTTGAGCAGCACCTGGTCATCGATTTCGCTACACTGCACCACGATCTCACCGCGAACGCTATCCTGAAAGCGGAGCTCGCCGCTGTCGGGCACCTTCAGACGCAGAACACGGGGAATGTCGCTCGCCAGCAACTCCCGGCTTGCTTCCGCTCCAAGGCTCAGCTCGTTGCGCATGTGCAGTCGGTCGTAGCGAATGGCCTGTTTCGCTTCTTTTTGCCGCTGACGCATCGTTTCAAGCTCGGCGGCGGTATCAAAGGCAAAATACGCCTCGCCCTTCTCCCGCAGGATCTCCGCATGTTTGCGATACAGGTCAAGCCGCTCCGACTGCGTGTACGGTCCGAAGGCACCGCCGTTCGTCGGACTCTCATCGAATTCAATTCCGGCCCAGCGCAAGGTGGCGATGATATTCTCGCTTGCGCCCTCAACAAAGCGACTGCGGTCGGTATCCTCGATTCGCAACACCGCAACGCCGCCCAGCCTGCGAGCGAACAGATAATTATACAATGCCGTCCGCAGGCCCCCTACGTGTAAAAAGCCCGTCGGCGAAGGAGCGAATCGAACACGAATAGACATAAGCGTCCCACATTTCTCGGTTTTTGATAGTTACGATCTAAAGATTCTCGATGCCGTCATTTATTGCGCAGCATTTTTGCAAACATCGCATACAGTCTGTCGAGCTGCCGAACATCATTCCACTAAGCGCAGATCATCACCATTTGTTAATCAATGTCACTTCCATCCGCCGACATAAAAATACCGTCCTTCCTGCCCTGCGCAAATAAACTCGGCTCTACAACTGCGCCGATAATTCCGCAAAAGTGCGCTCCGTTTCATGCAGACGCACCGTCAGACTTTGCAGGCCCGGCCGTCCTCGGAATGAGGGCAGCAATTCCTGAAGGATGTAATGCGCGATATTTTCGGCGGTCGTGTAAAACGGCACATAATTAACCTTAAAACTTTGCTTGTTAAACAAGGCTTTCATTACGTCGTCCGACTCGTCACAGAGGAAGGAATGATCGAGGCGCTCGATAAGGGGCTCGACGGCGGCTTTGATGTCGAAGTAATCCATCACCATTCCCTGTGCATCCACTTCGCCTACCAGCTCAACCCGCATCCGATAGGAATGGCCGTGTACATTCTGGCAACCGCCATCGTGGTAGGGCAGGCGATGTCCCATCTCCCAGTGAAAGTCTTTTGCGATGCGCGCTATCATAATTTCGTATCCTCGTGGCTGATGTCATTTAAACATTTGCCTGACCGGGCCGGCTGGATAGTAATGCGGATTACTCTGATCTTGTATGCTTTGCCGTAATGATTGAATGAATTCCTCCGCGAGTCGTCCATTCGCTGGTCACTTCCATCTCAAGAGGATCGCAGGCGGCTACCAGGTCATCCAGGATCTTGTTCGTAATAGCCTCGTAAAAAATGCCCTGATTGCGAAATTCCAGATAATAGTATTTTAGCGACTTCAATTCGATACAAATAGCGTCGGGCACATACTTGACGCTGATGGTCGCGAAGTCGGGTAGGCCGGTTATCGGGCACACGGAAGTAAATTCCGGATTGACATGTTTGATCGTATACGGCCGCTGAGGCGCCGGATTCGGGAAGGTTTCGATTTGGGCCATTTGCCATCGCACCTTGTGATTTCAAAAACTTCTAAAATACGATTTTAATTGCAAACGGAGGGCACAATCAGCAGCGAAGACATGCACAGCATACTGACGATTGCCAATCTGCAGATATACGCCCACCACGGCGTGCACGATGAAGAGCGCGTCCTGGGCGGACGCTATGAAGTCGATCTGGCCATCAGCTACGACGCCGAAAAAGCGGTGGCAACGGACGAGCTGCGCCATGCCCTTGATTATACCGCAGTAGCCGACGCCGTCACCGCTATCCTCACCGGACAACATTGCAGGCTCCTGGAAACACTGGCGGCACGGCTAAGCGCCACTCTTATGAAACAATTCCCGGCGATACTGGAGCTGACGCTACGTTTGCGCAAGATAACCGTCCCTATCGCTCAGCAACCGGATTTTGTGCAAATCGAACAAAGGACGACACGCCCGGGAAGCTGATGCCAATTGTCAAGGATAAGGTCGCCGCTACGGAGGTACTTTTATCGCTCGGCGCCAATCTCGGCGATCGCGAGAAGACCATTCGCGCTGCGCTGCAGTTGTTAGAGGAGAAGGCGATTGTTTTTGACCTTAGAGCCTCCGGCCTGTATGAAACCGCTCCCGTCGGATACACCGCACAACCGGATTTTCTGAACATGGCGCTCTCCGCCCGCAGCACACTATCTGCGACGACGCTCTTCGAACATTGCAAGGACATCGAGACGCAGCTCGGACGGCGGCAGCGCCGGCAATGGCGGGAACGCGAAATCGATATCGATCTATTGTTGTATGGTGCGGATATCATTCAAACGGACAGATTAGCGCTGCCGCATCCGAGGATGCACGAACGCCGTTTTGTGCTGGCGCCGGCAGCGGAAGTGGCGTCAGGGATGCTGCACCCGCTGCTGCAGAAGACAATCGGCGAGTTGTTAGCCGTGTGTCGGGACAGAAGTTTAGTGCAGAGAATCGAAGGCTGATTGTAGCAGTTGGATTTGAGTTCCGAGCAAGACATACTCATCGTACTTTATGGTTGAACCGCAAAACTGTTAAGTGTACGGCAGTCGATATTAAGTGCTCACGATGCCGGGATAAACCCGAGATCATCGTTCCGACAGCTGCGGGATTGCCGCCCGGCCCTAAACAAATTCCACAGAGAAGAATTACACGGCGCAAGGTGAAGCTTCAACTCTTTGTGCAAGAGAATAATTCCTGGCTACACAGCGTATTAACTTTGATGTAATTTGGACATGTATCAACAAACGATTAACGCGATGCTCCCGAATCGATTTAATTGCACTACACACTCCAGTCAAACCGGCTTCGCGCATCGTTGTCGTCAGCATTCTGTACAATTTGTTTAAGTCGATACGACAGCGACAACCAGGCAGTTGGAGACTTCGGAAAGACTCTATTGAAATGAGATCTCGAGCCAAAGGCCTCAGCTCGCATACAACTGTTAAGGACCATCCCTGCGTCCGTCTTTGGCCCATATACAAGGGTGGATGAAAATCCTCAAGCTGCGGATTCCTATCTTAACCCCTGACTTCTGTCAGACGCAGCACAGGATGCCGGGGCGAGGCCTTCGTGCTCGTTGATTTAGGGCCGCGCCCTATAATTGTAAGCTCTTCCGATGTGTCGAATTGCAAGGGCGAATCGACAGTTATATGGGCAGCGGGCGGTATGAGTTATTAGTGGCGTCCACCCGCCGCACTCAACGCTCCTCTATCCGACCGGACAAGTGCCACGTCGCCGACGTCCGCTATTTCCTGTGTGAAGCCGAACCGAATCCCGCCGGTCGCCGGACCAGAATACGCTATCACCTTGCTACGCCCGGCCCGATACAGTTGACGCTCTACAATGCGCCGGGTGAACGGATTTGTGGACTGGCCGGAGGACAGCAGAGTGCCGGCCACCACGAAGCTCTGGTGGCGGATCTCGCGGCGGGAACTTATTCCGTCCTCCTGACGGCCGGAGCATTTCGCGCTGCCCGCCGGCTCATCATCCAAGCATAATTCATGATGCGTCTAAGAAATACATTGCGGCAAAGCAGAACTCTGGACAATTTTAGCCTGCGCGTTTCGGACCGATCAGGATGCCGCTACGCTAATAGTCATTGTATCTGAATGCAAAGCTTTGCTCTCAACTATTCCGGCCTATGCAGGACGTTCGCTACATTGCCATCGAAGGCGCTATCGGCGCAGGCAAGACCACGCTGGCCTCGAAATTGACCGTGGATCTCGCGGCACGCGGCGTTCTTGAGCAGTTTGAAGAAAACCCTTTCCTGCCGGATTTTTACAGCGACCCCGAACGCTATGCATTTCAGACGCAGATGTTTTTTCTTATCAGCCGCTATAAACAGCAACTGGAGTTAAATCAGCTGGATTTGTTTCACGAGCGGATCGTCACGGACTACACTTTTCAGAAAGACGAAATTTTCGCCCGACAGACCTTAAACGCGGCCGATTTCGCGCTCTATCAACAGTTTGCCGACAACCTGGCGACCCGGCTGACCATACCCGATATCATCGTATACCTGCAAAGCGATACCGATCGTCTGCTGCGCAATATTCGCAAGCGCGGGCGCCCCTATGAAAGCACAATCGGCGCAGACTACCTGAGTCGTTTGCAGGATGCCTATCTGGAACTGTTTTGGCGCCGCCGCGATCTCCGTGTGTTAATCGTCGATTCAACGCGAGTTGATTTTCTCAATGACGATGAGCAGTTTTCCGCTCTGCGCAATCACATCATGCGTCCGCTCGAAACCGGTGTCCATTACTACATTCCGCAAGAATCTTTATTTTGATTCTCATCCTCTAGCGCTTCGCTTGACAAAGCAAGGGGAACCTTTTGCAGGGCAGGGCCGTTGAGCAATCCGGAAACAGCCGGGGCATGAACTATCATCATCTGTGGAGGACTCTATGATCGAAGGAATCGGTGCGGCATCACAGAACGCAAACAAAGAAGTGTCACAAACGCTACTGGCCGCCGAAACCCTGAAGAATACGACGGATGAATCTTCGACTCCGGCGCGCATCGTTGACGCTTTGTTTGCTCAGTCGCCCGCGACGCAGCGCCCGGAGGATGTGGCGCGCCAACAGCTTCGAAACGGCCAGCCACTCGACGTACGTGTGTGAGAATCCAGCAGAAAAAAAATGTAGATTTAGGCAACGCGGCTTTGAAGCCGCGTTTTTTTGTTGACGGACAAAAACCGGCTTCGAAGTTCAACAAAGGTCACCGCAGACTCAGATTCGATGTTTCCAGCAGGCCGGTACATTCAAGTCAAGTGTCCGTACAATCAGCGTCCGTACAACAATCAAACTGCGGTTAAGATGCAGCGTAACTACATGTCTCTCACCTGAAAAAAACAAGCTTGAAATTTGCCGGAGCAGTTTTGCCGGGAATCGAAATCTCTTCATCTTTGCAGCTTCCACTTTCCCGGAAAACAGGCCCCTATGAGAGCCCGCTCCCAGCGTCACAATACCTTTGCCTTGCTGTTGATTTGTTCGCTGCCGATTCTTTTTCGGCTGGATGCCGGCGAAGTCCAGGCCTGGGATGAGGCTTTGTTCGCGCTACGGGCACAGACAATTTCGCTTTTCGGCGATGTCTGGGATCAGACGGAGCATGCGCCGGGCGGGCTCTATTCCTCGACCTATCCGCCACTGACGATGTGGATGATGGCAGGCGCTTTTTCCCTCTTCGGCCCTGACGCATTCGCTATTCGTCTGTTTGCGGCGCTGTGCGCGATCGCCGGTATCGTGCTGATCTATGGGATCGCGCGCCGGCTGGTTTCCCGCGACATAGCACTGATGACGGCGGCATTGCTGGCCGGCAGCCTGCAGTGGAATACCTACGGCCGGATGGGCATGACCGATGTGCCAGTCGTGACATTCGCGCTGCTGGCCCTTTGGTCTGTCCTGAAGATTTGTGAGGAGCAGCGATCGGCTTATGTCCGACGTTGGACCGCGCTGTTGGCTGTGGCAGTGGCCGCCGGGCTCATGAGCAAAATTGTCGTTTCCCTGCTGCCGCTGCTCTTCATTGGGATGGCCTGGCGCTTTGCCGGCCCTGATCGTGTCAAACGCCGCGCTCTTCTGATCGCCGGCCTCATCGGCATAGGCCTGGCTCTGCCCTGGCACCTGATGATGGCCGCGCGCCACGGCCTGGAGTTCGCCTCAGCCTTTGTGCCGCCGCACCTCACGTCGGCAGTCGAGGGTCCTCGCCCGCTCTCCGGCTGGTGGTACTATCTGAACCAGTTGCTGATCGGCAATCCCTTTAGTCTCTTTGCGCTTGTTGGACTGCTGGTGACATTCAAACCGCCACTCCGCCTGTTCCGCCGGGCGACAGACAACTGGCTCCTGGCAACCGTAACTTTATGGTTTGGCCTCGGCCTGCTGGTGTTCTCCTTCGCTACAACCAAGATGCCCCATTATACTCTACTTCTTCTGCCGCCGGCCGTGTTCCTGGCGGCCTATACGCTTGAACAAATGATGGACAGCTGGCTGCACCGAAGGGCGGCCTGGGCCGGGATCCTGGGTCTGCTGGCATGCTGCGTCTGGGCTCTGGCGCCCGCGCTGCGAACCGCCGTCAAAGATGCGTTTGGCGGAGGGTCCGCAGTCATCCTGGGCGTCTTCATGCTTGTTTTGCTGCTCGCATTGCTTAGCGGAATGCTGTTAAAGCAAGACCTTCGTGAAAGTATTATGGCGCGGACGGCGCTTGTAATCACCTTCGGCCTGCCGGTAGTCCTGATTCTCAATGTGATGCGCATCAATGCAGACAGCGCGGAACGACATGCGGACGGCGCCTGGCAAACCGCCCAGGTGCTTGAGTATAGCGGTCGTAACTCCTTCGTCTACCTGACTCATCAACGCAATGACGGCGATTTGCTGGGGCCGCAGCTGGGCTGGTACACCCGTGGATGGCCATACGGTTGGCGGCCGGAACGCAATGTCGTCTCGCTTGGAATTCCCGAGTACCACTTTGATGAGAATGCATTGCAGGAGGTTCAACATTGGCCGAACGACCTGCTTGTATATCACTATTCGCCCTTGTATGGCGCTGTGCACCTTCGTGTCCGGCAGTGGTTGGAGGCGCGACGTCCACTCTTGTTACAAACAAATCGCTACCTGGTATTCGGAGCTATTCCCGCCAAGCCCTGAAGCGGAACAACTATATGCAGAATCAGAAGACTCCCTTCGCCAAACAGCAGGCAATCGAGCAGTTCGATCCCGACGGTGTCGGTCTCTGCACCGGCAACATATTCGGCTTGCCTTTCAGCCCTGAACAGGCAGAGCTCATCGTCATTCCCGTCCCTTGGGAAGTAACCGTCTCCTACCGGACGGGTACAGCCGACGGGCCGGCCGCGATCCTGGCCGCCTCACCGCAACTGGATCTCTGTGATCCGGACATCCGGCATGCATGGCAGAGTGGAATTGCCATGCTTCCGATCAGCGATGAGCTTCGCGAAAAGAGCAGACAACTTCGCAAAGAAGCAGCCGAATGTATCGCTTATCTGGAGCGGGGTGGAGACGAAGCCGGCGAGCGCTTCCGCTCCAGTTATCAACGCATCGACGGGGCTGGTCGCCATCTGCGCAGCTGGCTGCAAAGCGAAGCATCGTCCTGGCTCGATCGCGGCAAAATCGTCGCTGTACTCGGCGGTGATCACAGTGTGCCGCTCGGTCTGATCGACGCAATGGCAGCCCGCAATGCGAGTTTTGCGATTCTACAGATTGATGCGCACGCCGACCTGCGAGAGGCATATGAGGGATTTAGTTATTCTCACGCAAGCATCATGCACAATGCGTTGCAGGTGCCTCAGGTCGGCAAGCTCGTACAGGTGGGCTTACGCGACTTCGCGGAGAGCGAGTTACGGCGAATTCGCAGGAGCCAAGGGCAAATCACCGCTTTTCTTGATCGCGATATCCAGCGTCGCAAATTCGTGGGCGAGCCCTGGCAGAAAATTTGCGGCGACGTGCTTGACGAACTACCGGAGAATGTCTATATCAGCTTCGACATCGACGGACTTGCTCCATATCTCTGCCCGAATACCGGTACGCCTGTTCCGGGCGGACTTGATTTCGAGGAAGCCGTGTTTCTGATTGAAGAGTTGGTTCGATCCGGACGCCGCATTATCGGCTTCGACCTATGTGAAGTGGCTGCCGGGGCGGATGAGTGGGATGCCAACGTCGGCGCGCGTCTATTGTATCGTCTGGCAACATTAACTGCTGTGTCGCAGGGTCGCCTGATGAAGAGCTGAATCGGTGGAAAATAGCGTGCTAATTAAAAGACGGATGAGGTGGAGCATTTACAAGCATGGCGTAGTCGCCACCCATATCTTTCAACACGTTGCCCCATAGCTTGTCGTGTTGCACGTCGAAGACATAATTTTGCCGTGGCTGGGTGACGAACCAGGAGTTTTCTTCCAGCTCGCGTTCGAGATGGGACAGCGGCGTCCAGCCGGAATAACCCAGGAAAAAACGGTACTCGTCCGGTGTCACTGCATTTTCGCGGATAAGGGACTTCATAACTTCAAAATTACCGCCCCAGAAAATGCCGTCAACAATTTCATAAGAGTCGGGAATCCTATCACCAAGACGATGAATGAAATTTAGTGACTCGGGTTCGACGGGTCCACCAAGATACAAAGGCACATCAATATCCGATAAATCATCGATCGCCTGACTGAGTTTAAGCTTGGTTGGATTGTTGAGAACAAAGCCGACGACACCTTCTTCACGACAGTCGGCCAGCAGAATCACGGTTCGCCGAAAATTGGGATCAAGCAAATAAGGATCCGCCAGTAAAACAGAACCTTTTCGTATGCTGGGTGAGACTTTTTCCATTGCACTCCGCCGGCTTTGACACTGCTTGCTTTCCAGTGCAAACTAGGAAAATTATTTACAATGGACAACTGATGCCTATAGGCCACGCGCAATGCATCATCAGTGCAAAGCCGCACGAATCGGCAGTTGTTGCAGCACCCGAGCTTCTTCTATTGCCATCTGCTCCAGACGGGCGTAGACGACAGCCTCGTCGAAGTACTGCAGCGCCAATTCTACAAAGAGATTACCATGCTTGGCTTCCGACGCCCACAAACGATGATAAAAGTCCTTCAGATCGCCCGGCGGCAAGGCCTCGTAGACCATTCGAAAGCGCTCGGCTCCGCGACACTCTACTATCGACGCCAGCAGCAGCCGGTCAAGAAAGCGTTCCGTTCGTCCGCTGCGGCAGGTCTTCAGCAAGTTGTTGACATAGGCGTCCTGTTCAATTTCATGCGGGAGACGTACTCCACGTTCGGCCATGATGGTATATACTTGCTGAAAGTGCTCCAGTTCCTCTACCGCAGTTTCAATCAACTTGGGAAGTATTGCAAGGCGGTCCGGAAACTTAGCCACAAAACTCATCGCCATCGCCGAAGCCTTGCGTTCGCAATTCGCATGGTCCTGCAAAAATGTATCGAAGTCGGCCATGACGGCATCCAGCCACTTCGCCGACGATGGACATTTCAATTCGATAGATAACTTCATACTCTTTCCTGATCTGGACTCGTTGTTTCGCGCTCGATCCACTGGATAAAGTCCGGATTGGCATTCGCTATCGGCAGCGCTATGACACAGGGACAGGAATAACTATGGATGCTTCGGACTTTCGCAATTAGAGCATCGACGAGACTCGACCGTGTCTTGGCAATCACGATAGCTTCCGTAGCTTCCTGCACCGCTCCTTCCCACCAGAACATCGACGTCATTTCATTCACGATGTTTATACAGGCCGCCAGACGGGCTTCGAGCAAGGCACGGCCAATGCTCCGGGCTTCCTCAATATTTTCGACCGTAATGTAAATCAGGCTGGCAGCCATCATGGCCTCGTCAATCAATTCGGGAATTCATACTTTGGTAGCAAATATACGAAAAGCGCCAGACAGGATTGCCGGCTGCGCTGTAGTCTCGGCATCGTGGCTTTGTTATTCAGGCTCGCTCAAGCCTATACAAGCAACAGCGCATCAGGGTCACAAAGTCAAATCGATTCCAGATTATCTCGACTACGGCAACGGACAAGACACATAGTGCGGCGAAAGGAGATTCCCAATTGCAGGCAGCACTCGCTCCGGGATTTAGTGACCGTTAAGACTGAATTCCGGGACGTTTAACGTTTTGAAGATTCCGCCGGGCAATTCCGCTATGTTTGTATAGCGAAGAGTTTGTATTGTTGCACTTTCTAATGACGCAGATGTTAACGTGACATCGTGTGATTGGATTGTTAATGCCGTCACTGTTTCTTAGAAGGGATGGTGGTGGAGTGCCGTGGTATGATCTCACGGCCAGAAATTGGAGGAGGTGGCGGCGGGAGGGCCCAACGGGCCACTCCAGCCAGAGTTCTTTGTTAGCACAGCAACTATTACAACCTCATCTAATCTTGCAAACTTTCAGATCCCACCACCTGCCATCAAAAAGTACCGCCATTCAGCCAACACTAAACACTTAACAAAAAGAGGGATAGCGGCGAAGCGCTCCTGCCATACCCGGTCCTGATGTACAACGTTGGTTTCGCGACACATTAACACCACGGACCAAATGCGAACCCGCTACGTTCACTATGCGTATCTCATAAAGCAGGTCGCGTTTCATCCGCTATCCCATTTGTCGAAAGGCGTAGTATAACTACGAAGGCTCTACATGAACATTAGCCTTGCACATAGTTAATCAAATGGCGTGCCAATTAATCGCTTTTGATTCCAGCCCGATTTCAGCGCTTTTCGCCCCCATATTGTCAAGAATTTTTACGAACGCTGCCAAAGTTCCACACTTTGATCAGCTGGCTTTCTCCTTGAACGGCGCCTGTAAACGCGCGACGCCCGGTCCAATAATGAACCGGGCGCCAAAGGTGTTTGCAACTGAATTGTCCGGAACCGCCTGTCACCGCTGCAATACGACACGCTGGATAACCCGTTCGTCTCGGTTGCTGCTGATGGCCAGGAGAAATACGCCACTGCTGACATCGTTTAACAAAAGAGGTATACGGTGCTCCCCGGGACCAAATTCGCCACGCCCTACTTCCTGCAAATAGTCGCCAAAAATCGAATGCAGCGTAATCGTAAGCGAGCGTGCTTCCTCAAGTTCGAAACTGAGCTCGGCTTGCTCAATGACAGGATTGGGTGACACTGCCGATGCGACAAGGGCACCCGCCGAGCTGCGCCAGATATTCATAATGCGGGAATCGCCGGGCGCATATTTGTCAATGCGCTGTACGTCGACATTTTCATTGTCCAGTTTCTGTAGAATATCGAGCTCGCGCCGCACCTGTTTGGCAAAGGCCGGCGGCAGAGCGGTGGCAAGTTCCTCGCTGGGAGGATACCACAATATCACGTCGATTTCCCGGAAATGGCTGTTATCCGGATCCAGCAGACGAAAGTGAATTGGTATCAGGTTCTGGATGTTGCGGTAAATGAATTGCAGCGAACTGTCTTCCTCCCGAGTCACGAACACCATGGGCTGGTCGGCGGCGTCCCTGGCGACGGCTTCGCGATTTCCGGCAGCCTCATCGCCCATCAGCAAGATATGACGCAGCTTAACGGCATCGTCGCGTTTTTCCACCACCTGCACAATATGTAAGCCCATGGCCGAACGCAGTGGCGAGGAAACTTCGTCGACATCGAGCGCAAAAACCTGGTCTTCGAACTCCGCGTCGAAGATACCGCGTTTCACCCAGCCAAGTTCACCACCCCGGCCGGCGCTGGCGGGGTCTTTGCTGAACTTACGCGCCAGATCGGCAAAGTCGGCGCCCGCAGCGAGCTGCTGTAACAGACTTTGTGCTTCCGCATTTTGAGCGACTGCTGCATCCTCCGGCTGTTCAGGATCAAGCTGATTGGCGTTTGCGCTTACGTCTTCGGCCAATTTGTGTGAATTCGGATAGAGCTTGTCATTCCAGGCCTGAGCCATCAAACGACCCTTGTTATAACTGGACATCAGCACGGGCAGCAATTGCGTTATGGAATTTTGTTCACGTTCTTTGTCGCTTGCTCTGTCGCTGCCGACGCCATTCATGAATACACATGATTTCATAATGACATGACCATCGTCAAGCGTCTCGCCATAAAACTCCAATGCCTCCTGAACCTTCGGATCGTTGAGATCCAAGGCAAGGTCGTAGAAATAACATGCTTCAGTTCCGCTGTGAACAACGTCCAATGCTTGCAGCTCCTCCCTGCTGAGCGTCAGCAAGCGTGTGCCGGCAACACTATACCGCTCGGAAGGCGCCGTGCTGGTCAGATCTGTCGTAGTCGTTTGCCCTTCCGCTACGATCGTTTCATCGGTGGTCGAATTCCGGACGGGGACCTCACTCTCTTTAATCTCGTCTTGCCGTATCCCTTCCGACCTTTCCGCAGGGGGAGCCGGCGTTTTGGCAGCCCGATTCGGCTCATCGGCGAAACTGTCTACCGGAATTACACCATCCTGAATTTTTTCAGCTGGCCTTGTGTCCGGCGCTTCCTGTTCGAAGTATGTCGTGCTGAGCGAAAGGCCCAGCAAGGCCGTAATTAATGTTGCTCCTGACAACATCATTATTCGCACTCCTTTTTTAACGTTTCGAAATCCCCGCGTGCTGTCGCCCTTTCCTGTCCGTTGCAGCATCGCTTCTGTCTCGCTACGACTGACTTGAGAAGGCAGCTCGCGGGCCTGGTTGATAAACTCGCTTAATTGTCTTTTGGTCGTTTTCATGGAAGCTTTGGTTTGGGAATAACTGCGACGTGTAGCCGTGACAATGCCCGTTAGAATCGCCAGGCTGCCGCGCGCGTGACGACCGGCGGAGGAATGTTCTTCTTCGCTTTCATACTCGCTGCTAAGATCATCATGCGCGCCCAGAAGAACTGCCAGCCGAGCCCGGCCGCGCCGAAGTCGCGATTTGACACCGGACAGACTGCAGCCCTGCACCCGACTGACCTCGTTCAGCGACATCCCCGCTATATCGAAGAGTGCAATGGCCTCTCGCTGAGCGGCGGGTAGGGAGGCAAGAGCACGGCGCAACTGCACCAGATCGGCGGCCATGTCAGGCGCCGGGCCGGTGTCTGCGATCCGCTCGGCGGCCGCCGGGTCGAACTCGCCGAACAAGGAGTGACGTTTGCGGCGGCGGCTCTGGAGCCGGAATGCGATCGAGAAGCAATAGGAGAGAAATGCCTGGCGATCCTGTAGACCTTCAAAGCGTCGATACGCCTCGAGTACCGTATCGCCAAAGAGATCCCGCGCCTCTTCGTCCTCACGGGTTAACGACCAGACAAAACGATAAAGGCGCTCGCGCAAGGGCTCAAAATGACTGAGAAAATCGTTCTGTTTCGTGCTTGAATGCATAATGTTCACTCTAACTGTCGTAAGTTCGCCATCCCTGAATTCCTCTGTCAGCCCGTAGGTAACACCCGCGACCAAAAAGTTTCGTCTGGGAAGCAATATGTCTTTCGACTGTTCGCAGTATTTCGCCCGTTTCGGCTATCAGCCGCCCCAAATCTCATCACCGCCTACTCCATCTCTGGCAACAGTGATTACGATACCCTGTTATAATGAGCCTGCCCTCCTGGACAGCCTGGAGGCCCTGCAGCGATGTGATTTACCGAAGCAAGCGGTCGAAGTAATCGTTGTCGTCAATTCCGCCCGAACCAGTCCGGCAATGGCGCGACAACGGAATCAGTTGACGCTGGCACATGCCGCCGAATGGATGGCTGCTCATAGTGATGCACGGCGCAGCTATCATATCATAGAGGCCGCCGATCTGCCGCCCAGGATCGCCGGCGTCGGGCTGGCGCGTAAAATCGCAATGGACGAGGCACTCGCACGCTTTGAAAAAACTGGTCGCGACGGCATCATCGCGGGCTTTGACGCCGACAGCCTTTGCGACCCTAACTATCTGATCGCCCTCGAAGAGCACTTCAGCAAGCATCCCGCATCGCCGGGCTGCAGCATCTACTTCGAGCACCCCGTCGCCGGAGATGAATATACTCCGGCAATCTATGAAGGCATCACCCACTATGAGCTTCATCTGCGATATTATGTGCAATCTCTGCGCTCCGCCGCATATCCCTATGCCTTTCATACTATCGGCTCGAGTTTTGCCGTTCGCGCTTCCGTCTATCGGCAGCAAGGCGGTATGAACAAGCGCAAAGCAGCAGAAGACTTCTATTTCTTACAGAAGCTGTTTCCGCTCGGAGACTTCACCGAGTTGTGCGGCACCCGCGTTATCCCATCGCCGCGCGTCTCCGATCGCGTACCCTTCGGCACCGGCAAGGCAATCGCCGATTGGCTCCGATCAGGTACGCAGGGTCGACACACCTACCATCCCAAGATATTTGATGATCTGCGCCAATTGTGTACGGCAGTTCCTCAGCTCTATGGCATATCCGAACGGGGCGTCGACACAATTATCAACGGACTGCCGGAGCCCCTGAGCGCTTATCTGAGGAGCATCGCTTTTCGTGACGCGGTCGCCGAGATCGAGGCTAACTGCGGCTCGCACGCGACCTTTGTCCAACGTCTCTTTCGCTGGCTGACGAACCTGCGCATTCTGAAGTACGTGCACTTCGCCAGAGATAAGCATTATCCGAATGTCATGCTCAAACAGGCTGCGTCTACGTTGCTGCAATCTTTGCAAGTAGCTGAATCCTCTTCATTCGGCCGCGATGTCCCGGAATTGCTGAAGGCATTTCGCAGCCTCGATCGACGTCAGTTCGGATTGATGAGCATGAATAACCAGGCACAGCTATAGAGCC
The DNA here is from genome assembly GCA_028284775.1 of Candidatus Kapaibacterium sp. GTDB lineage: Bacteria > Bacteroidota > Ignavibacteria > Kapaibacteriales > UBA7675 > JANQRB01. The sequence continues at coordinate 21,953 of JANQRB010000055.1, read as the reverse complement.
GGCGACATCTGTCGATGGGATGTCAATTTTTCGACAGACTGTCAACGCATGTCCGCTGGCACCGCAAAGCTTGTGCACGCGCCGGGCGCGGTACAAAAACTGCCGAATCATCACTATTTGCGGAGTCGCGGCCAACAAATGATGGCAGTACTTTTACATGAGCACAGCAAATGTGTGGAAAACTCCCGGCGGCGGCAATTTTGAAGGCCCTAAATGCGGCAATTCCACTAAACTCTTGCGCATCAATACAATAGAGTGATCCGATCCCATCCAAAAGCTATCTATCAACAATTAGCCCGCCGGTTTTCCACAGGCTCTTGGAAGTTTTCCACAGCTTCAATGTCGCAACGTTTTTGGAGGCTGACGGCATTTATTGACTAACTATCGAATTGCGGCGTATCTTTGCCGCCCGACGCCATGCGGGCCGACCACGGTTTGGAAAGGGCATTGGAGCCGCCTGCCATATCGAGGGCTGCACACGAAAGCGGATCAATCGGAGTGACGGATCAAAAGACCATTAACTTCTACTTTGTATTTGGCAATGTGAAGAACGTCAGGTTCTGTTGAGATTGATTACAGCACTGCAGAAGTCTGCGTGAGGATCGGACACTCGGCCGAGATTCACAGTCTTGGCGGAGCGGAAGAGCGGAATCCGGGCAGCCCTGTTCCCATGCCTGTAACGGGGGAAATCATGCGCGCTTCTCAGATCGCTCCATTACATTCACGACAGGATTCGGACTTCATCGATTCAATTATGGCAGCTCAAAAGTGGAGTGACATATTCGCCGCCTACGAAGACGGCAGAGCCAGTCTGGAGCGGGCCGGCTGGACCGTCGAAGCATTCAAAGAGATTCAGTATGGTCTGCAGTTCGAAGCTTCCAATGGAGAGCAGCGCGCACTCCTGCGGCTTTACGGCGGCAAGAAAGGTATACGCTTCGACCTGTCAATGGTAAAAAACCGGAAGATTTCAGGTAGTCTGACCGAGATCCTCGGCGTTGCTCCTCCGACAGCTGCCTCAGCATCGACGAAGGAAGGAAAGGGAGCTGCCCCCGCAACATCGGATCCGCCCGAGTTGATTGGCGTTGATGAATCCGGTAAAGGCGACTATTTCGGCCCACTCGTGATTGCAGGCGTTTACGTTGATGCCGCGCGATCCGAGGCCTTGCAGGCAGCCGGTGTTCGGGATAGTAAAACACTGAGTGACAAAGCGATTGCCGCTATGGCCGCTTCCATCAAATCTACATGTCCTCATTCGATTGTGCTTGTCGGCAACGAACGCTACAACCAGCTTTACAGCAGGATCGGCAATCTTAACCGCTTGCTTGCCTGGGGTCATGCGCGTGTAATCGAAAACCTCCTCGCCGAGGTAGACTGCGGTGTTGCGCTTTCCGACCAATTCGCCAACGAAGGACTGATCAAGAATGCCCTGCTGGAAAAAGGGCAGTCGATCAAGCTCCTTCAGCGCACCAAAGCCGAAAGCAACATAGCGGTCGCAGCGGCGAGTATCCTGGCTCGCCATGCTTTTGTTGAAAACATCAATGCTCTCGGGCGGGAATTCGGCCTGACATTTCCGAAGGGAGCTTCCCAGGCCACACTGAAGGCCGCGCGCAATTTCGCTCAGCGATTCGGCCGCGATCAACTGGTTAAGGTGGCAAAGCTGCATTTCAAGACCAGCAAGCAGGTGCCCTAAACGATGAAACCGGGCACTGACTCGCCCTGGAGCCAATACCCGGTTTCTTCAAAAGTTCAGATTGATCAGGCGCAGCGAATCCACCTGCTAACGACGCCCATGACAGAGCTTGTATTTCTTGCCGCTACCGCAGGGACAGGGATCGTTCCGGCCCACCCGAGGCGCTTCCCGCGTTACCGGTTGGCGACGCACCTGGCTCTCGCCGCCCGAGCTTTGCGTCTGTGCCTGTTGACCATTGCCGACCGGCAATCCGGTTGTGGTAGGATGGGAAAACTTCATATTCGTTGCGCTGACGGAGCGAACACGCGGCAGCTCGCGCCCTTCGGCGCCGGCATTCTGCTCCGCACCCGCCGCCTGAGCGGGTCGGGCTGACTGGCGGCGATCGACAATTTGCGGATAGTATTTGAAGGCGAATGACACGGTGTCGCGGTTAATCTCTTTGATGAGCTCCTGGAACAGACCGAAAGCTTCGGTCTTGTATTCCACCAGTGGATTCTTCTGCGCATAGCCGCGTAAGCCGATCCCTTCTTTTAATTCATCCATCGAGCGCAAATGATCACGCCATTTCTCGTCGATGGTTTGCAGAAAAGCTACACGCTCCAGGCGGCTCATAAATTCGTGGCCGAGCGTCTCTTCTTTGCGGCTGTAATACTTCTCCGCCATCTCCGACACGAGCCTGATGGCTTCTTCCTGTTTGAGGCCGCGAAACTGTTCTTGCGTAAGGCTGACGTCGCTCAGCAGGTGCGAACGCACGGCATCGCGAAAGCCATCGGCGTCGGCGGTGCCGTGAAATTCTTCGAACCAATCCGCGGTCATTTCCTCGATATACTCGAAAATTTCGCCGCGCATTCTTTCGCCGCCCAACACGCTGCGACGACGGTCGTAAACAACTTCGCGCTGCTGATTCATTACGTCGTCATACTCCAGCAGGCGCTTGCGAATAGAAAAGTTGTTTTCTTCCACTTTCTTCTGCGCGCGTTCCACTGATTTGGTCATCATATTATGTTCGATCGGCTCGCCTTCCGGCACCTTCAGCCGCTGCATCACGCCGCTGACACGTTCACCGCCGAACAAACGCATGAGATTGTCTTCCAACGATAGATAAAATCGCGTCGAGCCCGGATCGCCCTGACGCCCCGAACGACCGCGCAACTGCCGGTCTATCCGCCGCGAATCGTGCCGTTCGGTGCCGATAATCGCCAGGCCGCCCGCCTCGATCACACTGGCTCCCAGCTTGATATCGGTTCCGCGACCGGCCATATTCGTGGCGATCGTCACGCCGCCTCTGCGTCCGGCATCGGCAACGATTTCGGCCTCGCGCTGATGCTGCTTCGCATTGAGTACATTGTGCTTGATGCCGCGGCGCTTTAACATTTTGCTGAGCAGTTCGGACACTTCCACACTGATCGTTCCAACCAGCACCGGCCGTCCCTGCTTATTCAACTCTTCGATCTCATCGATGACCGCATTGAATTTTTCGCGCTTGGTCCGGAATATCAGATCATTCTGATCTTTGCGAATAATTGGCCGGTTAGTCGGTACGACAACAACGTCGAGGCGATAAATTTCATAAAACTCGCCCGCTTCGGTTTCAGCTGTGCCCGTCATACCTGCCAGCTTGCGATACAAACGGAAGTAGTTCTGCAGCGTAACCGTCGCAAAGGTTTGCGTATCGCCTTCAATTCGCACGCCCTCTTTGGCTTCGATCGCCTGGTGCAAACCATCCGAGTAGCGCCGTCCTTCGAGAATGCGCCCGGTGTGCTCGTCGACTATCTTGACTTTATTGTCCTGAACGACATACTCGACGTCTTTTTCGTACAAGGAATAGGCGCGCAAAAGCTGCGAGAGTGTATGAATCCGGTCGCTACGGTCGGAGTACACGCGCATCAGCTCATCCTTTTTCGCCTGCCGTTCTTCCTCGCTCAGGGCGGCATTTCCCTCGATCATGCTCATTTCCGTGCTGAGATCAGGCATCAGGAACAGCTCTTTCTCTTCATTCGAGCGGGAAAGAAATTCACGCCCCTTGTCGGTCAGGTCAATCTGATGCTGTTTTTCATCGATCGAATAATACAATTCGTCATCGATCTCCTGCATGCGAGAACCCTGGTCGCGCAGGTATTCAAGCTCCGTCTCGTTTTTCAGTTTGGCGTACTCCGGCTCCTGCAAGAGTTTCATCAGGCGTTTATGCTTGGAAAAGGCGCGATGCGAGCGCAGAAGCGCCACTCCCGCCTCGGCGCGTTTTTCCTTGTCGGGCTTGCCGTCTTCGCCTTTCTCTATGGCTTCCTTATAGAGCCGTTCTGCATCTGCCGTCAGACCGTTGACCAGCTTTTTCTGCGCCTCAACCATTCGCCGTACCAGGGGATTGAGCGGCTCGAACTGCTGATCGGTCTGTTGCTGCACCGGACCGGAAATTATCAGAGGCGTTCTGGCTTCATCAATCAGCGCTGAATCGACCTCATCGACGATGGCATACCAGTGGCTGCGCTGGACCATGTTTTCGGCGTCGGACACCATGTTATCACGCAGATAATCGAAGCCGAACTCATTATTGGTGCCGTAGGTGATATCCTGCTTATACTGTTCCTTGCGGCGGGCGGGCGGCATATTTGACTGCACACAGCCTGTCGTAATTCCGAGAAAGTCGAAGACCGGCTTCATCCATTCCGCATCGCGGCGCGCCAGGTAATCATTAACTGTCACCAGGTGGACGCCTCGCTGCGGCAAGGCATTCAGGTAGAGGGGCATTACCGAGGTCAGCGTTTTACCTTCGCCCGTCGCCATCTCGGCGATCTTTCCTTTGTGCAGAACAATCGCGCCCATAAGCTGCACATCGTAGGGCACTTCTTTCCATTCCAACTGCGTGTCGGCCGCAGTGTACACATGCCCCACCAGACGCCGGCAAACCTCCTTCACAACGGCAAAGGCTTCGGGCAAGATGTCTTCGAGCGTTTGTTCGATGATTTCAAATTCCTCGTCCTCGAGGCGGGCCAGGCTATCGTAAAGATCCAGCTTGGCATCGTGGTTCAGATCCTTACTGCGCAACTGCTCCCGGTGCTCTTCGATCTCCTTGCGGTGCTCCGCGGTATTTTCGGCGATAAGTGCGCGGAACTCGGCCGTTTTTCCGCCTAACTCCTCATCACTGAGTTCATGCAGTGTCGCGAAAACTTCGTTGATATCTTCAACATAAGGCCAAAGTTTTTTAACATCTTTGCTGCTCTTGTTGCCAAAGATTTTGTCTAAAAGTTTGAGCATGACAATCGTAAAGGTTATTGTGTCTTGTTTGCGATTCTTTGGAAGGCAGTCACAGGTCCACCTAAAGTGCCACTGTAGACTAATGTTCGCCAAATAAATTGTCGTTTGTCTCGTTTCGGGCTGATATCTTGCCGGACATTTTTCCGTGCACGCTGCGTTTCGGATCGAGAGGCCGACAGAGGCCAAAACTACGCATATTTGCCAAATTCCAGACGACAGATTTCGGACTTTCAACAAACAGGCTGCTCCCAAACTCTTCAGGTAGCAAAGCGCAATGCACAATCCTCAGCATCCCCATGATGATCGCTTCATCTACAGCGATGAGAACATTCGGCTTCAATTGGCGACAGCCGAAGACAAACTCGGCTACAAAGTTCTTCGCTTCTATGTTGATGATAATGGGATCATCGCCAAGGAAAACACCGGACAAACCGATGTCTTCTACCTGCTGCCCTCCGGCGGCACCCTCCGCGACAAGGATTTGAATCTGGTGGGTTACAAGGCGAAATTTGACATTCACAAAGGCCTCGGCCGCGTCAAAAAGTGAATCTCGCAGCTAAACTTCCGGTATCAGGAGGTCTGCACAGCGCTATCATAAACGCGACGGCAGCGCCTTTTCTCTTCCCACCATGTACTGCTGATCGATACATCGTTGACAGGCTGCCGCATTGGATCGGCAAACCTTAGAAGCGATTCTTTTTGCCTGTTCACGTCACGCTTTTGATAACGACGGGTTATTTCCCACACGACCATGTATGCGAAGACGGCAGCGGATGGTTCCGAACCGTTCTGCCCGACGCGCAGTATGCTAAGACCTTTCTTTTCAAATCACGCGGTACTATGAAACTCATTCCCCTATTTCTTTGCCTTGGCGGCCTTGGAATTCTTCCATTCACCGGTTTTGGACAAACACAATGGCTGTCGACCGATTTTCCTTCCGTCTTTGCTGAGAGTATTGTAAGCGATGGCGACATCCTCCTGGCCGGCAGCCCCCATGACCTGTGGCGCAGCACTGACCAGGGCACAACGTGGATCAAAGTCGCTAATGGCTTGCCTGAAGGCAGTATCTTCACCAATTCACTCATCAATGTTCAAGAGCTCTTCTTCGCATCGGTGCTTGAAGAGGGAATTTTCTCGTCTTCCGATCAGGGGCTGACCTGGCAGCGCGCGAGTGATGGCCTGGCAAGCAAGCGCTTTAGCCTGCTTGCCGCTGAAGGCACTCAGATATTTGCGGTAGCCGAGAGCGGTGCGATTTACCGCAGTTTCGGCGACATTGTGCAGTGGCAGCGAATCGAATCCGGTATTCCAGAGGACGGCATTCTCTATATCAGCGCATTCGCGTCACTGGCCGGTTTTGTAGGCCATACTTATTTTGCCGGCAGCGACCAGGGGCTGTTCAAGTCCGATGACGACGGACGCAACTGGCAGCATGCGACAACGGATCTGCCGGACGACAACATTACGGCTCTGATGGGCAGTGCCAACAATATGCTTTTTGCCGGCAGCGACCGCCTCTACCGCTCCGAAGATTTTGGTTCGGACTATGCGGAAGTGACAGGCGTCGACAATGGAGACGCTTCGATCGATTTCATTCACTCTGATGCCGCCTTCATCCTGGTCCAGGCTGATCATCTCCACCTCTCCCGCAACAGCGGATACGAATGGCAGGACATCGAAGGCAACCTGCCGGCGGTGCTGCGGAACGGCGCAGCCATTATTGACCAGAAGATATTCCTCGCCACCCACGGCGCGGGGATCTGGATGACAGATCTCCTTACTAGCGATGTTGAAACTCCCGGCGACCGCCAAATCGATCTTGCAATCGCGCCGCAGCCCGCCAATGAAGCTTGTAGCTTTAGATTCTATCTTCCTGTTGCGAATCGCATTCGACTGACCTTGTACAGCAGACTCGGGCAAACGGTCTTCTCACTGACCGAAAAGGCAGCCCAGGCCGGTCCGCAACATTTAAGTCTGCCGCTTTCGCATCTGCCGGCCGGCAGTTATGTTTACCGCTTACAAATCGGCAAGCGCCAGCACAGCGGTCTGCTGGTACGAAGTGCCGACTAGCCCTTGTTTTGTCGCAGGGCAGCAGGATATTCGGCATCTTTGTAGAAATTTTGCCATATTTGCCCCAGCTCGCCTGGAGCTGAACGCTTCGGATTACTAATTGCCACCAGAGAATCCGATCCGTGGAGGAAGTCGCTTCAACACACTCCGTTATTCAGTGCTATACAGCTCTCCGGCTGCTGTCTGGCTATTACGCAAAAATCTATGTAGAAGGTGTATCGATGTCTATACGAAGTACTATCCTCAATTGCTCTCTGGTTCTGCTGCTGATTATGTCGGACGCTCGGGCGCAAGAACGGTTCGAGCTGCTCAGCCTGGACGACAGCGCCTATCCCGTTATCACGGCAAGCGTATTGCTCAGCGACGCTGACGGCCGGCTGCCCGCCACCCTGACGGCGGCGGACTTCGGTATCAGCGAGAACGGCGCGGCGCTGGCGACGCCCGAGCTCGAATGTCCCCAGGGCGCAGACGACGCCCAGATCAATCTCGTGATCGTCAACGACCGGAGTGTATCGATGCAGCAGCCTTATGATGAAAGCAACCAGCCTCGTATCGAGCTGCTCAAGGCCGGTGTTCTCGGTTTCGTGGATGCCTTCGACTTCAAAGGCAACCCCAGGCCACGCCTCGCGGTGACGGCATTCGATATGGAAGCCCATATGGTAGAGAATTTCACCAGTGATCCGGAACGCCTCAATGCGGCCATCAATGGATTACAATCGTCAGGTGCTGTCGGTGCCAACTATAGTGACGCCTTTCTGGGCAGCCCGACCGGTGCTTTGACTTTGCTGAACGAACAGACTCAGACATCCAACCACCGCAATGTTATTGTGTTTATCACCGACGGCCCATGTTTCGCCTTAGGGGCGGAACCTTGTTTTCTTCCCGACGAAGTGATTGCAAAGGCGAAAGAAAACGACACCCAAATATTTGTAGTCGGCATAGTAACGACAATCACCGAAGATCTGCGCAATGTGGCGTCGCAAAGCAGAGGCGAGGTTTTTGATAATATTTCCAGTAAAGCGGACCTGGACCGTGTATTGTTGCGCATCGCTCATCAGGCGCAGGGATTACAACCCTGCCGCCTCACCTGGCGTTCGAGCGCACTCTGCGGACTTGATGAAATCAGCCGGAATGTCGAGCTGGCATATACACCGTTTAACAAAACGGTCAGCGGACAATACACCGCCCCCGAAGCGGCACTGGCGGAGCTGCGCCCCGAAAGCAACCGGCTTGCCTTTCCCGACATCGAGCCGGGCGAGACGGTCACGCGTCTAATCCCCCTTGAAGTCGTTAACGCCAGTTATCGGATCGACCGCCTGCGCCTTGTGCCCAGTGATTCGCCTTACTTTCGCGTCGTCAGTTTTGTGCGCAACGGCAACGACATACCGGTCGATGATTTTCTCGGCCTGCCGATGGCACCGGGCGCCGACATTGCTTTGAAAGTAGAGTTTCGGCAGGAAGGCGAGAGCGCTTTTCGCAGGGCGGAACTTTTCATGGACACACGGCCCTGCGACAGTCCAACACCGATCGTTCTCACCGGCGGACTTCCCGAGTCCTTCTATGCCGCTGACCCACTCTGGTTCGGCAAGCCGGACCTGAACCAGACAGTAGAGGAAGCGGGCGAGCTGCTGGTAGGGGACGGGCCGATCAAGATCGATTCCTACCGGATCGAACCCGCCGAACGAAGTGAATTTCAATTGCAGAGTTTCAGCCTCAATGATGCCGCGCCGCAGGAACCCGAGGCACTTGTCGGCCTGCAATTAAACAAAGACGACAGGCTGAAGTTTAACTTTTCATTCACGGAGAGCAGTTCTGCCGATGCGTTTCGTGAAGCACGCTTTTTGCTGGAAACGGAAAACGGATCATTCCCCGCGCTCACTTTACAAGGCGGCAGACCGGCTTTCCGTTATCAGGCCGATCCCATCATCTTCGATGCGCTTAAAGCCGGCGAAGAAGCGCAGCAGAATTGGACATTCGTCAGCGAGAACATCCCGATCAGGATTCAGCAGGCAGTTGTGGATCTTAACGAAAGCGGCTGGTTTTCGATTGATGAAGCCGTTACGCTCAACGAGACGGCTCTGCCGCTGACGAGTATCATCGATCAGACCATTGCGGCAAATGACGAGCTGGTCTTCACCATTCATTACCGGCCGCTGGAGAGTTCAACGGAAGATGTCGAGGCAAGACTCTCGCTGGACCTGACACCCTGTGGTATCGATCCTGTGCAGATCATTGCTAGCGGCCTCCAGCCTTCTGATGTTCCGATTAGCAGTAGACGGCAGTTCGGCGCGGAATTGCGTCCCCATCCCGTTGTCAACAGCGCGGTTTTAACATTCAGCCTTGAACAGGCCGCCAATGTCAAGATTTCAATATTCGATGCGACGGGACGCCAGCGTATGATACTGCCGATCGAATGGCGTGAAGCCGGTCTTCAGCAGGTGGCAATCAACGTCGGCTCTTTACCGGCCGGTGTCTACCTTTATCATATTGGCAGCAGGCACGCACTACAGACCGGGTACTTTCTGAAAGCAGCCGAAGAGTAGGCTCACCTGCAGCTCAGGCGATTGCGACGGCGTCCGTCATTCTATGTCGGGCGCCGAGAGTAATCTGTCAGTCGGTGGATTTTATACCGGACGCTCGATACACCTAAAATCTTCAAACTATTGGCTGTCTGCCGAACAGACAATACATTGTAGTGGACGAGTCACTTTTGTGGACGCGAAGCAAGCGCTACACAACTCAACATACCTTTGTTCTGTTATGAATGAAAAACCGGATGGTCACGGAATCAGCCATTTGAAGCGCAGAGAGATTCAGGCTCCCATTGCAACTGCAATTATCATGGGCTTAATTGAAGAATTGGGGAGCGAGCGAGCGCTTCAGATCTTATCGAAAAGAATTGCGAAAGACGCTCGGGAAGCCGGTCAGGCTTTAGCTGCGAAGTTACATGGCAACAGTATGACTGACCTGGCCAGAGTTGTAAGGGAAGTCTGGTGTGAAGACGAGGCAATGAAAATTGATGTGCTGATCGAGAGTGATGATGAATTTCAGTTTAACGTTGTCAAGTGTCGCTATGCGGAAATGTATCAGCAAAACGGCATGGAGAAATTTGGGAAGTGCTTGTCTTGTGACAGAGACTTTTCATTTAATGCTGGATTCAATCCGGCGATCAGCCTGGAAAGAAGCCAAACGATAATGGAGGGAGCCGATTATTGTGATTTCAGATATTACAGGAAGTGAAATTGCAATGCTACCCAATCTGAGCCGGCTTTGAGTATCTTGGCGGAATTCGTCGTACGGACATCCCCGAAAGTGTTAGACAGCATTCTACCGGACTGAAATCTAAAGCTACTTGTCAATGACGGGTTGAACCACCGGACAATCGAAAGTATTGCCGAGTGATTGCGGCCGATACCGCAATGATAGACTTTCGGAGAGCATAGGAATGCCAGGCAGCCGCCCTGTGTTCAACCAGCTTGGATTCAAAATATGCATGGGAATACCAAGCCTTCCCGACCCTAAATGGACCATCAGTTTACCGGTCGGATTCCTCTTTTTTCCACTGCTGCACTACGCTGGCAATCTTGGCATTAACATCCTGATCGAGATCCGACTCGGGCGTTAAACTCCGTTTCTCGGGAAATGACTCGACGTGAATTGTTTCGGTCGGGAAGGCAAAGCGTACGCCGAGTTTATCCGCAAGCTTAAGGATTGCCAGCAGCACTTCGTGGCGAGCGCGCAATTCCTCTGTCCAGTCCGGCACTTCAAAGAAAACATAAAACAAAATTTCGAGCGAAGAAGCGCTCATGTCATTAAGGAAAATTTGATAATAATCCTTGCGGGTGCGTGGATGAAAATTTATAATTTCCCGCAAGCCCTTCACAAAACCATCAATAAGCTCCGGCGGCGTATCGTAAGTCACCGATATCCGCGTACTATAGCGACGATACTGCCGCACACCCATGTTGTCCAGCGTCGAGTCGGCCAGCGTGGCATTGGGAACGTAAATGATCGAGTTGTAGAAGGTACGCACCCGCGTCGATCGGACCCCAACTTCTTCCACTGTACCTTCGCCGCCCTTAAACACGACCCAGTCGCCAACTTGAAATGGTTTGTCAATAAAAATCATGACTGAGCCAAATAGGTTTTTAACGGTGTCCTGCGCCGCGAGGGCAAAGGCAAGGCCGCCGATCGAAATGCCGGCCAGCAGGGCTGTAATATCTACCCCCCAATAGTTCTGCAGGATGAAAGCGATGCCGCCCAGCAAGACGATGACTTTCAGCACTTTGCGCACCAGCGGCACCAGATGATCGTCGAGCGTGCTTTCGGTGCGCTCGGCCAGCCGTTCGAACATCGCGCTGACCAGGTCAACCAATCGATAGAATATGACGATCGCAAACACCGAGGCCACGATCTGCAAGGCCATACTGACGTATTTAGTAAGCAAGACCGGCAGGCGAAGCTCCGGCAGGATTGCAATCACCACCAGATTCAGCACCAGAATACTGACCGGCCTTGCGGCATCGCGGATGATCTGTCCTGCTATCGTACCCTGCCAATACTTTTCCAGGATCCGCAGAATAACGTTGCTGGAAATCCAGGTCAGAATTTTGTGGAGCAGTATTGTAAAGGCCAGTAAGAGCAACAGTACAACCCACTGGCCGAGGCGCAATCCCAATATTGTGTCACTGGTGAAGCTGTCAAAAGTCTGAATGAATTTGTCGACGCCCCATACATACAGCTTGTTCCAGAGTATCGGCGTGGCTTTGACTGTTGTTCTTGAATACAGCCAGCGCCCATCGATCCGCTCCACGTATATATTGGGCCAGTCCGGAAAAGGTACATACTGTTGAAGATCGGTCAGCGTATCCACATAGTGAGGGTCGGTCGGCAAGGCATCCAAATCCACGTACAGAAGATTGCCGTCCAGCACTTCCTTCAAATGGATGGCGAGCTCCTGTGCTTCGGCGCTGAAGGGATCATCGACAGCGAGCGTACGCGCTGCAACGCTGGGATTCCAGATATCTTTCTGCAGATAGCGCAAGTGCGTATAGATTGTGTGATAAGGCGAGGCCAGGCTGAAATATCTCAGGGTGTCCCGGTGGCTCTGCGCCTGTGCCTCCGGTGTAGTGATCGAGCCGCTTAGCAGCAGCAGGGCGATCATACAAGACAGCAGAATCCGCGCGCTCAGAGTCAATGCTTTGCAGAACATAAGCCAGCCAATTTTGTGAACAGCAGAGAGGAAAACGCCAAATTACGACAGTACCGGCGAATATCCCACGCAGCGCGCCTGATCTAGCGGTTGTAAAGTCGGGTCAACTCTTGCAGACGTCCTGCGGTAGTCGTGTCAAGAGCTCCCGGCTTGACGCGGAAGCGCCAGTTGCCTCCGGTCTTTCCCGGAAAATTCATCCGATGCCGGGAGTCGAGCTCGAGAATGTCCTGCGCCGGGAAAAGACTCAGGACAGCCGGCGATGCAAGTGTCATCCGCAGCATAGCACGTAGATGATCGCGCGCGCTGCGCCGCTGTGTATAGCGGCGAACAAAGTCTTTTACTGACGGCTCAGCCTTGCGCAGCCAGCCCAGCGTCGTGTCGTTGTCGTGGGTGCCGGTATACGCCACGCAATTGCGTTCATAATTGTGGGGCAGAAATTCGTTGCCCGGATCGCGGCTTTCCAGGCCAAACTGCAATACTTTCATTCCCGGGAAGCCGAAGCGCCGGCGCAAGGCCCTAACTTCGTCGGTAATAATGCCGAGATCCTCCGCGATAAGGGGCAAGGCGCCGATTCGATTCTGCAGGCTTTGAAACAACTCCGCGCCGGGAGCTTTGACCCAGCGTCCGTCGACGGCCGTTGAGGCGGCGGCCTGAATTGCCCAGTAGGCTTCAAAGCCGCGAAAGTGATCGATGCGGAGCAGATCGAAGAAGCGCAGAAGGTAATCGAAGCGCCGGTGCCACCAGGCGAAATCATCGTCCCGCATCCGCTCCCAGTCGTAGTGAGGGTTGCCCCAGCGCTGCCCCGTCTTGGAGAAGTAATCCGGCGGCACACCCGCCACCACCCGCGGCACGCGCTGCTCGTCTAGTTGGAACAGCTCCGGATGGGCCCAGACGTCGGCGGAATCGTAGGCCACGAAGACGGGAATGTCGCCGATGATGGCCACGTTGCATGCGGCGGCCGCCCGCCGTAGCCGTTGCCATTGTTGCTCCAGCACAAATTGCAGATAGCTGTGATAAGCTACCGTCTGTACATTTTCGCGCTTAAACCGACGCAGAGCGCCTGGCTCGCGCCGCGCCAGGCCCGGCTCCCAGCTTTGCCAGGCCGTCCCATTGTGGCGCTCCTTCAGCGCCATAAACAAGGCAAAGTCCTCCAACCACCAGGAATTTTCTTCGGCAAACAGTTCGAAGCGGCCTTGCTCTTCGCGGGAGGCTTCGGAAGCGAATCGCTGCCAGGCCCGCCGCAGCAGCCCGTCTTTGTACCGCGTCATTTCCGGGTAATCAACCAGCTCCTCCGCTCCAAGGGGCTCGGGCAACAGATCCGCAGCTTCGAGCACACCTTCTTCTACCAACAATTCAGGACTGATCAGGTAGGGATTCGCAGCAAAAGCCGAGTAGGCAGAATAGGGACTGTAACCGTAGCCCGTCGGGCCGAGCGGCAATATCTGCCAGTAACGCTGACCGGCTGCCTGCAGAAATTGCAGGAACTGCAGGGCGGCAGGCCCGAGATCGCCAATGCCAAAGCGTCCCGGCAGCGATGTCACATGCAGAAGGATACCGGAGGAACGTCTGCTGATTATCATACGACAAGCTCTGGAATGATGCCGGTTGTTGTGTTCTTCACGATAAATTCGGTTGCTCGGCCGCAAACAAATTCGGCCCGAGAAAAATGGATCTCAGCTATTCATTTCGAATCCACGGTGCAAAGACGGACGTAATATTCGGGCCGCCGGTCGCTCAGTACATCATTAAAGGCATTGAAAGATTTGTCCCTCGTCTGCGCGGGCTGGATATCGGCATACAGCACTTCGTCCTTGTCGGGAGCGGCGGTGGCCAGCGCTTCGCCATTGTAGGCATAGATCGCCGACTGACCTTTGAAGCGCAACTCTTCACCGGCGCGGTGTTCGCTGCCTGCGCGATTGGCAACGGCCAGGTAGATTTTGTTTTCGATTGCGCGAGCAGGCATCACCTTATGCCATGCATCGGTGACGAGGTTTGACGGGCAGGCAATCAGATCAGCGCCAAGGAGCGTCAATGCGCGGGCAGACTCCGGAAAACGCCAGTCGTAGCAGATCATCGGCCCCAGACGCAGATCACGCCGCTCGTCGCGAACGACGAAAAATCCGCTGTCGCCGATATCGAAACAATTCTGTTCCCTGTAAAACAGGTGGATTTTCCGATACACATAGTTCTGGCTGTCTTCCGGCACGATCACCAGCGTCGAGTTGAAGAGCGATGTACCGGCCTGCTCGGCGAAACCGGCAACAACGATCGCATTGCGCCGCTGCGCAATTGAGCGCATCAACTGTGCCGTCCGGCCATCGCCTGTTTCGGCCTCGCTCGCCACTTCCTTTCGATCGAGAAAAAAATAGCCCGTATTGCACAGTTCCGGTAAAACGATAACATCGGCGTCTATCGAGGATGTAATGGAATCGATGCGCCGCAGGTTCTGCTCTTTGGCGCCGAATTCCGGGCTATACTGAACGACTGCCACCCGCAAGCTGCTCATGGACGCTGTCCTGACAATTGTTGTCCGATTCTGAAGCAAAGCGCAAATATAGAGAATTGCAGGTAATCAGCGCCCGGAATCACGCCTCGTCACTGTTTTGCTGCCAATAGGACTCTTGTCAGCAGCTTCGTTGGAATTCGAAGGATGAAAGTGTAAATTTCCCTAAGTCCTCCGACGCCCTGACAGCAGAGTTTCGAAATAGTTCGGTCCGTGTCAACGTGAGAATAGAGCTGCAATGAATGTCCGTGCAGTTAATAGATTCGCCATCTTTTTACTGAGTTTACTGACCGGTTTATTGTGTTGCGAGCAGGCTTTGAGAGCCCAGCAGACTTTCTATTCGGACGTGTTTCGCGGGGGGATGACCGGCGACGGTTTTTCGCCCGGCAAGTCAGGCAGCGGCGGCGGACTGCTGAAAGTCCATATCGCGCCGGGCAGCACGATTCGGCAAGCCTTTCTACTCGCCGGCCGGCACGGACCCGCCGGCGATCTCAATATTCGCTTTAATGGACAGCGCGTGTCCTTTCAGCCGCAATTCAACCAGATTTCGCCCACGTTTCAATCACCGCGCTTCGGCGGTGAATCAGGCGTCCATGCCTTCGACGTCACATCGATGGTAGATGCCGATCAGCTGGAATATCCGATCGACGTTCCGGGGCAGTCGCCGTCGCGCAATCGCTACAGCGACTTCTATCTTGTCATTCTGTACAACAATCCCGACCTGCCGCAAATCCGCGCTCAGATATTTCTCAACAACAAGAACTTTTCCAATGCACCGCTGCAGTACCGTCTTAAGCTGCCCGAACCGCGCTGCCGAAAGGTGGCGCTGGCTCTGATGTGCGGATACATCTGCAACACGATCGATGATTACGCGGATGTCTTTGTCAATTCCGAGCACCTCGGGCGTATCGGCGGCAGCGATGGCGATTCCTTCGAGTGCGGGGGGCCGGCGGGCAGCTTTTACTATGAAAACGGCTTGGCCCAAGGCCTTGAAGATGACGACGCCGACCGAGCAATGACAGGCACAGATTTGCTTTCTACAATCAGCGATCTGGCAAATTCCACAGACAACGATATCATTCTGAGGGTGGAAGGTAAGGTCGACAACGCACTGTGGGCAATGTTTACGGCTTACGAATCATTCGATTTCGACATAACCGTCGCTGAAGGCAGCCTGCCGCTCTGCCCGGGCGACAGAGCAGTATTGGATGCCGGGGCAGGATTCAACAGCTATCTGTGGTCCACGGGCGAAACGACGCGCCGCATCAGCGTCTCGGACACCGGCAGCTACGCGGTTCGTGTATCGTCAACACGCGACTGCAGCAGTTCACGATCAATCGACATCAAGTTCTTCGAGCGTCCTTCACTCAGCATTCCGGGCGATATCCTTGACTTCGGGATCCTGGATGGCTGCCTTGATGCCCGCTCCAACACGATGAATATCACGAACGAGGGGCAAGATTCTATCGTCCTTCAGAACCTGGAACTCGACAATGAGCATTTTGACCTGATCGATGAGCCCGCTGCAGGAAGCATAATCCGACCGGGTGAGTCGCTCAAGCTACGAATTCGCTTTCGACCTTCGAAGACGGGTCGGGAGGATGCCACTCTGACTCTCACCGCGCAGCCCTGTGACCTGGTGTATCGTTTTTCGCTGCGCGGCAGAAAAGGCAATAATACCGTCGGCTTTGCCCTTAACAGCGTTAACTTCGGTTCGCACGCGCTTTGCAGCGACGCGCTCAGCGATACCCTGCTGCTGGTCAAGAATTTTGTATCGCAGCCATTAATCATTGATCTCGCCTCGACAGCGGCTCCCTTTGAAGTGACAAGCAGTCTGCCACGTCTATTGGAGGCCGGTGACACGATGCACGTACGGCTGCGATTCTCGCCCATCCTTGCTACGCGTTATCAAGAAAGTCTGGAGCTGGCATTCGCAAGCGACAACGGCTCCTGTACCGGAGTGATTGCCGTCGCGTTGGAAGGTGAAGCTCGGAATGGGACGGAAAGCCTGCAAGCGCCGGCTCTTGTTGTTCCGCCTATGCTTGGCTGCATCGAGAGTATTGATACGAACATCACGATTACTAACCGCGGCCAAGCAACGATTCGGCTGGACAGTGTCCGGCACAGTGACGTCATTGAAGTGCGGAGTATCCTGCCGATCGATATACCCGCCCGAACAGATCGCAGCATTTTGCTTCGGCTGTCTCCGCCTCTCGGACAGCATCGCGAAGGCATGACACTCTTCACCGACGAATGCGGTGGCACCTTCTTTGTCCAGTTACAGACTAACCGCCTCAATCCGCGTATTGACCTTCCCGACACTGTTGATTTCGGCAATATCGCTCTTTGCGGCCTGCAGGATTCAACCATCGGTTTCACTGTCAGGCCCGTTCTCAACTCCGGCTCGGCCGCGATCCTGCGCAGCCTGGCGATCGACGGTCCTTTTGACGTCTCTTTGCAGGTAGGCGATGAATTTCCTGTCGATCGACGGACCGAAATCAGTATTAACTATCGGCCAACTGAGGTCGGTGAAGATTCAGGCACGATCGAGCTGACCTTCGATCCCTGTGCCGTTAAAAAAACCATTCATATCCGCGGCCGCAACCAACCGGCTTTGCTGAGCATCGAAGAACGTGTCGATTTAGGTCGCGTACGAATACGCGAGCGTGCGCAGGAGATCGTTGTACTGCACAACAGGGGCGTTGCGGATCAGATTGTTACAGCCGTCAACGGCGTCGCGCCGCCTTTTTTCGCTCGGTATGCGGCCGGCGGCACCTCTCTACCCGACACTGTCTCACCCGGCGATTCTCTGCTGATAGAAATCGGCATCCGCGGATCGCGCGCGGGCAGATACCGCGATACGCTCCACATTCACAGCAGCGCGCCTAATTGCCGTCCTCGCATTGATCTTCCGATCTCTGCAATAGTAGCCGATGCCGGCGAAATCATCCTAAGGCTCCCTGAGCTGCGCTATGACCTTGCAAAACGTGATGCCCTCATTCCAATTCTGGTTGTGGGCCTGCGCGAGCGCGATTTTCCGGCACGGACCTTTGAAGCCGCCGTTCGGCTCGACGGACAAGTCTTCAATCCAACCGGAGTACAAGGCGTAGACAGCAGTGATATCACTAAAGACGGCAGCGAATATGTCATCTCATTCCGGGCAACGCTGGATCGGTCGCCGCTGCCGGGGGATACCCTGGCGCTTATTGTCGGCGACGTGCTCTATGCCGCGCGCGAAGTTACGGATCTGACTTTCGAATCATTTAGCTGGCTGGACTCCAGTGTCGACAGCGAAACGCAGAATGGCAGCCTGCACGTTTCGGGATTGTGCCTGGGACATGGATTACAGTATTACGAGCCGAGCAGGATCCTGGGCATCACACCCAATCCGGGTCGGAAGGACATTAGCATTGCGTTTCAGATCGACCGCTACCAGCCCACCATACTCCAACTGTATTCGCTGAGCGGTCGTCGGATCATTTCCTTGTCCTGGCCTGCCGCTGGTGTGCATGGCAACAACCGATTTTCGACGAAGCTGCCCGACAGACTGCCGCCCGGCGCATATCATTTAGTCCTCAGTTCAGGCGATCGAGTTGAAAGCAGCCTGATGATCGTCGCCGATTAAAGGCAATTCATATCCTATGCACGGCTCGCGTCTATCGCTTTGCACGGCGCTGCCGGCGACATGATTCAAGGGGTATTCAGAACCAAGCGACTGCCGACAATGTCGTGTCAGTCTGGAGTTGATAACATCTACAACTGGCAGTTATAGACAAGTCAGGAACTACTCAGAAAAAGACGATCGGCACCGGCAAGGTGGAACTAACGGTGCAAACAGGCGACACACTGGCAAAGAAACTTAAATTGAACCGGCGTTCTTCTGCAATGAGTGAACAACATGAATTGCCACGCCGAGAATCTGAAAATCAGATTCGTTGGTAACTTTGATATCGGGATAACTAGGGTTTTCCGCCACGAGATAGGCGCCATCGGCACGCAATTCATAACGCTTGACGGTTAACTCGCCATCGAGACGGGCGATGACGATGTCGCCGCTGCTGGGCTCCACAGCGCAGTCGATAATCAAAATGCCTCCGTCATTAACGCCGGCATCGATCATCGAGTCGCCGCTGACCTTGACGAAGTAAGTGGCGCGAGGGTGACGGATAAGATGCTTGTTAAGGTCGATGGTTCCTTCCGCATAGCCTTCCGTAGGCGTCGGCTGGCCCGCCGAAATACTATGACCGAACATGGTAATGTTAAGTTCCGTTTCGGGATTACAATCAAGAATCTTGACCACTTTCATTGCTGCCACCTACGATTTCTAATAACTTATTACCTTGTTTAACAAACTCCTCGAGCGATCGCAACACATCCGGTGTCAGGGCAGGAATCGAAGTGGGCGACAGACCTTCCATGTCGAGTACTTCGATCTTTTGCTCCGGCGCTGCTGGAGCTCCATAGTGACGCCCGGCGCCCGCATCACCGGCAAGCATCGTCCCGCCGGATTGCTTCTGAACCAGAACATCGGATAAGGCTTCCAGTTTGGCCTGCAGCCGAAGGTTCTCCTGTTCAAGCAAGCGCATCCGCTGCTGCATCCCCGCCAGCACGGACTCATAGTCACTGTGCGAGGCGCTACCGGGCGAAATTAGCATTTCTCCTTCATCCGCCAAAAGCCAATTGAGATTTAAATCGGGAAAATATTGCTTAAGCGATTTAAGGATATCGCTGCCCGGCACCTTTTTACCCTGCTCGACTTCCGATAAAAAGCCTTGCGAGATTTCGAGGCTTTTCGCCAAAACCGTTTGGTTGATCCGTTTGAACTGGCGAAAGTGTTTAATCTTTTCACCCAGCATAAAATTCCCAGGGGCTGATTTTCTTATTGGTAATTATAGCGAAAGAGATTATCTTTGCTATATCAATAACGATCATCTCTTTGGGTTCTAAAATTATATCAAAAACGATGATTTTCCAACTCTTTTTTCACTCACGAAATTTTCACGCTTTGATGCAAGCCCAGATTCGCCGAATTGAAAGTATCTCGCAATCGGAGCCGCCACAACTTGCTGCTTCACCGTTTACGATTCCTCCTGCCGTCACTATGCGACGACCGTTCCCTACCGGAAGTTCCGGTCGTTTGCTCCTGGACGGCGGGAGGAATTTTTTTCACTCGTTTTGGGGCGATCTGCGTGAGGGAAGCGGCAAGCTACCTGACATTAGACAGCAATAAAACATTGCGCCGGCCGGGCGTCAGATCGGGTCGCCGGCGCAGTGAACTCAATATACAGTCAGTAAACAGGAAGGTATGACAACAATTTTGCTCATCGACGCCAGACCGGTATCGCGTATCGGTTTGAAGCTCTTTCTGCGTTACAGCTTAGGGAAGGATGTCTGTGAAGCCGCGTCGCATCGCGAGGCAATCGAATTGCTGAGGCGACGCGCCATAGACCTAGTGCTTTTGAACACTTGTGGCATTACGAACGAGGAACTGCTGTTTATCGACCGCAGTACGGGAGATGGGTCTCCACCGCCCCTGCTCGTACTCGGCAATGACGACGACACACACTGCGCCGCAGATCTGCTGCACGCCGGCGCCGCCGGATTTCTGGCGCGCTCGCGCGGTACGCTCGCCCTTATGGAATCGATGGATCGGATTCTGGCCCAACGCACGACCGGCACTCCCCTACGCCTGGATCACGCATTGAGCACTACCGGCCGGAATTCGGAACCGGAAGCGCCGCACCGACGGCTCTCTGGACGTGAGCTGCAGATTTTTCATCTGCTGGCCCTGGGTAATACCGTGAGCGACATAGCGCGTGAATTGCAGTTGAGCGTTAAGACGATATCGACGCACCGCAGCCGCATTCTTGACAAGACACGCCTGCGTAACAATGCTGACATTGTTCGCTATGCACGGCGGACGCTGAGCTTGCAATCCGCTTAAAGTAAATTCGCATTTCCGAACGAAATGCAGCGCTGGAAGCCGGGTTTTCGATTAGAAGACCCGGCTTTCTTATTATCCTGGTTTGATTCCGGCCGCAGAGCAGCGGCAGATTCCACCGAGCGCTTTCGTCAGACAAAATGACGTCCGCTTCACCGCGCGGCGCCTCAAGCCGGCAAGCTGCGGCTTAGGCAAGAGTTTTCCAGCCTTAGCAACAGCCACAGAAGACTGGGAATTTATCAGCCATCCCCGTATTTTAGAAGTTTGCCGTTGCCACGACGGCATGCATGAATGGACAATGCGGGAGTTGACCTGAATATTTTCGCGCGCATCGGACGCAGCATCCTGAATTTTTTCGGCGAGTTTGGCCAGCTCATCCTGTTGTTGAAGGGTGTGCTTCGCTATATACCGCGCATCGTGAAGGATCGATTGCTCGTTCTCGAACAGATGTCGATTGTCGGTGCGGATTCACTGCCGCTGGTATTGTTGATCGGTGCCTTTACCGGAGCAATCGCCGCGTTGCAGGCGACCAATCTCTTTGCCAAATTTAATCTGATCGGCATTGCCAAGCCTTTTATCGGCGGCTCGATCGCTACCGTGGTGTTCACCGAACTGACGCCTGTTTTGACGGCTCTCGTGATCGCCGGACGTGTCGGCGGCGCTATTACAGCTCAAATCGGCACGATGCAGGTTTCCGAACAAATAGACGCTTTGGAATTGATGGCGATCGACAAGAATCGCTACCTGGCCATGCCGCGGGTGGTCGCTGCTCTGACAATGATGCCGGTGTTGGCGGTCTTTTCAAACGTCGTGGCAATCGTCGGCGCTTTCCTGCTGACCAGCCTGAAGTTTGATTTTTCAGCGCCGGCATTTTTCAATTCAATCCAGGCCTTTTTCAGTACGGCCGAAATTATGACCGGCATCTTTAAGAGTTTTGTCTTCGGCGGCGTTACGGCAATCATCGGATGTCACGTCGGTTTTCATACGGCCGGAGGCGCAGAGGGCGTCGGCAACAGTACCGTCCGGTCGTTTACCCTGTCTGCAGCCTCGATTCTGATTATCGATGCGATCTTTGGCTATATAATTTAGGGTAGTACTGAAGCAGCGCGCGCATTTTTAGCGGCGGAAAGCGTCCTGACCGGCAAATGTTGAGTTTCATCTCGCGGACAAGGATAGTCTACTGAACGATTAGGGCGTGTTCACACTTATTTTCGTAATTTGTGCTATGGAACTAAGCAAAGTGCAATTCGAAAAGATAGCTCCGTTGCTTCCACGACAGCGGGGCAAC
>JANQRB010000045.1 GCA_028284775.1 Candidatus Kapaibacterium sp. | reverse complement strand
ATTCTCTCGATTCGAAAAACTCGATTGTATTTATTCCGGCTTCATTTATTTCGCACTAATTGTGGAATTGACGAAGCTATAGTGTGAACACGCCCTAGTATTGCTCACAGGGCCGGCAACATATCAACATCAGTGTACACATGCCGATTGATTATTCAAAATATCCGCTGCCGCGCATCCGGCATCATACGAATCCGAACTTCTATCTGCCGCGCGAGCAAATGAAGTACGAAGCAGCCTACTACCCGCCACTGCGGCGCGAAATCGATTGGCGTCGGCTGTTTGCCAACGGCGAGCCGCCTGCCATGCTTGACATCGGCTGCGGCCTCGGTCAATTTTTGATGGACTACTCCCAGTCCGTGCCCGAAGACAACCTGCTTGGCGTGGAACTGCGGCGCGGCGCGGTTGAATGGGTGGAAAATGTTATTACTTCCGAAAAGCTGCCCAATGCAGCGGTACTGTGGTATAGCGTCGCCAACGGCCTGCCTTTTCTGCAATCTGCCTCGTTGAGCAAGATATTTTACTTCTTTCCCGATCCCTGGTACAAACTCAAACATCAAAAACGGCGCGCTTTCAATGCTGCTTTTCTGGACGAGTGCGCTCGCGTGCTGCGGGATGACGGTGCTCTTTACCTCATGACTGACGTTCCGGAAGTGGACGACTATCAGCGCTGTATTCTGGATGCGCACCCTGCCTTTGATTACCGCTATATCCGCCATGATGGCGATTGGGAGTTTCCTTTCCGTAGCAACCAGGAGTTGTTTTGCCAGAGTCGCAAGCAATCCTATGTTCGCCTCGTGTGCCCTAAACGCCAACAAGCATCGATTGAGCGCAATGACTGAAGCTTTCACGCCGGATCTGGTTTTGTGGGCCTATGAAAACGGCTACTTCCCTATGGCCGACGAAGAGTGCGGCAGCCTTTACTGGCATGCCCCCGACCCGCGCGCCATCGTGCCGCTCGACAATGTTAAAGTATCGCGTTCCTTGCGGCGCAGTATTAACAAGGACATCTTTCTCATTCGCTTCGACACGGCCTTCGAGCAGGTAATGCGCGGCTGCGCAGAACGCGAGTCAACGTGGATATCCGAAGATATAATCGATGTTTACACCGCGCTGCATCGCGTTGGCTTTGCCCATTCGGTAGAGAGCTGGCACGAGGGACGGCTGGTCGGCGGCTTATACGGCATCGCCCTCGGCGGCGCATTTTTCGGTGAGTCAATGTTCTCCCGCATGACGGATGCCTCGAAGGTAGCATTCGTATTTCTGGCCGAGCGAATGAAGGATCGCGGTTTCAGCCTGCTCGACTCGCAGTACATTAACCCGCATATGGCCAGCCTGGGTGCCGTCGAGATACCGCGCCGTCGCTTCATGCGTCTGTTGGCCAAGGCACTGGAACAGGAAGTCAGTTTTATCTGATTTTTAGGACACGCGGTAGATAGTTAATGTTAAAATCGGCGCCGACGGTACTACACAATTCGCCCACCCTGATGCCCCGTTTCGGGCCGACCATTGTCATCTCCTCATCACTCGAAAGACGAAGCACCTTCGCCTGTTTCACTTGGACGACATCAGACAATTTATCATGCTTTCTCGGCAAGCTGCCGTCGGTTCATTGTTTTGAATTGAGCAAAGTAAACAGCATCAGAATATCGCCGTCTGTCTTGACCTGGGTGCTTCTTGTCAGCTTGGAACCTTGATCATTCCCCTTCTACCGGCATTTCCTAAGTAAACCAGGGATGAAGGCTTTCGTTTGCTGCTCGTCGGCTTTAAAGAAATCCGGAAAGATGCCGGCCTGCGGGCAAATGAGAATCGACTGCTTCGGCAATCCGCCGGAAGGCGCAGAGTTAGTAATCCACGCGATTTTAATGGCCGTCTTGTCGCCGGCCCTGACATCTCTGGATCTCCACTGATACAATTAGCCATTGCTGTTGAACGGGTCTAAGATTGATTAAACACCTGGGTGACCGCATTATTCAGTTTAGCGGAATTCATAAACATAGCCGATCTGACCGATATACTGCGGAGATTGAAAACTGCCCTCACCGGCCGACAGGCCAATCTGCAGGAATATACCGAAGAGGTTCATCTGCCATCCCGCGGCGAGATATCTCCACCTGGAATTTGGCTCGAGGAAATGCTGCTCCCATTCGAATATCCCCAGTCCGACAAACAGACCATGGTTAAAAGCGTCACTGCAGCCAAGGCTATAGTGGCCATCGAGTTCCACGCCGGCGGTTTCGCCCCAGTAGCCGAAGGAGAGTCGGAAGCCGAAGTCGCCGTACCAATGCCCAAGTACAATGTTAATACGCGCCGGTGTTAACAATGTCAGTCCGGCATAGTCGTAGTGAGGCTTCGCGTCCGGATTACCAGCGCTATCCACACCAAATTCGATTGACTGAATTTGCTCCATCGACAGCACGACACGCGCGCCGTCACTTGCATCGATGGTGACAAGACCGTCGTCGATGGATGCGATTCTACCATTGTACGTTGTGCCTGCCAGCGTTTTTACTCTGTCTTCGGCCCACAATGCGGTGTTAAGTGCTACTACCCACAACAATACCGCGCCAGCCAGACGGAGATTGATCTTCATCCGGATCATTTCCTGTCCATGAGCTTAGTTGAATGAGAGTTGCAATGACATTGTTGGGAGGGCAGTCGACAATGTATCCGAGCGTCAATTTAGCATTTATTCCACAGGAAAAAATCCCAAACGGACTCCTCTGCGTTCAGGCAAGCCCTTTGCACCTGGAGACAGAGAACTCGCAACTCCAACGGTCCACGCCCGCGGCGACGTCTGCGAGCGAAGGCTCCTGCAAAAGTCCGGCCCGCATCTTCGAGCCTCGATACGCTGCGCGCCTGAAGCGAAAAGCAGCCACGTCAGCCGCCCTGTTCAGCCGCGCCCGCCCGACTGGTGCCTTGCAATTATTCCTTGCAGAGCTTGCGCCCGCGTGCTAGTTTCAGTTTTGAGAAATGCTCCCGACTTTCAAATACTGGACCGAAGGATCATGCAGGCAGCAAAGCCACTTCCCTTACGCATCCTCGCATGGCTGCTGCCCATGCTGAGCCTGCTTGCCTGCCTGACGCCGCCAAAATTGTACCAGGACATCGATTGCCCTGTACCCGTGCGGGAATGCAGGGCCGGCCACTGGCATGGCAGCGTGCTGGACACATCTTCTTCGCAATCAATCGAAAGCAATTACTATCTGCGGATCGAGCCCCTGAGCGGCATCAACAGCCCGCAGGATGAATTCGCCCTCCACTTTGCCGCCGGGGACAAGCCAGTACTGACAAGCGCAGACGCCACCGGGGACCAGCGTCTGACCTCGATCCTTCTGCAGAGTGCGGCGCGAGGCAGCCGTCAACGATCGATTTCGCTCCGGGATTTCAGCCAATACGGCGGTGTCTCCCGTTACGAACAGCTCTTTGTCTTCAGCGGCGTACCGGACGACGCGATTACCGGTGATGCCGGCTTGTACAGCGCCACCCTGCGCGACGGCAGTCTTGATGAGGTACAGGCTCTCGACCGGCATATTAATCTCGATGTCGTCTGGGATTCCCACCCGGCGTTGACGCCTGACGGCCAAGCGCTCTTTTTTTCCTCCGAGCGGCCGGGAGGCCTTGGCGGCACGGACATCTGGTATTGCCTGCGCCTGCCCGACGGCCGTTGGAGCCAGGCCCGCAACTGTGGACCGGCGATCAACACGCGCTGCGATGAGCTGTCGCCTTTCGTGACAGTCGACGGCGCAACGCTGCTCTTTGCTTCTTCGGGCCATGCCACTGTCGGCGGATACGATCTTTTTGCCGCGCTGCTGCGGCCCGGCTACCGTGAAGCCGAAACTACGCGCGAGGCATTCAGCGCCGCGCGCAACCTCGGCGCGCCGATTAACACGCCCGCCGATGAACTCTTTCCAGCCAGCCCGGCCCACTACGACACCTTGCTGTATTATGCGTCCAATCAGCCTGCGCCCGCCGGGCTGCGCGCGAGCGAGCGGGGACGCTTCGACATCTATGTCCTGCACCCGGTCAAACGGCGGCGAACGCAACTGGCCGACCTCGAGCGCGAAGTTCCAAGGATAGAACTGCCGAATCGCAGGATTGCCGCGCTGGAGCTGGAGACAGATCCGCCGACCAAGGCGAATCCAGAGCCCGTCACGCCTGTGCTCATTATCAGTGGGCAGGTTCTTGACCGCTACAGCCGCCAGCCCATTCCCGCCGCCCTCGTAACGCTGCGCGACGCCGAGCGCCAGACGATCCTGGACAGCGCTACGTCCGATCCCGACGGGCACTTCAGCCTGAAAGCGAAAAAGGGCCTGGAACTGGCTATCAGCGCAGAAGCGCCCGATCGTTTTCCGGATTCGTACAAAGTCTACTTTCCCGCAAAGGACACGACCAGCGAGTACCGGCGCAACCTGGAATTGGCACGCAACCTGACCCTTCGGCTTAATTTTCCGAATGACATTTACCGGTCTCCATACCCTTATGTACTGGACAGTAATGGCGTCGAGACGAAGCAAACCTGGCAGGAAGCCGTCGGCCTGATAGCGGGGCACCTGGGTTTCTATGCAAGCGAGATAAAGAAGGTGATATTGATCGGCCACACCGACGAAAAAGCTTCGGAACAGTACAACCTGATGCTGGGGCAGCGGCGGGCCGAATTTGTTAAGCGCGAGTTGGTGCGCCGAGGCATTCCGGCCGCGAAGCTCGAAATTCAATCGGCCGGGGAAACGCTGCCACTGCAACGGCGGCCGGGTGAAGATCTTGAAACATTTTATGTCCGTTGCCGTCGTGTTGAACTTGTCAAGATTCTCGAGGAATAACACTTCATGCTTCTCCGCGGCATTCACCTGCGCCCCAAACATTTCTTCTGGGCCCTTGTAGCGATTTTGTGCGTTGCAACGGTATGCCTGTCTATCTATGTGTATTCCACGGTCGCCGGCGAGTTGGCTTCGCTCGAACAATTGGAAAATCCCAAATCGGACCTGGCGACGACAGTAATGAGTGAAGACGGTGAAATCCTTGAGCACTTTTTTGTCCAGCGGCGAACCTATATCGGTCGCGACAGTATCCCCGAGGATTTCATCAATGCTCTGATTGCAACGGAAGATCGCAGCTTCTATGACCATTGGGGCATCGACACATACGGCATCGCGCGAGCCCTCGTTAGAAATATCATCGGCGGACACCCGGAAGGCGCCTCTACGATCACGCAGCAATTGGCTCGCAACCTCTATCTCAATCACGACCGGAAGCTGGAACGCAAGGTACGCGAGGCTTTTACAGCGATACAAATCGAGCAGCATTATACCAAGCCGGAAATTCTGGAGCTTTACGCCAATACGGTTTATTTTGGCCGCGGCGCCTATGGTCTGCAGATTGCCGCTCATATTTTCTTCAACAAATCGCCCCTGGAACTATCGCTGCCGGAATGCGCCTACCTTGTGGGCGTCCTGAAGAACCCCTACCGCTATTCATCCACCAGCAAGCTTGCTCCTGGTCTCAGACGCCGTAATATCGTCCTTTTCTGTATGAAGGCAGTCGGCGTCATCTCAGAGCAAAGCTATCGCGAGGCGCTGGATACGCCCCTGGCTTTCGCGGAGCCGGAAGAGACCATCCAGAGCCGCAGCATCGCGCCGCACTTCGTTGAGATGGTACGGCAGGAGATGAACAATCACCCCGTCCTGGAGCGCAAGAACCTGGATTTGTATAGCGACGGGCTCGTCATTCACACAACGCTCAACGCAGAAATGCAGCGGCTTGCGAATGCCGCTGTCGGCGAACACATCGCAAAGCTTCAAAAGACATTCAATCGCCGATGGAAATGGAAGAGGCACTCGAAACTGCTGGCCGGACTGCTGACGGAATACGCCAAAGAGAGCAAAGCGTACAAAACAGCAGACAAAGCCAGTCGCCCGGCTATTCTCGACAGCCTCAAAGCGAACGAAGATTTTGTTGCCTTCGTCAAAAGCGAAGCAACGCGGATTCAGGTCGGTTTCCCGATCCTTGATGTAGCCACCGGCAAGATTCGCGCTCTGGTCGGCTCATCGAAATTCGGCATATCCGAACGCTATACGCTTAATCGCGCCAAACAGATTTATCGCCAGCCCGGGTCGGCATTTAAGCCCTTTCTCTACACGACCGTGCTGGAAAAAGACTATCTGAGCCCCGACAGCCTCGTTGAATGCGGCGAGTTCAGCTATCGGCCGCCCGGGACTGAAGAGGATTGGGTGCTGCAGCCCCACAAACGCTACACAACCGGCAGTATCAGCCTCGGAACGGCGATCCAGTTTTCGATCAATACCGTAGCCGGTCGGTTAATAACCGAGTATGTGTCGCCGCAGGAAGTACGCGAGGTAGCAAAGGCCATGGGCATTTCGACCCCCTTGCAGCCCGTGCCCGCTATGGCTCTGGGCTCCGAAGTCGTGTCCCCGCTGGAGCTGACGGCGGCCTTCGGCGTGTATCCCAATCGCGGCGTCCTTGTAAAACCATACACGATCACGCGTATTGAAGATCGCTTTGGGAATACCATCTATAACGGCAGTCGCTCGGTGAAAGCATCGGGCGCTATTTCCGAAAAGGTGGCCGCTCAGATGGTGCGTATGCTGCAAAAGGTCATCCAGGGCGGAACGGCCGTCAGGGTACGTTCGATTTTTACCAGCAAAAACGCAGCCGGCAAAACCGGCACGACGAACGACTACGCCGATGCCTGGTTTGTAGGCTTCACGCCTCAACTGGTGGCGGGCGTATGGGTGGGATTCGACAATATCAGAATCAAGTTCCCCAATGACGATGGTCAGGGAGGCCGCGCCGCAGCTCCGATCTGGGCGCGCTTCATGCAGAAAGTGTATAAGAGTCCGCTGCTGAACTTCGATGCCGCCACTCCCTTCGATATCGCAGAAGTCAACAGCGACATAGCTCTCAACCAGCCTGCACAAGTGCAGTCACCGGCAGTCAGTGTCCCGGAAAACCGCAACGTGCAGCCGCCTGATGAAACATTAACGGAAGAAGAAGTAATTCTGCAGTCCATTATTCGATCGACCAAAGCCAGGGAAGCGCGGGACAGCGGTTCCGATACCGGCACATCAAAGCAGGTCGACGTCAAACCGCTGCGCTCCTACCGCCGGCATATCGATAGTATTCGCAGTCACCCCGCCGCTACGCCTGTTAAGTCCGACAAGCCGCTTCCGCGAATCAAGTGATTGTTTTATTCACATCTGACAGACATAGCTCGTTGCCTGCGCCTTCAGGATCGACTTTGTCGATCGCGGTGTCAGAGCCCCGGAACAGGCGCATCTTCCGCCAGCAGACTTTCAATCGTCCTGATGAATTCCTGCCGTAATCTGTGATAGGCTTTGCCGGTAGCGGGACCCGAGAATCCGGTGTAAATCCGCCGCACGCGCCCCTGCCGATCGATAAACAAACTGGTTGGATAAGCGGAAATCCTGTTTAACATAGGCAGGGTAGCGGATGCTGCCGCTTTATCGGCAGGACCCGCGGGAAGAATATCGAAGTCGATATCGAAGTGTTCCTTATAGCGTTGGATGCGCCGCCGAATTGTGTCCCGGTCGCTGCTCGTCTCGTAGGCAAGCATGACAATCGAGAGTCCTCGCTCCTTATACTCGGGGTAAAGCGAACTGAGGAAAGCCGACTCGTCCCTACAGTTCGGGCACCAGGTGCCCATTAACACTACCAGGAGCGCCCGGCCGGCAAATCGATCATCCGACAGGCTGACAATATTTCCATCGAGATCGGGCAGCGCAAAGGTAAAAGCTTCGCGCTCGCTGCGTTCAAAAGTCAGAGCGAAAGGGTCGGGCAGGGCCAGCTGTTCGCCGCGTTCGGCAGTCCATCGTTCGCGCCAATGACTGCCGGAATAGAACCATCCCTCCAGCCTGCCATCGGGTCTGGCTTCAGCGGTAAACAGAAAGGCATGCGCGCCGTCGAAGCACGACAGAAAGATTCCGCTGCCATCGGTAATTCCATCAAGGTAGCGATAATCGCCGGTTTCAGTCAGGAAAGTGCCGGCAAGGCGTTCATTGTCCTGGCGGAAAATACCGATCGCCTTGCTTGCGCTATCGGTATCAGGACTGAAGGTGACGTCCCAATAGCCGTCAGGCGAGAGACTGCGTTCAAGCGGATGATCGTGCTGACGGGGAAAGCGCTGCGTCTCACCAAAGCGGGCCTCGAAGGGCAGACGATAATCACCCGGTCGAGCATAATTGTACCAGAATCCGCTCATCCGCGTCGCCTTCAGCTCAGCGCGAATTTCCGAATCATACACCGGCAGACGAATCAGCAGGCTATCGCCCTCGAGGCTTACTTCCCGCACACGAATTCTCTCTTCGCCGTTCAGGATATCCAGTACGATGGCGTCGGGCGTCGAAACAATGACCTCGAAGAGGAAGGGCAGCTCGGCCTCAGGCAGGGTCAGCGCGGCACGCCAGCTGCCTTTCTGCAGCATCACATCGTCGGCCGGCGCCGTATTCCGCTCCTGGCGACAGCCGCCAAGAACGACGGCAATTGCCGTCGCCAAGAAGAGCATCAATGGCGAAAAGCACAGCGGCCCGCGAACTGTGTATGACAAAGTCAATAAGCGTAATCGGATACCAAGGCTGCGGACGGCGTAGGGTAATTGCCGCCCCTTCGGAAAACAGAAAATGTTCATTGTGTCTCGGATAGGTCTTGTAACCATAGACGGCACAATTTATAAAATGCAGGCTGCCATAAGAAAAAAAACCGACGGAGCAGTTTAAGCTGTCCGTCGGTTTGCGGGTTCGCATCGGAGCCGACACGAGAAAAAGCATGCGTGCAAAATTTACAGGTCGGCGACGTGTTTGCCGACTTCTACGACAACCGTATCGTTGTCAACCGGCATTCGTCGCGCCACCACAGTCACTCTAGCATTCAGGCAGGGCGCAATCCGATCGAAAAATGCCTGCATGTGACTGATGCGATCGCGCAGCAGCTCAGCATCGATGTCGTCGGAAGGCACCTTGCAAACGACCTGGATATGACGGTTCGTCATCAACAAATCGGCCACTTCCATCAGCGCGTCACGGGCGGCATCACTTACTGAATTGTCATCGACGTCAAATGCGGGAATCACGGCCAGCTCGTCGCCGCGTCGAATGCTGCGCAGCTCGAAGGAGCGCTCCACTTCCTGATAGCCGCCGACCGCAGCAATCTCAAACTGTTCTTCCGCCTGGAAAATGTCATTGCCATAGAATGTGATGGTGTAGGCTACATCCGGCCGCAGCACCTGCTGAAATCGCCCGTCAACCGCGCTGGTTTTGCCGCGAATCACGCTGCCGCCGGGCGCGTTGATCTGGTACTTCACAGCCAGCGGTACTCCCGTCTGACGGTCATAAACCTTGCCATAGAACATGGCCATCGTCGACACGCCGAATATGGACTTCGTTGCCGGGGGTGCTTCGCCCTTACTGACCTTTTTCTGATCCTCGGCGCCGGCTCGCGGCAGCATCAGTACCGCGAATGCCATCATCGCAATTATCACCATACGCCGGCACTGTTTTGTGTGCTTTCTTGCTTTCATGCTTCGTCCTCCGCAAAATGAAGAGTCCCCGGCAATTCACTCTCTTTCTCTCCGGGGACGCAACTAATACATGAGGACAGGTGCAAAAGTTGGTAACTATCGGAGAAATATTTTTGCCGGTCGATGGCGAATTCCTCCGGGAATTTTACTTTGTTATTGCTTTCCAATCTTCATAACTTGATCGCTTGCGAAATGTATTCAAAGCACTTGACATCCAGACCTGATGAGCGAAAAAACCGCAAAGCCTGTCGCCGGCCCGATCGTTGACGCCGCTTCAGCCTATGTTAGCGACTTCCTGCGTACTGACCTGCCCCGCAACTACTTTTACCATAATCTGGAACATACACAATCGGTTGTCGACGCCGCCGCCGAAATAGGTATGGCCTCGGGTCTTACGCCCGACGAACATGAGATTGTGGCGCTTGCCGCCTGGTTTCATGACAGCGGTTATGTCCGGGGCGGAAACGAACACGAAGAAGCCAGTTGCCAGATAGCCAGGGAGTTTTTGCAGCGCGGCGACTACCCCGAAGAACGAATCGTCGAGGTGGAAAAGCTGATCAGAGCCACCAAGTACCCGGTCAGCCCGCAGTCGCTGCCGCAAGAAGTGCTTTGCGATGCCGACATGCATCATATCGGTAAAAAGTCATATGTCAAACGCGCCGATCTCTTGCGGACGGAATGGGAGTTTAACGGCCAGGTATATTCGGAAGTGGAATGGACACAGAAGAATATCGAGTTTCTCCTTGAACATCGCTTCTATACCGAGTATGCGCGCAACAGTTTTCGCGAGCAAAAAGATGCGACGATCGCCAGGCTACAGAAAGACCTGCGCAAGCTGCGCAAGAAAAGTAAAGAAACGGATGTTAAGATTGCCGTTCAGAAGAAAAAGCTTGAAAGCATCGAGTCCAAGGCGTCCATACCCGAACGCGGCATCGAGACAATGTTTCGCGTGACTCTGCGGAATCATATTAATCTGAGCGCTATTGCCGACAACAAAGCGAACATGATGATCAGCGTCAACGCCATCATTATTTCGATCGTTGTCTCGATGCTGGTACGCAAGCTGGATTCCAATCCCCACCTTATCGTCCCGACCATCCTCTTGCTCTGTGTCTGTGTCTTAACCATTATTTTTGCGACGATCTCCACACGCCCGCAGGTAACGGAGGGAACGTTTACGCAGGAAGATGTTAAGCAGAAGAAAGTCAATCTTCTCTTCTTTGGCAACTTCTACAATATGGGCCTCGACGATTTCATGTGGGGCATGAAAGAGATGATGAAAGATCGTGATTACCTCTACGGAAGTATGACGAAAGATCTCTTTTTTCTGGGTCGGGTCCTGGGCCGTAAGTATAAGTTTCTGCGAATCTGTTATGATGTATTTATGTACGGCCTGATTGCAACGATACTGGCCTTCGCCATCGCGGTAATCGTTACGCCCGAGCCGACGACCATCAACGACGTGATTAACGACCTGTAGTCGCGGGGATGCCAAGCTTATGAAAACCTTGTATCTGGTGCGTCACGCCAAGTCGAGTTGGAAGTATGAAGATCTCAGCGACTTCGATCGTCCGCTTAACAAACGCGGCCGACGAGATGCGCCATTGATGGGCCGCGTACTTAAACAGCAGAAGATCAGACCCGAGCTGTTGGTGTCGAGCCCGGCCAATCGCGCAATAAGTGCCGCCCGTATGATTGCCGCCGAAATAGGCTATGCGGCCGAAGACATCCGCAGTGAAGAACGAATCTACCATGCGAGCTGCACTGAGCTGCTCATGCTGATCCGTGAAACCAACGACAGCGTCGGCAGCCTGATGATGGTTGGGCACAATCCCGGCCTGACCGATGTTTCCAACCTGCTCTGCGATCGTTATCTCGACAACATCCCAACCACGGGGATCGTCCGCATCGCCTTTGCGATTGATTCCTGGCGGGAGCTTGCACAAGGCGCGGGTACGATGACTGCCTTCGAGTACCCTAAAAAATATATCGAAAGTTGAATTCTCTTCTCCTGTATGCAAGGCCGTTAAGAATCGTTTGTTTGCGCCCGATGCGGGTGTAAGCGGGCATTATACCACACATCTTTGAAAGGCTGGACTACGGTGGAAACAAAAGAGCGCTATCTGAATCGCGATTTGAGCTGGCTTAGCTTTAACCATCGGGTGCTGCAGGAGGCGGCCGATCCTTCGGTGCCCCTGATTGAACGCCTGCGATTTCTCGCCATATTTTCGTCTAATCTGGATGAGTTCTTTCGCGTACGGGTGGCGCTTATTCGGAGTATGCTGAGCCTCAAAAAGAAGCAGGTCAAGGATCAGGAGATTTCACCTCGCGAATTGCTTAAACGCATTCATCGCATCGTCAAGAAACAGCAGAACGAATTCGGCAGAATTTTCCGCGAGCAAATCATAAGAGAGTTAAACTCACAGAGTATCTTTATCCTCAATGAGAATGAGCTCACGGTTAAACAGCAGCGTTTCATCCGGCAGTATTTTCGCGAGCACGTACAGCCCCTGATGGAGCCCGTTATCATCGATGAGGAGACCGACGCACCGTTTTTACGCAACAAGGCTCTGTACCTGGCGGTGCAGCTCATCGAGAAGGATTCGGTCAATGGCGAGTTTCGTCGCACACGCAAGTCGAACTGGGCGATTCTCAATATACCCTCGGAGCAGCTCGGGCGCTTTATCGTGCTGCCGGATAGCCGCAATCGCCACGCCGTCATGTTCCTGGACGATCTTGTGCGTCAGTGTCTGCCGCTCATCTTCCCGCGACACGATCCTCTGCATTCCTATTCGATCAAACTGACTCGCGACGCCGAGCTGTATATCGATGATGAAACTTCCGGCGACCTTGTCCAGAAAATCAAGGAGAGCCTCAGCCAGCGCAACATCGGCGTTCCCTCGCGCTTTCTCTACGATCTGCAGATGCCCGACGGCTTTCTGAAGTTTCTGCGCAATTCCTTCGATCTGACTGACGACGACTTGGTGCCGGGCGGACGTTATCACAATTTCAATGACTTTTTCAGCTTTCCGGATTTTGGCAAAAAAGCGCTCGTCTACCCGAAGCTGAAAACGCTGCGGATTGCTAAACTCGACCAGGCCCCTCTCCTCTTCGACCGGATTGCCGCTGCTGATATCCTGCTGCACTATCCCTATCATTCATTTGATTATGCCGTCCGGTTTTTCCTGGAAGCCGCCGTCGACGACGAGGTCGAATCGATTGCGGTTACCCTCTATCGCGTTGCCTCCGATTCCCTTATTGTACGAGCCTTGATCGAAGCGGCGGGCAGAGGCAAGGACATTACTGTGTTCGTGGAGGTGAAAGCCCGCTTTGACGAGGAATCCAACATTTTCTGGGCCCGTGAGCTTGAAAAAGCGGGCGCGCGCGTGCTGTACAGCTTTCCCGGTCTGAAAGTTCATGCCAAACTTGCCCTGGTGCAGCGCCGCGCAGAAGGCGGACAGTGCAGCTTCGCCTATTTGAGTACGGGCAATTTCAACGAAAAAACAGCCAGGATTTACACGGACCTGGGCTTCTTTACCTGCGATGAACGTATTACGGACGAGGTGGCGCGTATCTTCGACGCCTTTCGCGCGAACAAAGTACCCGAAGGGCATTTCGAACACCTGCTCGTAGCGCAAAACAATATGCGGACCGTTTTCGAGGCCAAGATCGACGCCGAAATTCACCAGGCCCGCAAAGGTCGCAAAGCACGCATTGTCGCTAAAATGAATTCCCTGGAAGATCGCGGAATGATCGACAAACTCTACGAAGCGGGACAGGCAGGCGTAGAGGTGCTGCTGATCATTCGCGGAATCTGCTGTCTGGTTTCCGGCGTCAAAAAGCTCAGCAAGAATATTAAAGCCATCAGTATCGTGGGCCGTTTTCTTGAGCACACGCGCATCTATATGTTCTACAATGGCGGCAAGGAACAGGTATATATCTCATCGGCAGACTGGATGTCCCGCAACCTGAATTCGCGAGTCGAGGTGGCGTTGCCCATTTACCGGGATGATCTGCGTAAAGAGATTCGCAACCTGATATCACTTCAGCGCAAAGACAACGTCAAGGCGCGCATCATTAACAAACTGCAAAACAATCGCTACGTCAAGACGCGCAGCAGCAAAATTGTGAACGCTCAGCGGGAAACCTTCAACTACCTGAAACAACTCGGCTGATTTTTTTTGAGACCACTCTTTCACCCGGAGTGTCTTTCGCCCGTTCTGCAACAATGGGAAGCAGCTCGTGCAATGCCGACAACTCATCCGGGCCCTTCGCGCTCACGCCCTCAGCTTCAGCATCTGTCTGCTGTGCTGTTCGCTCTTCGGATGCAAGGATGCCGCCGAGCCCGAGTTGTGCTCGGTCGAAGATTATCTGGCACTCCAGACGGGCAATTTCTGGATTTACGAAAGCTACACGCTGGACGAAGGCGGCATTCGACAGGAGCTGACGCGCCGGATTGATACCGTGGTGGTTAAAGGCACCACAGTCATTGCCGGGCGCCTGGCATATATCCTGGTTCTCAATAACGGGCTGCCGCAGGACACCTCCTTCGTAACCGTAGATCGGGGCAGCGCTTATCGGATTATGGAATCGCGGGTTGACAACAATGTAGAACGGCTTGGAAGCCGCTGGATCAAATTCGCCGCCTGCAATGCTCCGTCCTGGCAGGCGCTCGATACAAACCTGCTGCCATCCGGTGATGAATCGGACCCGGAACCGCAGCTATCGGCCGATCGAAGTCTTACGCTCGAACAAATGCCCCACGAGAGCTATCAGGTGTTCGCCGAGCTGGCATCCCGACAATCGATGTCGGTCCGCGGACTGCCGCATCCGGCCGATGTATTTGCGGTGCATACGATCTACGATTTTAGCGATGGCAAGGGACAGAGTTTGGAGCATTATGCTTATACCAGCCGCTACTGGCTGGTGCAAAATGTCGGTCCGGTGCGTATCCGGCGCGATTCGTTTACAATGTTCAACCAGGATTCGGAAGAGATAACAGTCCCCGGCGTGGAGCATGTCTTGCTGGACTTTTATGTCCAATAGACCTGCGGCGACGAAATCCTCATGCCAGCGATCAAAGACTATAGCGACAATGAACTCTTCGAATCGATTGTGGCGAACAAACGTCCGCAGGCGGAACGCGCCTTTGCCGAATTGTATGCGCGCTATGGAACGCGCGTTTATATGTACTGCAACAAAATTCTCGGCGATAGCAGCGATGCGCAGGATGTCTTCCAGAATACGTTTATCCGCTTTCACGCAGCGGCGCAAAAAGGGTACGACGTTCGCAATGTCGGCGGGTACCTGTTCAAAATCGCACGCAACCTGTGCTTCAATCACAAGCGCGACAATAAGGAGCTGCTCGCGCTGGATGACTTCAATTTTGCGACCGCCGATACCGGTTATGAAAAACGAGAGTTGTTGCGCCTGATAGACACGGCGCTGGAAGTCCTTGACCTGGATTATCGCGAAGCCTTTGTTCTGAAGGAATACCAGGGGATGACATATCCGCAGATAGCGGAAGTTACCGGCGACTCGGTGCCCGCTCTCAAAAACCGCGTCTGGCGGGCCAAAGAAAAAATCAGAAAATTCCTGACGCCGTATCTGGCGGATCTGGAAAAGTTTTGAAGGGATTACGCGCTGTGCACGAATGAGTCGGCGCGTGTGCCCCGGGATGGTGGACGCTGCGAAAAGAATCTGGATTTTTCGTGAGCCTTGTATTATGAATTACTTTGATGTCCTGCGCGATTATCTTGATGGCGATCTGGAAAGCTTCCGGGAGGAAGTACTTTTCACTGAGCTTGCACGCGACCCGGCCTTGCGTCAGGCCTTCAACGATCATCTCAAGATTCGTGCCATTGTCCAGAGCGAGATACCCGAGATCGTACCGCCTGCCGAAAGCGCCGACATCATCTTTTCGCAGGTCGGATATACGCTGCCTGCAGCGGGCGGCGCTGCCGGGACCACCGCCGCTTCTGCCGGCCTGCTCTCATCGATTTCGGCATTTTTCCGTGGTTCGGGCTCACAGCTCCTTTCGATTGCGCTCGCGTCTGTCCTCAGTTTTATGATGGCCTATATCATTTTTGAGGTCGACGATCAGGAGCCCGCAACCGTCGCCGCCCTGCCGGTGAATGAGGGCGCTGAAGAAGTTGAACGCGACAGAATTCCCGCGGAATTGTCATCCGGAAGCCCGGAGGTTCCGGCGCGGACAGACAGCGAGCATATTGAAGAGCCCGCCGGCAACGTCGTCGTCCGCAATTCTGCTCTCCTGCCGGCACAGCCGACCGCACAGGCAGCGGATAACGAGAGACTTGAAAGTGTTTTTTCGCGCAGTGTTCCAGAAGAGCCGGAGCCCTCAATTGCAGTGGCGCCGGCTCTTCTTCTTTCTTCGTCTGCTGAACACAGCGATTTGACAGCGGCCGATGCCGGCTTGAGATTCGGACCGCAGCGGGCGCTTCCCTATAATTCTGATCCCCTGACAGCGGCATCCGGCGGCCTGCTGGGAATGATTCAATTCCGTTCGATCAGCGGCCGATCCAATCCCAACGTCGATCTGCCCTCGCAATCGGATTTGCTGTTTAACGATGTCGCCTTCTCGATTCTCTTCGACGTCAGCGATGACTTCAGCTTTGGACTCGAAGCGGGCTCGGAGTCCTTTGGGCAGGAGTACACTCGTTTCATCGATAATTCATTTGTCACGGTGCGGCAGAATCCTCAATTGCGCTGGGTCGGCGCAACTATGCGGTTTGAGCCGTCGCAATTCGGCATCGGGAACATTCTGTATCCCTATGGGCAGTTGACGGTTGCAGGCGCCGAAGTCGGTCCGCTGGGTAAAGTTACTCTTGGCGCACGCCTGCTGCCGGAAGGCCGGCTAAGTGTCATCGGCGGCATAGAAGGTAGTCTGTTGCAATACTGGGTGGACGGCACAGGCTATACGAGCAGTAAGTGGGGATTGTTTTATGGATTAAGCTTCCGGTATTGAGTTCCGGCGGCAAAGCCGGACGGCAGACAAAAATCTGAACGACAATGGTGCAATGCGTTGAAAAAAGACTGAATGGTTGCTAAGGGATGCGGACAGTTTCACGCGGCAGGAGCAAAAAACGGATAGAGTGGCGCAGTCAGCCGGCACGATGAGAATGCGACAGTTCAGCTCTTTTTTCACGCCTGCATCAGCTTTGACACAACATGGTCGGAACAAATTTTATTGTCAGATGACAGTTGCGACCCGACAACAAGCCGGAATCCGTGGAAGGGGCACTCCGGCCTGTTTCGGGCAGAAACCGGGCAGTGTACTCCACACCCGGTTTCTGTTTCTTTTCTAACTGCAATCTACACTATCGAGGACAATATTCGATGAGACTTCTCGGGCTGAAACTGTTCGTTGCGCTGACGCTGCTTTTCTGCTGCGCCTGTGTGACGTCGCCCGAGATCGATACGCCGCGTGAAGTCCTTGAAAACAACAGTATTGTCGTCTCGGCCGCCAATGCGGAATTTGACATCTCGCTGCAAGCGGTTGCCGCGCTCAGGCCGCAGGATATGGTTCTGATTGACAACCAGTTTGTCTGCCAGGTTAATACGGAGTCTGATCCTCCTTTGCTGCGGATCAGCGCCGAGCTGCAAAACCGAATCAGCCAACAGAGCGTGCTCAGTCTTAACAGTCTGTTTTTCCGCACCGGCTGGATCCGGGCCGACGGCAGAAGCTATTCGCTTTCCGGTGATCCTGAAAATCCCGGCAACGAGTTTGCCGCCAAACTGATTCTCAGCTCTTTCGAGGGCGAACTAGCCGATCACGTGCCGCTGCAAAGAAATCCGGCCGTCACAAAAGATAACTTTTTCCTTCGCTTGCGGTCGGGTGCCAGCCAGGGCGAACTCATAGGAGAATTGAACCTGAAAACTGACTTTGTTCTGAATGATTCTCGGCTTACCTATGCCGGTGCACAGGTAAACGGTACATTCCGCATTGTCTTTCGATGAGAGAGACAGGTTCCGGCCGGCAACAGAGAACGGCAATGGTACGATAATGAATCAAGAAAGCGACATACGACGGATTCCCGACTTGAGGACGCGGAGCGATTCACGACCGGTACTGCTAGGGCGCTTCCTCTACGGGCTGTTTGTCACGAGCGCGCTTGGTCTGCTTTCCGCCTGCGTCACTTCACCCGAGATCGATACGCCGCGAGAGGTGATTCAGCTTGCGGGCGTCGACATTCCGGCCGGCGACCTGGAATTCGCGATCGAGCTCGATGGACGCCCCCAATACCTGCGCCTGCATCCCGACGATGTTGTGTGCCGGTTGGACCAAGGACAAAATCCGCGCCATATTCAACTTCAGGCACGGCTTTCCACCGATGAGCCGGACAGCCGCGAAGTATCGATCGTACATCTGGCGCTCCGGACCGGTGTCCTGCGAGTCGGCGCTGACGCCAGGGTCCTGCAAGGCAACTATGATGATAGTTCACACGAACGGGCCGTCGATCTGGAGCTGCAGACTCCGATCAATCAGGATGGCACGACGCGCAACGACAGCGACAATAGTGACAATAGCCTTGGGATAGTAAATCAGAGTGCCATCATCGAACTGTTCGAGGCTGACGACAGCGGACGCCTGATCGCCGAAATGACCATGCAGGTCCAGTCCACGACGGAAGGCGAACAAATCGCGGATCATCAGGTTCATGCACGAATCACAATTCAACTCCACGCCGATGCACGCTAGAAATACATCTCGCTGGCTGCTTGGCCTCATCGGCTTGTGCTGCGCTCTCCTGGGCGGCGCCTGCACCGACTCGAATGGCCTGAGCACGCCGCGCACGATATCTTTTGACAGTCAGCCCCTCGTGTCACCGGAAAATGTAACCTTTGCCTTCGAGTTTGACGGCAGGGCGCAGAATCTGGATATTGTCCCTAATCGCTTCCAGTGCCAGGTCAACACAAGCAGCATACCGCCGACGGTCCGTCTTAATGTCGAGTTGCAGAACTTCCGACTCGTTGAAGGAGAACTTGCGCTCAACAGCATCTACCTGCGCGCCGAATCCTTAGGGGCGGACAATCAATATGTGAATCTTAGTAACGATCCCTCCAATGTGGCTGCCGCCGCGGCATCGCAAATTCTGATTCACCAGCCTGACGGCAGTCTGTTCGAGTACCGGCAACCGGAAGATCGGACCGAGTCAAGCGCCTTGCGAATCCGTCTGCGCCAGGGTCCCGCCCCGGGGCAGTTGATCGGCGAACTGTCGATCGAGCAATTCGAGCAAGAGATAAACGGGCGGTTTCCCAGCAACGCTAATGGCGAGGCTTTGACGGGCAGCATTGCCATCAATTACGCTCCGAATTGAGCTATCGATCTGACAAGGACGCGCGCAGCTGCGGTAGTGCACGCAGTAGCGACGACAGTATCACAATGCCGCCACCGGCAGTTGCCCAGCCCCCCGGAATCTCGCCCAGCCAGATCAGGACCAGGATCGGATTCAAGACAGGTTCGATCATCGAGATCAGGATCGCGCTTATGGCGCTGACGTGGCGAATGGACTTGGCAAAGAATATGTACGGTACGGCAATTTGTGCAA
Source organism: Candidatus Kapaibacterium sp. (assembly GCA_028284775.1). Classification (GTDB taxonomy): domain Bacteria; phylum Bacteroidota; class Ignavibacteria; order Kapaibacteriales; family UBA7675; genus JANQRB01. Next base: position 95,441 of record JANQRB010000045.1, on the reverse strand, counting down.
CGCCCAGGAGCAGAAGGCCCGGCCAGTCGCCGGTATGGGGCGCCTGTTCAATAACGAAGGGTAAGCCTACAAGCGCCGTCAAGACATTTCCGAGTAAAATCGATTCGAGCGGCGAGCCCTTCTTTTGCTTGCGCAGCAGCATAAACATCCACGCCAGACAGATTCCCGATGCGAGGCCGAAAAGGTTGCCGATCAAGCCGCTCGTGCTCAGATCATCAGCAAAGAAGAGCAGCACGCCAATCAGGCTGCAGATTATGCCGACCCAGTCGCGAGCGCTAATTTGCTCGCGCAGGAACCAGGCGCTGAAAAGAGCGACATAGACGGGCGCGGTATACTGGAGCAGAATAGCATTGGCGGCGCTTGTCATCTTGGTGGCGATGACAAAAAAGATCATAACACCGGCATACATAAATGCAGCGGCAAGCTGAGTGCGCGACCAGGTAAAAACGGGGCGCCCCAGTACGGCAAGCAGGAAAAGCGCCGCAATCGCCGATCGCAGTCCGGCCAGCGCCAGCGGCGTCACCTCTACCATCTTGATCAATAATCCACCCGAGCTCCACAGCACGGCAGCGGCTATCTGATAGGCGACAGCCTTGCGGACATCGAGATCCTCGGTCATCGACAACAGTTGTAATTGTATCATGCCGTTTCAAATTTATCACTAAATTCAGAAGCGTGACGCAGTATGCAGAAACGGCAATCACGGAGTTTATCGATATTCAATGCTCCGCCGGTCCCGAAAGCGCGGCATCAGTCGTCGTAGACAGGGAAGGCGCACTGTCCCAAATAGAGCTACACGCTATCCGTCTTAGCTCGGAATCATTGTAAGAATCTTTGCAGGAGTCAGGCATGTCTTCGAAACGTTTGACGGATGTCCCGCGCAGGATAGAAGCACATGAGCCCGTGAAAATGAACGAACCGCTGGCGCTGCCCTTTGCGACGACGCTCAGCCTCCACAAGCTGCTTGATTTGTGGCGCGACTCTCTCCTGGATGCCGATCCACTGCAGGCGGAATTCCGCAAAAAGATATTTGCACGGGTAGAAGCGACGCCGGAGCTGCATGGTCCCATCGAAGACATGAGCCTGCTCACCAAACACAAGGATCTGATTTCCTTCCTTATGTCGGGCGTCGTCGCCCCGCAAGCCTGGGAAAAACATCTGGTGGCTGCCATTAAGCCTTACGGTTTGCTGCCCTTTTATACCACGCCCAACTTCGACAAATACTTGCAGTTGGACGGCAGCGACACCAAGTACCAGATGAATCTGGACGCCGATCGGATGGCTTCGGGACGCCTGATCCACTCCTACACTTCAATTCTGGCGCGCTTTTACAACATCAATCTGGGTTTCGATTTTCCGGTGGTGGTATGTGTTCCCGACAAAACAACCGGAATGGAGCGTTTCTACAAGATGATGGTCGATACGCGCTTTATGGATATCGCATTGCGGGGCAAGCTCAGGAAACTCAGCGAGGCAGATATCGAACGGCTCTATGCCAACCTGACTGACGTCGACGTCTGGCTGGAGCTGCTGCCGCCCGAGCTCTTTGAAATGCGCGGCTTTTCCCTGCTGCACGCCACCGACATTACCGATCAGGAAGCGGTCTCGGGAATGCGATTGGATCTGATCCGGAAGGGCGCGCTTAGTTCGGACGACGGCTTTCGTCAACTGGAACAAAAGATGCGCTCATATATGAAGCGACCGCATCTGCGCCTTGGCGTAGCCGCTTATTCGAGCGATATGGCCAGCACGCTCAGTCTTTCCCGTCGCATCGGACGTAGTTTGGTGCTGACAAATGAGTGCAAGCTGACATGCACCACGCTCGACAATTCGATTTATGAACGGGCCATAAACGCCGAGGGCCCGATCATAATCGATGACATCGAATCGGGCGAGAATCGCAGCGAAGTGGAAGAGCATATCCTGCGCCTCGGCATCCGCAACATTCTGGTGACGCCGCTCTGGCACAATAACAGGTTGGTGGGGATGCTCGAGCTTGGCTCGCCGAATCCGCGCGACCTGAACCATGCCAATATTCTGAAGCTGCACGAGTTGCTGCCGCTCTTTGCGAATGCGATCGACCGCAGCCTGGACGAGTTGAATAATCGCGTCGAAGCCGTGATCAAAGAAGAGTGCACGGCCATCCACCCGACCGTAGAATGGCGCTTTCGCTCGGCGGCAATCAAGCTGCTGCAGGACCAGGATCAGGGCGGAACCAGGACCATGGAGTCGATTGTATTCGAAGATGTGTATCCCCTTTACGGCGTCTCCGATATCCGCGATTCATCGATCAAACGCAACCGCTGCATTCAGGCCGACCTCACCGACCAGCTGCAGATGGCACGCGAAATTGTAGAAGAAGCGCGCAAATTGCGGCCTATGCCGATTCTGAACGAGATTGTCTTTCGCATCAACAAACACATCGATAATATTCGTCGCGGACTCAGCTCCGGCGATGAACTTTCGACCCTCGATTTTCTGCGGTCGAATGTAGAATCTCTCTTTGCCATTTTCCGTGAACTCGATCCATCCGTCAAGGCAAAGGTCGAGGAATATACGGCGGCGCTCGATCCCGAATTGCAGGTCGTATATCGCCGGCGTCAGGAGTTCGATCGGTCGGTCGCTATGATCAACGACACGATCAGCTCTTACCTGGACGAAGAGCAAAGCACGGCGCAAAAAATCTTTCCGCATTATTTCGAGAAGTACAAGACTGACGGCGTCGAACATGGCATCTACGTTGGAAAATCGCTGGCGAAGCGCGCCTCCTTCGATCCGATTTATCTTAGCAATCTGCGTCTCTGGCAATTGATGGTTATGTGCAACATTGCCCGGCGCAGCAGAGCGCTGCAAGCCAGCCTGCCGCAACAGCTTGAAACAACCCAGCTGATCCTGCTGCACAACACGCCGCTGTCGATTCGTTTCCGGCAAGACGAAAAGAAGTTCGACGTGGATGGCGCTTACAATATGCGCTATGAGATTATGAAAAAACGGATTGACAAATCGCGTGTTAAGGACAAACGCGAGCGCATTACGCAGCCGGACGCAATCGCGGTTGTCTATACCCAGGCCAAGGAAGCCGCCGAATACCGTGAATATTTCGAATTTCTGCAAGCCGCAGGGATTTTGAATCCCGGTGTAGAAGAGTTGGAGCTGGAAGATCTGCCCGGAATCAGCGGATTGAAGGCCTTACGGGTCAAGGTCAACCTACGAGAGACCGCATCCGACGGTATCATTGATCCCGAACGCATCCGGCAAGCGATTGCCGCGATGCTCGTAGCGCCCGAAAGCACACAAACTCTGCTAGCGCAAGAAGCCTGATGCAACTGTAGCTGCGCGATTGCGTAGCAGGACGTTCTATCCATCCGGATAGAAACATGACCACCGAAAAACATAGACTAAATTTATACGATTTCTCAGCAGGTGCGAGTTATGCCAAACGCCGACAACATTCAGGATTACACAATTCCACTCGACCCGGAACAGGCCTACGAGTTCACGGAAAAGAACGACCTGACAATCAAGTCAACGCTGAGTTTTGCGAAGCTGATTGATTTCTGGCGGCAAACGATCATCAAACATGACGATCTCCATGCATCGGTCGGCCGTCAATTGCTTGAGCAGGTAGAAAAGATACCCGACTTGCAGAAGCCGATCGAGGATCTGGACGTCCTCGACCAACATCGTCAGGTGGTCGATTGTCTGATGTCCGCGATCGTACCGCCCGCTGGCTGGGAAAATACCATGGTAGGCGCGGTCGTACCCTTTCGATTTGAAATTGTTTATGCCACGCCCAATTTCGACAAGTTTTTGCGAGGCTCGAATGCCCACGCCAACTTCTCGGTTAACATGGACATGGACGAGCTGATGTTCGGCAAGATCATCAATGCTTATGGCGCCATTCTGCAAAAATTCTACAATACAACGATCGAGTTCGACTTTCCCCTAATCTTTACCGCGCCGGACCCCGTCACGGGACTGAACAGGCATTTGAAGATTGCAATCGACACTCGCTTTATCGACATAGTTCAGGTCAGCGAGGCTCCCAAGCTGGACGAGGCGCAGATTCAGAGCCTGCTGTCGAATATGAACAACCTGGATGTCTGGAAGCGGGTGTTGCCGCTAAAACATTTCGAGTTTCGCGGTTTTACGATTTTTACGGCAACAGATGTCACCGATCAGGAGACCTTGTCAAGTCTGAAGTTCAGCCTGATCGAAAAGAACTCCTTGATGTCCGGCAGCGGCTTCGATCAACTTGAAGACAAAATACGCACCTATCTGAAGCGGCCCGAGCTGCGTCTCGGCATCACGCCGTTTGCGGCCGACCGGCGCAATATGATGACCTATGCACGACGCATCGGCCGCAGTCTGGTATTTCGCGAAGAGTGTACTCTGTCATGCGACGACTTTATCGGTTCGGTCTATGACCGGGCCTATACCTCGCGCTGCAATGTTCTGGAAAGCGATCTGACGGCGCTGGAGCAGCGGACGCCCGTCGAGGATCTGATGCTGGAAAACGGCATCCGCAATATCGTAGTCGCGCCCTTGCAGTACGATGATAAAATTGTCGGTATGATCGAAATCGGATCGCCGAATGCCGGCGACTTCAACACAGTGAACATCCTGAAAATGAAGGAAGTGCTGCCGCTCTTCGCCATTGCCGTCAGACGCAGCATGGATGAGCTCGAATCGCAGGTGCAGGCGATCATCAAGGAAGAATGCACGGCAATCCATCCATCGGTGGAGTGGCGATTCCGCAACGCCGCTCTCGACGTTCTGCGGCGCGAAGACGAATCGGCGGCAACGGTGGATATGGATCCGATCGTCTTCGACGATATTTATCCGCTATACGGCCTCTCGGATATTCGCAACTCATCCAGCCAGCGCAATCAGTGTATTCAGACCGATCTGCTGGAACAGCTCACCCTGGCGCGCTCCGTTCTGAGTACGGCCCGCGCAGTCAAAGCGATGCCGATTCTCGATGAACTTATGTTCCGCATCGACCGCTACAGCGCACAGATTAAGCAGGTCCTTGGCTCGGGCGATGAATTGTCCGTCCTGGAATTTCTGCGCAGCAATGTCGAACCGCTCATGCGGCATCTCAGCGATTTTGCGCCGGCAATCGCCGCGGAGGCCGAGAAATATTTCAACAGCCTTGACGCCGAGCTTGCGATTCTCTACCGCAAACGCAGGGATTTCGACGAAAGCGTGGCCAGAATCAATGATACTATTGCCAAGATGCTTGATTCCGAACAGGAAAAAGCGCAGGCCATGTTTCCGCACTATTTCGAGAAATACAAAACCGACGGCGTCGATCATGGGATGTATGTCGGGGCTTCCCTTGTCGAAGACGGCAACTTCGACCGTGTATACCTGAAAAACCTGCGACTCTGGCAGCTGGAGACCGTCGCGCAGATCGGCCGTAAAACCGAAGCCTTGAAGAAAGATCTGAAGATTCCGCTGGCAACGACGCACCTCGTTCTCGTGCAGGACACCCCCCTCGCCATCCGTTTTCGCCAGGATGAAAAACAGTTCGACGTTGACGGCGCCTACAACATCCGCTATGAAATCATGAAAAAACGGATCGACAAGGCGCTTATCAAAGGCCGACAGGAACGCCTGACACAGCCCGGCAAAATTGCCATCGTCTATTCGCAGATGAAAGAAGCAAGCGAATACCGCGAATACATTGAGTATTTGCAATATTCCGGTTACCTGACAAATGAAGTCGAAGACCTTGAGCTAGAGGATCTGCAAGGCATCACCGGGCTGAGAGCACTGCGAGTGAGTGTCAATTTCACTAAGAAGACGGCTGTCAACGGCACGGCGTCGACGAGCCGTCGACGCAAAAGAACAACAATGGCGTTTTCCCGCAACGGGGGCGTGCAGCAGGTACCGGCAAGCGCTCAATGATCCCTAATTTGACGGATGCTCTGTGAACGATTACTGTCGCAGCAGCATTGAGATTTTGCGTTCCGCAAGCCATCGTGACAGGGATGCGCGGCCTGGCATTGATGGAGCGGCACCCGGCTGCTCGACGCTCGATGCCGCCGCGGCATTGGCAAAGCGCAGCGCCTCTTCGCAGCTCCGACCTTCCGCCAGCGCGACCGCGAATGCCCCGACAAAACAATCTCCGGCGCCGACAGTATCGACGGCCCGCACCTTGTGCCCGGAGATTCGCCATTCACCACCCGGCCCAAGGCAGTAAAGCCCTTCCGCGCCCAGGGTAACAACGAGCGTTTGTGCAGGAAACGCGCGGCACTGTTTCAGTAAGCGTCGCAAGTGCTGTGTTGTTGGCGGCAGTTCAATCTTTTCCTTTCCCGCCAGAGCCGCCAGCTCCAGTTCGTTAACGATCAGGTAGTCTGTGATCGGCAGCAGAGACTTACAGCCGGGATGAAAAGGCGCGGCATTCAGGATTGTTCTGGCGCCGGCGGCACGGCCGCGGTGCAGCAGTTCTTCTACCGTGTCCAGCGGAATTTCGAGCTGGACGAGCAGCAGGTCATCCGATCCGAAGTCTACGTTATTCAAATGCGATGGACGCAGGCCGGCATTAGCGCCCGGCAGCATGACAATTGTATTCTCCGCATCGGCATCCAGGACAATGAGCGAGGTCCCGGTCGGCTGCTCCGGGCTGCAAAGCAGGGTGTCCGTATCGACATCAGCTTCACGCAGATAGCGGGCGAGGCGTTCGCCGAAGTCATCGTCGCCGCGCATGCCGATCAATCGGGTCGGCACTCCCAATCGTGCCGCCGCGATCGCCTGGTTGGCCCCTTTACCGCCGGGATAATATGCCAGGCTGTCACCGACAACCGTTTCGCCGGGACGCGGATGCCGGGCGGCGCGCGCCACAACATCCATCACGACACTACCTGCAACAATCACCCTGGCCATAGCAATCTCCCGCAATGAATTCCCGACGCCGATAAATGGAGCGCCGCCAATTTAGCCATTACACCCGGTTTCCGCCACATGGGCACTGTAGCGCGGCTGAAGGCTTCTCGACGACGGTACGGCGCAGTACGGCACTGGGCTATTGCGGATTTTTTGCCAATTTGCAGTCCTGTATTCTGCCCGGATCGGCCTCTTCGCCGGTGTTTCCCGAGAGAAGTAATGCTAGGCACGGTGCACTATGAAACAGAACAGCCCGGTAATTCCGCGACATCTCTATCCGGCGCCTGACGAGCGCATCAGGCAGCGTTATGCCGCTATATTCGCCCTGCAGGCTCCCCTGCCCGACCGAGCGCTTAAACTGATTGTTGACAAACTAATCGCCTTGCTGCTGCTGCTACCGTCCAGCCCCGTTCTGATACTGGTAGCTTGTGCCAACTGGCTGGAGGGCCTTCTACTGCCCGCCAATCACGGCCCCTTGCTGGCATCGTATTTTGGCGCCACCGCCGGACGAAAATTTATGAAGTTGAAGTTTCGACTCGCCAGAACCGATCTGGCCAGTGATGCCGAGCGCCGCAGCGGTGATTTCATTCCCGCCTATCATTCTCAGAAAAAACGCGCCAATCTGACCTATACCGGCCGCTTCATCAAACGATTTTATCTGGATGAGCTGCCCCAGCTCTTCAACGTACTGCGGGGCGACATGAGCATCGTCGGTCCACGGCCGCTTGCCTGGCCGGATTATGAAGCCGACCTTGCCCGCGGAAATGTCACCCGTAAAATCCTGAAAGGCGGAATTTTCAGTCAGACGCATGTACGCAAGGGTACTGAGGAGTGGGCCAGTCGCGATCTGGAATACGGCTATGTAGAGCAGTACATGCAGGCCCCGGCCTTGAAACTGCTATGGCTTGATATTACGATTGTCGCTCGAGGCCTGAAGATGATGCTGGAAGGCAAGGGCCTCTAAGCAAGCCTCCGCCTGATTCCGAATCAAGCGCCAGGCCCTCTTGCTATGCCAAAATGCAACTGCCCGACGCGACCTGAGCCACATCGGGCAGCGTGCCCTCAAGAATACAATTTCTCCGTCCGACCCGCACCCGCCATACTTGAGCGCTACATTGGCGTTTTGTGTTGGCCTGCACAGACGGAATGCCGGATTCAGGCCGACCACCACGCGCCGGTCTGAAACAGCTAGCGAACGATTGTCATCGGCACGATGCGCGATACGGATTCCGACTTGTAGTGCAGGAAGTAGGCGCCCGGTTGAACGTCATCCAGTTGCAGCTCAGCAGGCGGCCGCTCCACGACTCGTATCTCCCGCAGCCTGCGTCCCAGCAGATTGTAAACTACAACCGTACCGCTGAACAGCTCCTTGTCCTTAAACTGTGATTCCTCTTCGTTGACCGATGTGCTGACGCTGACTAAGGTCGAGACGACAGTATTGGTGATGACCGGCGAGTTATAATCGAAATAGATGGCCGCGCGGTTGGGGATTGCGCTGCCGGCCGACAGAGCATCTCGCCGGTCAATCTTGTAGCTCACAAAACCGCGGCTGGCGGCCTCATCGCTTGCCTGCGACGGCAGTTCGATGTTGCTGAAGGTCCATTCCAGGACCGCATTGCCGCTCATGCGTACGCTGTAGTCGTGGCTCGCCGCCCCCAAACGCAGGCTTGCGAAATCAAGCGATTTATCCAGGGTATCGAGAATACGAACGGTCGACGCCGGTGCGCTGCCGACATTCTGAAAGCGAATGTGGTACGTCAGGGTCGTGTCAATGAGGCTGATAGTGCCGTCTGCGGATTTTGTGCCGGCGAATACCTGAATGTCGTTGGGGTCGTAGGCACCGCGAATTGTGAGGCAGATTTCGTCCATAGCCGCTGCGGCGAGCTCGTCAAATTGCGGCTTTTGTTCGGACCAGACGGAAGCGCACAATTGGTAGCCCAGCAGGTCCTCGTCTTCCGGAGCACGCATGACGATGGTGATTTTGCCGGTAGCGCCGACCGGAAGTTCCTTCAGATGCCAGAGCAGCTCATCGGTCTTATGTACCGTCACGGCCGGATCGGCGGAGATGAATTGCAGCAGCGGATCGTAGCGCAGCACAAGATCGCCGCTGTAGGGAATCGTGCCGTTGTTATGAAAACGTACAACATAACGGAACTCAAAACCGAGACGAACATTGTCGCCCGCCAGCGTTACGTCGAGCGATTGCACCCTTCGCGCGGCCTGCATGCCGATGTTAACATCTTCCTTAACACGACCGGCATGCATCAGGCCGACTTCCTTAAAGTCGTCTCGGCAGGCGGCCTGCCAGCCAAAAGGTGGTTTTATGCCGACGGCATAGCGGTTTGCAGGCGGAAGCTCGATTTCGTAGTTGCCTTGATTGTCGCTTATCGCGAAGAATGGACCCGGCCTGACGATTACGACTTGATTGGCTATGCCGCCTTCCCACGCGTTCATGCTACAATTGCCATTGTCATCAATATAGATCGAACCGCTGATCGTCGCGGCTTCATTCCTGACGCCATCGTCATCAAGGTCACCCATCCGTTCCGTGGGGCTGAAACTGCGAACGACGGCTTCGATTTTAAACGACCGCCCCGAGGGCGCCGTATACTCGATGCGCAGGCTTCGCCAGTGCCAGTCAATCAGGTTCAACTGCTGAGGTAAACCACTCGTCTGAAAGGCTGTTTCTCCCTTCAGCCTGATGGAAATCGGTCCCCCTTCCAGTATGTGATCTGATTCGGTGTAGATTCCCGAACGCTGGCTGCTAAACACCATCTCATACTTGTTTGAAGAGGCAGTCGTAGTTCGCCAACTAAATAACTCATAGAATATGTTCAGTCCTTCAACATTCTGGAGAAAAAAGCTGCGAATTGTACTGCCGCCCAACCTGAATTCCATGTAACTGTTGAAATCATCGGAGTAGTTATAGTTGCGTCCGCCGTTCGCGTCCGGATCACGAACTCCCTCGCGTTCAACATCATACTGGATCACGCCTTCGAATCTGTCTCCTGCCGCCAGCGTTGTGGCAAAGGGCTGTTCATCTTCCTCTTTCAGTTCATTGAGAATGGACTTTATCTCGGCCTTAACTTTCACTCTGGCATATTCACCGGCAGCAAGCGAAGCCTGAGCGACAACCAGCAATACCAGGGCCAACGCTAGCAAAGCATAAGATTTCATATCATTTCATCCTTTCTTGCATTGTTAAATAGTCTGACTGATTTTGAATTCTTGAGGTGATGCGTGAGATACCGGCTCACCAGAAGATGGATATGCCATACACCAGCGCCAGTTTGTCCGTCGTTCGCCACCTGGAGCGCAGGCTGCTGCCTTCCAGACCAAGTTGCATCTGAACACTGTCGTCGAGTCCGTAGCGCAATCCGGCCATTCCCTTGGCCAGGAGGCCGACGTCGGTCCATGCGCCGGTCAATTGCAGAAGAGGGTGCAATTTCGGCACAGGCGCCAGATCGCGCAGAACGTGTTGATATCGGAGGCCGATCCAGCTCAACCTTACACGCCGCTCCGCAGTAGCTCCCTTCAACACCACGTGAGGCAAAGATTCCTTACCGGCGGCCAAACCGAGAGCGTTGCGTTTATCGAGTCGATACAATAAGGAAGCACTCCGATTGTTAAAAAAGGGCCCTCTGGATTCCGCAACATTATAATCCGGCCACAATGCAAGGCCCTCGATCCCATTTAGCTGCAGTGAGAAGCGTGAGATATTCGAGGGCGCAGCAGGGAGAGAGGGCGCAAGCCGAGGCGTCCCGGAGCTTGGTCCTGACTGTAGCGGTGAATGGCGGGCCGAAAATACGCGGCGCTGCGGCGACAGAGGCTTTGCGATGCTAACATTGTCAACTGTTGCCGGAAGATCTTCGTGTAGATCAATGGCAGCTCCCGCCTGCTTCGTTGTTTCGGTAAACGCGTTGACTTTCGAGGGCTGCCCCTGCTCGACGACTGGCGCAGCTGCCTCTTGCTCCGCTGCCGCTGCGCCGTCCGAAAACCTTAATTCACTGACAGGTAAATCTGTTGAAGAGCGGTGGTCCATCGAAACGCTGTTATCGACTGGTCCGACCTGCCCGTACTCCAATACATCCGGTGAACGGTCTGCCGGAGCCACAATTTCGGCAAGACCAAAAATGATCAGCGCACTGAAGATGGCGCCGCCCAATGCTGAAACGACTTTATCTGAATGGCGCTGCCACCAGGTGGAACCCCGCGAGCCGGGGTCGACAGGCGGCAGGACAAGGGGCGTCATCATTGCTCCGGCCGGGACCAGGCTGGCTCTGGCAAAGAGGCCGTCTTTGATGTCGGGCGCGAGGCTTAAAGATTCGCGATCATCCTGAATCGCTCTTCGCACAGCCAGGGCATGGTGAAACTCACTCTGTAGTGTTTCGTCGTTCGCCAATGCCCTGAAGAGCATCGACTGCCGGATGCCGCTGAGCTCACCATCAATAAAGAGTTCGATCAGCTCGCCAGTCGTGTTGTCATAGTCGCTGTTCATAGCTTTACTCCCGGCTTTCACTTTTGCAGATCTTCCAGGTAAGGAGTTAACAATTTTCTGATTTTGAGTTTGGCCCGTACGATTCGATTGCGTACCGTCGAGAGCGGCACTTCGATCAATTCGGCGATTTGTTTATAGCTCAAGCCGTTATACATTTGCAGGATCAACGCTTCGCGATAATCTTCCGGCAGTTTGTCCAGCGCGATCACCACCAGACGCGTTAATTCTTCGCTTTCGAGCGTCTGCTCCGAGGACGGCAGGTGAAACTCTTCCAGGCTGATATGCTCGCGCCGTTGCAGACGCTTCGCATTCAGGCAGAGATTGCGCGCAATGCGCAGTAAGTAAGCAGCGAGGTTACCATAATCACGGTCGACGTCAGTGCTGCGCAGAAATCGCAGAAATGTCTCCTGCAGCGCATCGCGCGCAGCGTCCTCACTGCCCAGAATCTTGCGGCAGTAACGGTAAATGCCGAGTGCGTAACGATCATACAAAGCGGAGAGCGCCTCCGAACGGTCGCGTTCCGTTCCCCCGAGCATTGCCAACAATTGTCCGTCACTGTGTTGTGCTACCGAATGTTTCATCGCATTAAAGGCGGCTGCGCCGCGCCCTGCTTAAGCGAATTATTGAACTCAGATCGAATGATATCTGCAACTAACAAGCAAAGCGCTGTTTTGTATCACCCGACAATTCTGACACTCTTTCGTCCGAAAAAGGTACAGCCTGTCGGCCTTCAGCAGGTCACCAGGAAAGATCGGAGGCTTCGCCGGTCGGGTGTAAGGTCCCGGTCGAGGTTATCGGTAGCCTAAAGCAGTCCGCTCCCGAGAGACAAGAAGAACCGGGGCGAAATATTAATCCAGGCGTTGAGCGGGCCTTGATGACATTGGTGAATGTTCGCGTCGATGAGGCCGCATTGCACTGAGGCACGTGCTCAGAAAAGCGTGTCCTGGTCCCGCTGTACCCGGCGAAAATGATCGGTGGAGAGAAGTGGACGATTTTTGTTGAGACCGAGTCGTTCGCAATGGATTTTGAAACTGCGCGAATAGAGATCTGCATACACACCAGTTCCGCGCATACGATCGCCAAAGCTGCTGTCATTGATCTTACCGCCGCGCATCGAGCGTATGCGGTTGAGCACTTTGTTTTTACGATCGGCAAAGTGTTGATCGAGCCATTGTTCAAATAAGGGAGCAAGGGACAGGGGGAGACGCAAGTTAACATAAGCGGCGATGGCGGCGCCGCGCTCGGCGGCGGCTTCAAGTATCGCCGGCGTTTCATGATCCGTCAGACCCGGAATGACCGGCGCAACCATAACACCGACAGGAACGCCGGCATCCGCCAGACGGGCGATGGCGTCGAGGCGTCGGGCCGGACGCGAGGTACGGGGTTCCAGTATTGCCGTAAGATCGGGCTCGAGCGTCGTCACGCTCAACATCACAATCACCGCATCGATACGAGCCAACTCGCGCAGAATGTCGATGTCCCGCGTCACCAGATGATTCTTCGTTACAATTCCGACCGGATTGCGAAACTCCGCCAGGACCTGCAGAATACGGCGCGTCAGTTTCAGACGGCGCTCCACCGGCTGGTAGGGATCGGTCACGCCACTGATGGAAATCGTTCGCGGCTGCCAGGAAGACTTGCTCAGCGCGGTATGCAGGAGCGCCGGCGCATCTTCTTTAACCAGTATCTTGGTTTCGAAGTCCAGCCCGGCCGAAAAACCGAGATACTCATGGCCGGGACGGGCATAACAATAGATACAGCCGTGTTCGCAGCCACGATAGGGATTGACGCTGAACTCAAAAGGAATATCAGGGCTATTATTTTTTGTCAGGATCGTCTTGCTGCTGTCGCGCAGAAATTCCGTCCGCGGCAGCGGATCTTCCTCCGTCCACTCGGAATCACGCTCTACGGCGATAGTCGTAAAGCGATTCTGTGGGTTGTCGGCTGCGCCGCGACCATGCAGAGCCTGGCCTGGAAATTTGCTCATCGATCGATCAATCTTGTCAATGGCGGAATGAAAACAGTTGGCATCCGCAGTCAAAAAACCAGAGGCGCCAGGCAATTTTGTTTTTTGCGACGGCAGCTTCTGTCAACGATGGGCAATCTACAAAGATTTGCCGTGAAAGTCGTGCGAGCGGGGCCTGCCGCATTGCTGCAAACAGTGGATTAAGATTTGAAGCCCATCGTCATATAAGCTGACAGCCGCTGCCGTACACATCGTTTTACATAGTCACAACGCTATTCGGTCGCCAAAAGCAAAAGGGAGATACACCCTGTCGGCGCAATCTCCCTTTGCTTCCTGTTAACAGCATTACCGGCTGTCAGATCACATTTTGCGGTCAAAATAGTCTGGCTTGCTCCCGCGCTTCCGGCAGGGCTTGGTCAGTCCGCCCAAACGTTGGCCGGCGCAGATTCACCCCTAGGGATTCGCACGGCAAAGCACGAGGCAAGTATAAGCAAGTCAGCCGGCAAAGGCCAGCAATCCGATTGAGTATAAATGGAGTATCAAACTTCTAAACTCAATAAAATCAAGCATTTAGCCATAGCGTTTACGTTCCTGGCGGCCACCTAAAGGCTTCCAAAATGCCCGTCGGCGGAAAATCGGAATTGACCAGGAGCTGCTTACAGCTCTCTTTTCACCCTTTGCCGCGCATACCACACTCATGGCGCAGCAACCTGTAACAGTCCGGCGAACTATTCGTTAGCCTTGAGTTTTGCAGCATGGCAAGCTGGATTTGCAGCAATTGCTTTGGTGAAATAGCGCAAGTGCCCTCCACAAACATTCGGCTGCGCCAATTACTTGCAAGAAGCCCCGCACGACAATAACTTCGGCTGAAGCCGGCTTTTACACATTCAGGCAAGAGACGGAATTCGCAATGTCCCAGACACGACCGACGACAAACCGATTGGCATTTATTCGACTTGCAATCTTCCTTACCTGGCTTTGGCCGACGGTGACGCTCGCAGGCGGGCTTAGCTCCTTCACACTGAACGGCTACGAAGGATTGCCGCTCGACGTAGGCGGGAGCTGGTTTGTCCAGACGCGAGATTTCGATAAGGACGGCGACCTGGATCTCTTTGTCGGACGCTCCTTCCAGACCGACCAGGTTCTTCTCAATGACGGACGCGGTCACTTTACATGGCTGCCGGAGAATTCAGCTTGGTATACGCCGGGCGGCAGCTACGATGCGGTCTGGCTGGATGTGAATAACGACGGACGCGAAGACCTCATACTGGCTCGCGGTCCCGAATCCGGCGGCACCAGCGTCCATCCCGGCCGCGATCAGATACTGCTGCTTGAAGCCGATGGCGGTTTTCGCGAAGCCACAGGCAACCTGCCGGGCGGCGAGCTGACCTTGTTCGGACTGTCGGACACGCTCAACTTCAGTATGGGTATCGCCAGCGGCGACTTCAATAAAGACGGTATACCGGATCTCGTGCTCGCGAATGGCGGCGTCGAATACCTGATTCGGATCGGCTTGTTTCGCTCGCTTAATCTGTTGATTGCCGACAAGCTGCTGGCCAACGACCTATACCTTGGCGGCGCCGACAGCGATGGCGACGGTGTCATGAATTTTAGCGACGCTTCGAATAGCTCGGGACTGGGACAGCGCGCCGACCTCAGTACGGATGTTGCAGTTGGCGATTTCAACCGCGACGGTTTCGATGATATCTTTGTCACCAATTACTACGATGCCCGCATCCATCTCGGCATCAACCTGATTGCTTCGCCGGATCTGCCGGACTCCGCCTTTGTCAACAAACTCTATCTGAACGATCCGGACAATCCCGGCCAGTTTCGTTGGGCGGTTGAAAATCTGCCCTATGAATTGCTTCCGTCTACTTCGGTCAGTGCGGCTGATTTTGACGGCGACGATGATCTGGACCTCTTCATAACCAATGACGACCGTGCCGAGGGACGCAGCGGCGTTGCCGCCAGCAAGCTTTATGTAAATGACGGCAGCGGACGTTTTCGCGACGCCGGCGCCGAGCTGCTGCCGGACTTCGACCAGTTGTACCTGGCGGCATTCGACGGACAATTCGTCGATGTCAACAAGGATAATCGGCTTGATATTTTTGCTGCCGGAAGCTGGTCCTTTCTCTTTCTCCAGAGCCCCGACGGCGGATTCACCGACGCCACGGCAGCACTGCCGCAGCACCCCGCCTCCGGCCGGCCGCATACATTTCACTCATTCGGTGCAGCGGTAGCGGATTTTGACGGCGACGAGCGGGTCGACATCGTCCTGGCCAATACCTACGAACAAAATCGACTACACGTACAGGTCGATGGATTGCGTTTTGTCGATACCACATCGACGAATTTGCCGCCTGATGGCGAGAATACCTCCACCGTAGCTATCAGCGATCTCAATGATGACGGGCGGCCCGATGTCCTGGCGCTCGGCCCGACTAAACCCAACACGCACAAACTCTACCTCAACCGGGGTCCGGGCAGTAAGGGATTCAGCCGCTTCGATGACCGCTCCGACCTCCTCGCTCTTCCGATAAGCAACAATCACGGCATGGCGATTGCCGACGTCAACCGGGACGAACGTCCCGACCTCCTGATCAGCGGCTACGAGGGCGGACGTCTGTATTATCACGCCGGCCTCGACGAACATGGCGCCCCCCGATTTGTCGATTCCACCGCCCGCTGGATGCCGGAGCTGATATCGATGACCGCACTCAATCGCGCTCAATTTATCGACCTGAATTCGGATGGCCGCCTCGAGATTTTCTTCCCGCGCGGCGAGCTGGACGTCCTGCCGGCGCCAAACGCAGTCTTTAGCTGGGACGATAAGAGCGGGCGTTTCGAACGCCGCGACGACTGGCTGCCGGACAACAATGAATTGAGTCTGGCGACCGACTTCGCCGACTTCAACGGCGACGGCTGGCTGGATATCGTCGTCGCCAATTTTGCCTCGGGACCGCGCCTCTATCTCTCCGGTGAGTCATTGCCCTCCGACCGGCCGGGCTATCGATCGCTGCGGCCTTTCGGCGACGAGCGGGTCTATGCCGTCGAAGTAGCAAATCTCAATGGCGATGACATTCCGGATATTGCGATGGCGGCCTTCGATCGCGAAGCAAGCGATATGGCCTATTTGCTGCAGGGTTTTACGATCCCGGAAGGTGATCCCATATTCCAGAGCGTTATGCTCGGTGGCAGCGACATCCGCAGTCGCGCCATTATTGCCCTGGACATCAACGACGACAATTTGCCCGAGATCGTCACATCGGGCCGCGACCAGACCCGGCTCTATATTAATCAAGGCGATAACGACTTTCAGGAAGCAACGAGCGAGTATTTTCTTCCGGAGGCTTTTTACACCGGCGCTACCTCATGCTACGGTCTCGCAAGCGCCGATATGAACGGCGATCAATTACCGGATCTCTTTTTTGCTCGCGACAATCAGGACTGGTTGTTTTATGGCGAGGGAAGGCCAAGCAGCCTTAACTTTACGCGGCAGCAAGGCAGACCGGAGGGACCGGAAATTTTCCCCAATCCGGCTACAGATCAGATTCGTATCAGCTACCGGCTCGAGCGTGATTCGGAAGTTTCGATCGAGTTGATAGACCAGCGTGGTCGTCGACTGCATTCTATCGCTCTTGGCTATCAGGCCGCCGGAGCGTTCCAGCGGAACATTGGCATCCAGCAGCTGGGACTGCCCTCTGGTGTTTACCTGCTCGTGCTGCGCAGCACCGACAGCAGTGCGGCAAGTCCGATTCTCGTGCTCGACCGCTAGTACCGCGCCGATCACCTACAGAGCTCCGTCCGGGCATGATACATGAGCAACATATCGATCTCATCCACCGCGATGTTGAATGTGCGCCTTGCCACGCCACAAGATGCTTGTTTGTATTCATGCGCGAGTGAAGTAAGTTGCGCTTCCTGAACCGTACAAAGTATCTCGCCTATGGTAAAAACAAATCGATTGTTCCGACCGGCAGCGCTTCTTACACTGATCGCCATTTGTTTAACGGTAGAGGCGACTGCTGCAACGAGCGACAGCAGCACATACCATCTGCACGACGAAGTGCAGGTGCGCAGGCTGGCGCCGGATATCTGGCTTCACATCACCTGGAAACGACTGGCGAACGGCTATCCCTTCCCGGCCAACGGACTGATTGTCCATACGGACAGCACGTCATTTCTCATCGATACCGGCTACAACCCGGCCCAGGCCGCAATCTTGCTCGACTGGCTGGAGAAAGTCCGACAAAAGCCCGTCACACTGGCGCTCGTTACGCATGCCCACGATGATCGCATGGGCGGAATGCCCGCGCTTCTTCAACGCAAAATTCCCGTCCTGGCAAACATACGCTCGCTCAGAGAAGCAGACCGTCACTCCCTGACTGCCGCGACTCACTATTTTCAACGCGATACGAGTTTCAGCTTTGGACGTCACGCTGTTCACGCTGTCTTTCCGGGCGCGGGGCATGCGCCGGACAATATCGTTGTGTGGCTGCCGCGCAGTTCAATTTTCTTTGGCGGCTGTGCGGTGAAGTCAATCAGGTCGCAATCGCTCGGTTACACTGCGGATGCCGATATCGAGTCCTGGCACAAGCTTATGACAATGCTGCAACGAGAGTACCAGACCGCCGAGCTGGTAGTGCCCGGGCATGGCGCCATCGGAACAAAGGAGCTGCTGCTGCACACCTATGGCCTTCTTGAATCCGCGATCGGAGAGCATGAATGACACTTTCCTCATTGATCGGAGGATGGCAGATCATCTGCGGCTGCCTTGGCATCATCTCCCTCTTTGCCAGCACACCGCTTTACCTGATGTCGCCGGATAGCAGTACGGGCGATTTCCTGGGTCTGGCATTTGTTCTGATCGCTTCGTTTACGGCAATTTTAGTCGGTTGGCGTTTGCGCTCGCGCAGCAGATCGGCGATAGTCGTATCGATGATATTGTGGTGGCTTCAGATATTCGAACTCGACAGCTCCACCCTGTTTTACAAATGTTTTATCGGCTTAAGCTGGTCGCTTGGGATGAACGGCGACGCCCAGTTTATTGACGGATTTGGCTTCGGCGGCAAGGTTGCGATTGAGCTGATGCCGGCGGCAACGATTTCTTCCCTGGCAATTAACATTGTCGCAGCCCTCTGTTGCGCCGGACTCGTTGCTGAATACCAAAAAATCAACAAGCGGGAAAGTAGTGACATCAAAGCCGCTTGAAGCTAACTCAGCCTCATTGCCCGCGACAATCAGACCGGAACCCGGCGTCGACTGCCCCGGCAATCTTACTACCTGGGCCGAACAAGATCTTTGGAATTCAGCAGTAATTAACCTACAATGGCGTTCAAACTGAAGCAGGGTATTATTCCCTCAGCGCTCTTCTGTTAAACCGCAAGCGTTAAGACCAAAGGATGTACAAACCATGAGTAGTGAACACAGTCACATCAAAATCGCTTATTCTGCCATCAGAGTTTTCGCGGACGATGGAACGCTCGACCTCGAAGAGCTCAACTTTCTGATGGGCCTGGCTCTGCAGGACGGCATCATTGATGACGAAGAAAAACGAGTCCTGGGCAATATCTTCAATCAGCTGAGCCAGGCCGATGTGTCGGCTAAAGTCTGGGAGCGGATGATGCAAATTCGCGCCAAATACGGTATTCGTTGAACACTGGGTAAACAGCGATTCGGCATTTCTCGAAGGGTCTTGCAGAGGAACCTTCTTCGCCCTGCCAGCGGATCTCCATTTTTACCGGCTGACATCAACTCTATAAAAAGTATCTCGACGCGCTTTAGCAAGCTTGCCATACAGTTGCCGAAACCTTGCCGCTGTCCGTCAGGAAAGAATTGGCCTTGCTGTCGGCTAAAGTTTAGAGAGGGAATTACGTCCTGTGACCATCCCGCTCTTTACAAAACGATCGCCTTCCGAACGCACTTCTTTGTTCTCACCGGATCGGCTTCAAGCCTGTGAATCGATGCCGCCGGACTCGACGCGATGCAGCACTATATGGCAATAATTGTCTACTTTATACTTTCGTCCTGCTGATCCGCGCATCCTTGCAGTCCGGGGATACGAGACGCCGGCGCTTAACACTGCAAAATTCACTGAACACATATTCACCATGGTCATTCCGCCTCTCCCCCACGCCTGGAATCTGAAAGCACCGGAAGCAATTGCGCTCCAGAAAACACTTGCGGGGCAACTTAGCACGCAGACCCCGAATGTCGACTTCCGCAACATTGCCGGCCTTGATGCAGCCTTTTCCCGCGACGGTCGATTCTGCATCGGCGCGGTGGTGGTGTGGGACATTGCCAGCGGCAGCATCATTGAAAAGCACGGCGCCAAGGCTGAGCTGCAAATGCCCTATATCCCCGGCTTGCTGACTTTTCGGGAAGCACCGGCCCTGCTCGCCGCTCTCACAAAGTTGAAAACCGCACCTGATGCGCTCCTCTGCGACGGACAGGGCATCGCGCATCCCCGTCGCCTTGGAATCGCTGCGCACCTGGGACTTCTTTGCGATCTCCCCTCGATCGGCTGCGCCAAGAGCCGTCTGACCGGCAGCTACGAAATGCCGGCGGAGCATCGGGGCAGCAGCAGTCCGCTCATTGACAAAGGAGAGCGGATCGGTACGGTACTCCGCACGCGCGATCGCGTCAAACCCATCTTTGTAAGCGTGGGACACAAAATGGACCTCGCCAGCGCCGAGCGTATCGTCCTGCAGTGCCTGCGCGGCTTGCGCTTGCCCGAGCCGACTCGCCTGGCCGACAAATATGTGGCGGAGTTAAAAGGAACATTATGAAATTTGGGGCCCGGCGCGACCGGACGAATTCCGCGCATTGGGATGATGAGCGCTCGCCAAGGAGCCCGTCTCAACCGGACAAAGCCAGCAGAAGGCAGCAACACTATGCAGAGTATTTTTGCACAGACTGCGTATAACATTCGCTGCGAATGGGGTATGGGCGGAATATCCTCCGTTGGCGCAGTTAGCGATGTTGTTGTTATCGTCGATGTCCTTTCGTTCAGTACCTGCATTGACGTTGCAACGGAACGTGGTGCCGTAGTATTTCCCTATCGCATGAAATCCAGGAATGCTGCGGAGTTTGCCGCAGCCCGTTCAGCGCTGCTGGCCTCGAAGCGCGGCGAGGGCGCCATATCGCTATCGCCTGGGTCGCTCGCATCAATAGAGGCGGGTACGCGAGTTGTTCTGCCATCGCCTAACGGCGCCACACTCAGTTTAAGTACCGGCGCAAAGACGACCCTGGCCGGATGTTTGCGCAATGCGCGGGCCGTGGCAAGGGCCGCCAGGGAAATGGGCGAGAGCATCGCGATTATCCCGGCCGGTGAACGCTGGCCGGATGGATCGCTGAGACCCGGCATAGAAGATCTGCTCGGAGCGGGCGCCATCATTGCCGAGTTGAACATGACGAAGTCACCGGAGGCGCTACTGGCGGAAACGGCCTTTAAGAATGCCAGCCGGGGCTTGTCCGATATATTGTTTCAGTCGGCCTCAGGTCGCGAGCTTGTCGAAAGCGGTTTCGGAGAAGATGTACAAATGGCGGCGATCCACAATTGCAGCAACAATGTTCCGCTCCTGCGGGGCGATGCATACCTTAAACGAGGGGCACGTGCATCCGGCGATAGCTGAAAGCTGTCGAGATAGAGCGTGGCAGAAGGTTAACGGCCTGAACGAAGGCTTCCTGATCGGGAACATTATATATATTAACTTCATAGCCCCACTGCGAGAGGTACCTGAGCAGCTTGCGTTTGTTCGGCGTCATCCAGTTTATCGAAAATCGATTGACGCCCCAATCGATCAGCATGTCGAGAATCTCTTTCGCTTTCTGGGGCGCGGCGCTGAAGGTCGGCTCCAGGAAGTGAATCGGGCTCTGAATGACGGCGCCGGGGTAGTGCGCCGCCAGCTTGCGGAACCCCTCCTGTTGTAATCGTTCCACGTGACCGTTAAACCACAGATACTGTTCGGAATAGCCATGCGCTTCCACAACCTCGATAACGCGGTCGATTAATAAACCGCCTTCCTTGAAGTCGATCTTGATGCCCCGTTCATGCTGCCGGCACTTGTACAGACATACTTCGAGGAGCAGGATATCCTCGTGAGTCTGCAGAGGCGTCGATTCGATGGATTCCCGGCGCAATACCAAATCACGGCTGAAGGGATCGCTGCAGACATCCATTTCGGCCCAGCGAACGGAAGAGGATAAAAAGTTGTGAAGGTTCATCAGGTCATTAACACGATGCCAGGCTACCTGAATGTCATCGGGCAATTCCTGCTCGAAAGAGTGGGGATGGCCGCTTGTGCCATTGCATTGCAGGCAACTGTCATTGCCTGTCGCCTCCCGGTCGGCAAAAATTGGTCCCGGTGGTAGTATGTGAATCTCATTGCAAGGATCGAGGCTGGCAAAATCCTGGATGTCGCTCTCGTGAGCGCCGATTGCGGCAATAACCCTGAATCCTTTCTGTTGAAAGTAGTGAATGTTTGATGCCAGACTGTACCTGTCGGAACTGCCGGGATGCGGGCTGGGAGCGGCAATCAGGTCATTGGTCAAACGTACCCCCTGTGATTTGCCGGCAATATTGATAAAATCTCGCGCATCGCTTGTGATGTGGGCGGGTCGCCGCGTCGTCACACCCACGTAAGTGTTTTGTTCCTGTTGAAACCAACGAAAAATTTCTAATGCTCCCTCGAACAGGCGGTGATAGCCAAAGTTCTCGCCGGCGAGTTGATAGTGGCTATTAAACCAGGCCTGCAACTTGCGGCGTTCGCTGCCGGACAGATCGTAGCCGCCGAGGATATCCTCCAGCCAAAAGCCATCGGCGGAGTAGGGTTGCAAGCGTTTGCGTCGGGCGAGCTGCGTCCCCATATTGCGGTCGAAATCAATGAAGAGACCCGGCAGTGCAGAGCTGAGATCTAAAATTGAACCTTCAAAATCGAAGATAAGCAGAAGCTTGTCATGCGGATACTTCGCCCGCATGCGTTCGTAGTGTGGAATGAGCATGGAAATCTGACCGGTCATCGTTCTCCTTCCTCTCTTTTCGTGCGACTGCTAATTAGGTTTAATTTTTTACCTGTGCGATAAGCATATATTATTTATTTCTAAAATGAAATGTATTTGGGTAGTCCGGCTAAATTATCGTCTATCCATTGTCAAGCTTTGAACCCGGCAATGGCGATAGGGACTGGAATCACGGTGGCTCCGCTGAAATTCAAAGGAAGCAGTCATGCAGATTTGAAGGCAGACATAGCAAGGCTTAAAGCTCGATGCAATAGTTAACGCCGCCAATGGAAGTCTGTGCGGCGGCGGCGGTGTGGATGGCGCTAGTCATCGCGCTGCCGGACCGCAATTGCTGGCAGAGTGCCGAACGCTTGGCGGCTGTCTGCCGGGACAGGCGAAAATAAGCGCGGCCTATCGCCTGCCGGCGCGGCATGTCATTCATGCCGTCGGTCCAGTTTGGGATGGTGGCCACAAAGATGAAGCCGCCGTGCTGGCTTCGTGCTATCGCAACAGCCTCAACCTGGCGGCCGAGTATCGCCTGCAGTCAATTGCTTTCCCTGCCATAAGTTGCGGCGCCTACCGTTTTCCGCCTGAGCAGGCCGCCCGCATAGCCATTGCCGAGAGCTTCGCGCACCGGGCATTTTCCCACAGTCCGAAGCTCATCATTCATTGTTGTTTTGACGAAAAATTGCGCCGGATTTTCGCAAAGGCGCTCAACGAAGCAGCTCCCTAGCGCTTCCCCGAGGCCTCCGGCCAAAGCAATCGCTGTTGGAACTAATTCATGGCAGGCCCTTGTTGTACCTCTCGCCGTTGACACACGCGGCACCGTCTGAAGGGATTTGAGAGAGCTAAAACGCGGGCCGTCATCCGATCATGGTATTTGTCGCAGTATCTTCAAGAGGCAGCAATGTCAGAGACTACTCATCGTACGGGAATTTCCAGGCCCGGCCTGCTTCCCGCGCTTTTGCTGGCCGTATGTCTGTCGTTCGCCTGCGACGATTCTTCGAGTCAGGCAAGCTTTGACCAATCCACCTGCAGCATTCCTGAAAGTGAAATTTTTTCCGGCGGCGTGCCCAAGGACGGCATTCCGGCGCTGACGGACCCGCCCCTGGTAACGGCATCGGAAGTTGCTTATCTCGGAGACAATGATCGTATCATTGGCTTGCTGATGGACGACGACGCCATCGCGATTCCCCACAACATCCTCTGGTGGCACGAGATTGTTAACTTATCACTCAGTATCGGCAAAGTGGCCGTGAGCTATTGCCCGCTGACCGGGTCCAGCATCGCATTTATGCGCGACCCGGTCGATGGCGCGGAATTTGGCGTCTCCGGCTTATTGTTTCAGAATAACCTTATTATGTACGATCGCAATGACCAGGAGTCGCTCTGGCCGCAGATGGCACTGGGTGCGCGCTGCGGTCGACGTCTGGGAAGCCCGCTGGTGCTGTATCCCATAGTCGAAATGACCTGGGCCGGATGGCGCGAGCTCTATCCCTCCACACTGGTCATCGGCGAACAAACCGGCCATGCCCGCAACTATCGCGCCTACCCTTACTCCAATCTCAACTATGAAAGTCTCGACAGCCGACCTTTGTTCCCACAGGACAATATCGACCCCCGTCGTCCCATCAAAGAACGTACTCTTGCTATTCCTAACCCGGATGGCGGCGGACTTGCGTTTCCCTTTAATGAGCTCGATGAAGGCGGACCCTTAAACGCGGTACATGCCGACGTCAATGGAATCGAAGTCGTCGTATTTTGGGACCGCAGCCGTCAGAGCGCAATGGCTTACCACCCCAGGTCGGGCGGACAAAACCTGAGCTTCAGTATCCGGGACAATGCAATTCGCGACACTGAAACGGGCAGCTCCTGGCAGGTTGACGGCAGCGCCGACGAGGGAAGCCTCGCGGGTACCCGTCTGGAGCCTGTTGATGAAGCGATAATCGCATTTTGGTTCGCATGGCCTGCTTTTTACCCCGACATCCGGCTGTGGGAAAATTAACAATGCGCCTTAATTCCCTTCCGCTGACGCTTCTTCTGTTTCTCGGTCTTGCCAGCGGCTCACTGCCTGGTCAATGGCTCGAAAGGCCCGGCGAGGGATGGCTGGAGCTTAAAGTCTTCTATCAGAATACAAATCAACAGTTCGACACCGAAGCTTGCAGAGCGACGATGCCGGAAGACGCGGAGGCACTTACGGTCTCAAGCTACTTAAACGCGGCGCTCGGAATCGTTCAGGGTCTGGACGTCTGGACTCAACTGCCTTTTCATCATATCGAATTTAACGATTTCGCCGGCGACAGACAGAGCAGCGGTCTTGGCGAAGTGCGCTTTTTTGCGCGCTTCGGGCCGGAGCTCTTTCAGGTAGCGACCATTCCGCTGGCTGTTCGGGCAGGCGTAAAATTACCGCGCGAACTCAAGGTGGATGCAGAAATAATTAGTTTAGGCGAGGGGCAGCGCGACTGGGAGCTCATTTTAGAGTTGGGACACAGTTTTTACCCTGCGCCGGTTTATCTTAGCGGATTGCTGGGCAGACGCTGGCGCGAAGAGAATACCACAACCGGCTTCAAACCCGGCGATGAGCTTTTTTTTATGGCCCGTGCGAGTGGAGACCTGGATGCATTCAGCTGGAAGGTGGATCTGGAAGGGATGGACGGCAGCGCGCCCGAAACTTTCGGTCTGCGCATCCTAACTGCTCAGCGGGAGTTTCTGACGGTACATCCACAGCTTGCCTACCGAGCAGGCCCCGGAAAGATCGAAGGCGGTGTTCGCCTGCCCCTGGCCGGCCGCAACTTTACCGCCGGCCCGATCGTATCGCTTGGCTATTTCGTCCGTTGGAAGGACTTTTAACAACGAAGCCGCTGGAGCGATTTCAATCTTGAAGCCTTCCGATTTCCGGGCAACTTCACAGTGTATGCAGGCAGATGATCGTAGTATTGCCCAAGCTTCCTGTTTATCCGACTGTCCTTAAAACTCTTGGAAGAATCTGCCGGCGCTGTGTATTTTGCCGCTCTGGCTACAATTCCGCCGGGCGATCATCTTCTATTAACAGCTTGCATGGAGTCCGCAATGATTGCGTTAAACAATAGAACCTCCCCTCGGCCCACAATCCCCGTCAGCCCTGAATTTCTTTTTAAACTTCAAAGTTTATTGAAAACGGCCGGCATTGAGTTTGCCCGGGTAGCAACCGCCGCGAACGGAACGACTGCAAGCCTGGCGCCGGGCGAAACAGATGCGACACAGACGGCGGCCGACTTTCGACACCCGGCCATCGTTATTGTGCGGGACTATATCGAACTGCACTACCAGGAGCCGGTCACCCTGGCAACACTGGCAAATGAAACAGGCTTGAGCGCGACGCATCTGCTGCGAATTTTCCGTGATGAAGAGGGAGTAACACCACTGGCCTATCTCTTGCGCTTTCGGATTGCACAGGCCAAGAAGCTGTTGGCCTGCGGATATTCAATCGTCGAAGCGGCCCTGCTGACCGGATTCTACGATCAGAGTCACTTCACCAATACATTCCGCAAGCTGACGGGAATTACGCCGGGACGCTATCAAAGGGACAGCAAGATTTTCCAAGACAGAGACAGCTAGGCCGACGTATATTGCCCCATATTGATCTTAAACAGGGAGTCGGTATGGCTGAAACAACAGGACGTGAAGAGCGATTTTCACTGGGTGAAAAACTGTATTCATCGCGGACAGTTACGCTCTTCGGCGAAATTAATCAGGACATTGCCCACCAGGTCAGCTCGCAGCTTCTCACCCTGGATGCCGCCTCCGCTGACCCTATTCGTTTGTTCATCAATTCGCAGGGCGGGCATATCGAATCCGGCGATACCGTTCATGACCTGATTCGCTTTATCAACGCGCCGGTGACAGTCATCGGCAGCGGCTGGGTCGCCAGTGCGGCAGCGCTCATATTCGTTGCCGTTCCACGGGCGAGGCGCCTTTGCCTGCCTAACACGCGTTTTCTCCTGCACCAACCGCTGGGGCAAAGCAGCGGAAGGGCCAGCGAGCTCGAAATTCACGCCGAACAGATACTTCGAATTCGAGAGCGTATCAACAAGATGTTTGCGGCGGCGACCGGTCAGTCGCTCGAAAAAATAACCAATGACACCAAACGCGACTTCTGGATGAGCGCCAGCGAAGCAGTCGACTATGGTCTGGCAGGCGCAATAATCGACAGACAGAGTGAACTGGAGCAGGCTGACGCGCCCTCTGCCTGACGGATTGAATTGCTTCGGATTATTCCGAATTTTCAACGATATTGTGCTTTGCTGCCGCCAATCACAGCGCCGTGGTTGGTGGTAATTCACATCTACCAGGCTTTGCAAAGGGACGCCTTCTGTGAGTAAACCCGATCGACATGACTATCCCGAATACTTTGCGACATATATCGACCTCGTACCCGACGAAGGTGATATCAACAAAATTCTGAGCCTTGAAATTGAGCACACAATCAATCTACTTCAGGGCCTGAGTGAAAGCGAGGCAGAACAAAGCTATGCTCCAGGCAAGTGGAGTGTTAAAGAGTTAATGGGCCATCTGACGGATTGTGAACGCATTTTCGGTTTCCGCGCTCTGAGTATCGCCCGCAACGAACAACACGAATTACCGGGCTTCGACCACAACGACTACGTACGAGAAGGACATTTTAATCAGCGCAAGCTGCATGACCTGGCAGAAGAGTTTCGCGTGCTGCGTCTGGCCAATATCCACATGTTCCGTAGCTTTGACGCCCTTATGCTCAGCCGTCGCGGTATTGCCAATGGCCTGGAATTTGTCGCGAAGGCGATGCCCTACATTATTGCCGGTCACGAAATTCATCATCGCAAGACGATTGAGCGGCACTATTTGAGCTAGTGCGACATCCCCTGGAATCCAAGCGTTTTTACTTCATTTTCCCGGCGGAGTTGTTAGTAGTGACTGACACAATTATCAGAGCCGATATTGACAAGCTCGAACTGTCAGCGCATCTTTTTGACGAATATCGCCAGTTTTATCAACAATCGTCCGACCTTGCAGGCGCGCGCGATTTTCTGCGCGAACGCTTTTCCCGACAAGAATCCGTTATGTTTCTGGCGCTGGATACAAGTGGCGATTCGGAAATCGGCTTGGGCTTCGTGCAACTGTATCCAGTCTTTTCTTCGGTAGCGATGCGCCGCCTATGGATACTCAACGATCTTTATGTTCGACCCAAGGGGCGACGCAGAGGCCTTGCAACACGGCTCATGCAGCGCGCGCGTCAGTATGCTTTGGATACGGGCGCCAGGGGCCTCACCCTGGAAACAGCGGCGAACAACAATGCTGCACGCACTCTGTATGAGTCTCTGGGCTGGCGGGAGAACAGTGAATTTGTCCATTATGATTTAAGCGTGTAAGCTTTGGCAGAGAGAGGGCGATTGCTAAAAAATCGCCTGCCGGGGTGAAGAAACAAATTTCAAACAAACTGTGAATCGGCTGAAATGAACTTCCCTCGAACGACAACATCGCAAAGATATTATCGGCAGATGAATGCCTGGGCCGAACATGTGCTGCGATCCCTTAGTGACGATGATTTGCGACACAACATATCCCCCGGCCGCAACCACGGAATCTGGATCCTGGGCCATGTAGTCTGGAGCCAGGACCACCTGGCGCAATATCTCGGTCAGGGCGGTTTTAGCTATCCCGACCTGGTGCCCTTGTTTGCAAGCGGGACGGAGCTTCGCGGCCTTGAGCATTACCCTTCGGCTGCTGAGCTGCGTGCTCTCTGGCCTTTGATTTGTGCCAAAAATGCCGCCATCATAGCCGATCTCAGCGATGATCAACTGGATGACTATCATGCCATGATCGAAGGCGATCCCGAGCAGGACTACTTCAAGACCAAGGAAAACTGCATCATCAACTGGACTTTGCACGAATTGTATCACTTCGGGCAGCTTGCCATGCTGGCGGGACGGGACAAGCAAACGACGCCGGCCTGATTGCCTTGGATAGATTTGCGGCTAAGCCTGTTTTTCGCGAATTTTGCGCTCTACTTGTCCAATCCTTTTTTTGGGGATGCCATGAAAATTATTGTCGCCGGACTGGCTCTGATTTGCGTCTTGTCTTCCTGCGTTACCCAGGGCGCGTATGATGAGCTTGCCGAATCCAAACTACGGATGCAGGACTCCCTCGGCAACATTATCGATGGACTGCGCGACCGCGTGGCGCGGCTCGAAGGAGACACTCTGGCGCTGGGTATGTCCTTGCGCGATATGGAAAGTCAACTCGCGGATCTGCGCAAGAACTACTCCGACTTGCGCTCCAGTTCCGCCAGCGACATGCAAACACTCATCGACAAGCTTGAAAAGACACGCGCCGATTTACGACAGCGCGAACGACGTCTGAACGAAGTCGAAAGCAAGTTGGCGGCCCGCGATTCCACCCTGAAGGCTTTGTTTAATCGCCTCAATACGGCCTTGCTGGGATTCAAAGAGAGCGGACTATCGGTGGCTATCAAAAACGGCAAAGTGTATGTGTCCCTGTCAAATCAGCTGCTTTTTAAGTCCGGGCGCACCGATATCGATAAACAGGGCCAGGATGCGTTGCTGGAACTCGCCAATGTGTTAAATGCAAATCCAGACATCGATATTCTGGTCGAAGGACATACGGACAACCAGGCCGTCAGGGGCGGCGGGCGTTTCAGCGACAACTGGGACCTGAGCGTATTGCGTTCCACCGAGGTCATCCGCTACCTGACCGAAGGCGGCGGAGTTGCTGCGGCCCGCATCACAGCCGCCGGCCGCAGCGAATATGTGCCGATCGAAGCCGGTGACAATCCGGAAGCCCGTGCCGTTAACCGGCGCACCGAGATTATTCTGACCCCAGACCTCGACGAACTCTTCCAGCTCATATCGAATTAGACGCGCTCGTCATCCACAAGAGGAAGAGCAGGCGCCTCTAAGAATCGCAGTAACATTGTGCCGCGAAGGCTCGTTGAATGCCGATAATCAAGACGGTCTTTTTCCGCCTGGATACGGAAGCTGGCGTCTACCTTCCAATACGCGCAGGACCAATCGACGATGAAACGGATTTTCTTAAGCATTGCCGCAGCATGCATTGTTCTTGGCTGCGGCGCTTTCGTGCTGATTACCAATCCTTTGGTTGGCACGGCCGGGTACAGGCAAAACGATCGGATCGTGGTTTCGCAGGAGCGCTTGTTCACAGATGTCCAGCAGCTCACGCAACAGCCGCAGTCACGAAGTTATGAACATCCAACAGCTCTGAATGCCGCGGCCGACTATATTGCGGCGCAGTTTCGTGCAAGCGGCGGAATAGTCAGCGAGCAAAAATTTAATGTTAATGGACAGACATATCGCAATATTATTTGCTCCTTCGGTCCGGAGGATGCCGAACGTATAATTGTCGGCGCTCATTATGACGTCTGCGGCGACCAGCCCGGTGCCGACGACAACGCCAGCGGTGTTGCCGGACTGCTGGAATTGGCGCGCCTGATTGCTCCCACAGAGGAGTCATCTGACTATCGGCTTGATCTGGTAGCTTATTCGCTGGAAGAGCCGCCTTTTTTCGGCAGCCCCAATATGGGAAGTTTTCACCATGCCGCCTCGTTGAAAGAACAAGGCGTCTCAGTAAAGGCAATGATTTGCCTGGAAATGATCGGCTACTTCAGTGACGAACCAAATTCTCAGGACTATCCGGCCGGTGTGCTTGGCGCGGCCTATCCATCGGTCGGCAATTTCATCGCTGTCGTCGGCCGGGTGAGTGACTGGGCCTTGCTGCGTAATTTCAAAGCGGCAATGCAGGCAAACTGCGAGGTCGATGTCTATTCGATCAATGCTCCCGCCATTGTGCCCGGCGTCGATTTTTCCGATCATCGCAACTATTGGCATCATGGCATCCCGGCTCTGATGATCACCGATACCGCTTTCTATCGCAATCCTCACTACCACAAACAGAGTGATTCGATCGAAACCCTGGATTTCGCAAAAATGGCGGAAGTAGTAAGAGGGGTTTATTGGGCCATTTCACAAATGGCATCATGATGAAGAATATGCTCTATCCGGTTCTGATATTGCTTATTTTCTACGCTCTACTGTGCGCGATCGCATATCTGAAACAGGAGAAACTCTTGTTCTATCCCGAAAGTCTGCCGCAGAATTTCACCTTCCAGTTCCCCGGTCGCTTTGAAGAACATTTTCTTAACTCCGATGACGGCGCACAGATCAATGCACTGCTTTTCAGATGCGAGCAGGCAAAGGGCGTGGTACTGTATTTCCACGGCAATGCGGGCAGCCTGCGTACCTGGGGTAGTATAGCTCCCGACTTTACCGAGAAAGGCTACGACCTACTGTTGCCTGACTACAGGAGCTACGGCAAGAGCCGGGGCAAACTCAGCGAACGCGCCTTGCACGACGATGCCCTGCTGGCCTACGATTGGCTGCGGGACCGTTATCCCGACAATGAAATTATTGTCTACGGTCGTTCGCTGGGGAGCGGCATTGCAGTGCGTTTGGCCGCGGAGCGCAGCCCCAAGATGCTTATTCTCGAATCGCCCTTCTACAGTATGGCCGACCTGGCAGCGCGCTCGATGCCTTTTCTCCCGACCTCGCTGCTGCTGCAATATCCTTTGTGCAGCGATAAATATATTGTTAACGTCCGCTGCCCTGTCGTACTTTTTCACGGCAGCGATGACGAAGTTGTGCCCTACGATTCCTCGGTACGTCTGGCCGATTTGCTGGGCGACGAGTCAGTTCTCACGACAATTGTCGGCGGACGTCACAATGATCTGGCGAGCTTTGATGAATACCAAAAGAAGCTGACGGAATTGTTAACAAAAGGATCGCGGCCTGATAGTAGTGAATGAATTGGTCGCCGCAAATGAGAGAGAAATACAGGACGATTTCCGGCTTACTCATTCGTCGCGACTTGTCTGAAACGTAAACAGCAAATTACCAGCAACACTGGAATCGATCTTTTATGCATCCGCCTGTTCCAGTGTTTCCTCTACCCGGTATTGGGGCTGACGCGCAGCTTTTCACCGAACTGCGGCAACAGCCTGACGATGATATCGTACTGCCCTGGATATGACCGGCAGCGAGGAAATCGCGCGTCAGCTATGCGAAATGGATGTCGAAGAGGCTCGATTCCGATGTACCATTTGCATTGCTCGGCGTATCCTTTGGCGGTATCGTAGCACTTGCTATAGCCAGGCAGCTACCCCCTGTAAAGCTGGTGTTGCTTTCGACGTTTTGTACGCGCTTTGAATTACTCAGGAACGTTAAAGCACAACGCTATTAGCCCTTGCACAAACTCGCGCCGTCGCGATTGTTAAGCAATCTCAGCGGACCAGCTATGCCGCACTTCGGCCTGAAAATTGCGGATGAGCGGCGACTATTCAGGGCCACGCTCAGGCGTAGCCGGCCGGAAACATTGAATTGGGCAATTACAATTCTTATTGACTGGCGCAATGAGGAACAGGCGGCGAATCTCATCCGAATCCATGGTGATAACGATCTTGTCCTGCCGCTACCCCGCCCTGCATCTGCCCTGCACCAGATTCCCGGCGGGCAATTTAATATCGTCAGTCGGGCTGCGGCGATCGCCGGGATACTGGAGTTAGGAATTACAGCAGTAGAATGTACGCTGGCTCTGGGACATAAAAAAAGCGAATAACACCTGAGGTATTATTCGCTGTCGACTGCAACAGTCGTCTATTCGTCAATTGTCACTTTAGCTTTCCCATCTTCATCGATTGTAATGAGCGACTTCTTCTTCTGGATTGTCGCGCTGAGCACAACGGGATTTTCCCACAGCCGCTGCACGTATTCCATCGTGCGACGTGCATACTCTGCTTCGAGCTCTCTTCCATCGCCATAATGCCTCAGTAGGAGCGTTCCTTTGTTGTTGAAGTTGGCGTCCTCAACTTTAATGACCGGCAGGGAGGCTGTGCCGATATTAGCAAGCAGCGACTTCTTAACCTTACGCCACTCGTCACCTTCAGAGATACTGGTGACTACCGTCACACTTTCGCCACGATGACTTTTCTTGTTTTCGAACTCGAACAGATGCAATTCACGCATCATCACGGGTGTTAAATACTGACGAAGAAAAGACACATCCCGATCCGTTTCCCGAATTTGAAACATCATCTCGTGGCCGGTCTTGCTGCCGGTACCGGGCGGCACGGCATCGCGAATTTCAAAGTCTTCCTTCATCGCTTTGTAAAGTTGCAATTCGTCCTTGCGCAGATCGCCGGCATCCAGTGAACCATCATACCAAATACGCAGCGCATTCCAGACCTGATAACCCAGGTGGTACGGATTCAAGCCACCCGGATGCGGTCGCAGGACCTGTGAGTGACGCACCAGGAATTCCATGTGCATATCCTGCGGCAGATTCATCTTGTTCATAATCGTATGATGCCAGTACGAAGCCCAGCCTTCATTCATAATTTTCGTTTCCATTTGCGGAATGAAGTATTGAGTCTGTTCGTGGACAATCGTCAGGACGTCCTTTTCCCAACTTTCGAGATTGTGATTATGATCGCGGATGAAAAGGAGAATGTCTTCTTCCGGCTCGAGCGGTACTTTGCGCAGCGCGCGCTCCAGATCCGCCTCGTCAAATTCATCCTGGCTGTTCTGGATGAACTGCTGCACAAATCTTTCCCTTTGCTTCTCTTCACTCGGTTTGGCGATCGAAAGATTGCGCCGACATTGCAGTGAGAGGGCGTGCGCGGCATCGAGCAGGGCCTCAACTCTTTCGATGCCGATGCTGGGATCTTCGATGTATTCGCGAATACGATCGGCATGCAGTTTGAAGTTCTGCAGTGTATAATTCGGACTCGTATGACGGAAGGTGAAGTTGTTTTTAAAGAAGTCGTTGTGCCCGTATACATGCGCGACCGTCAGAACCTGCAACAGCATCGAGTTGTCACGCATAAGGTAGGCCAGACATGGATTAGAATTAATAACCATCTCATAGGGCAGGCCGGAGACACCGTATTCATACATCGTTTTCTGCTTTTCAAACTGCTTGCCATACGACCAGTGCGGATAATGCGACGGCATGCCCGAATACGCCATATAACCCAACATCTGTTCATGATCGCAAATCTCGAATTCCTGGGGGAAGCAGTCGAGACCATATTCCTGTGCCACTTCCGAAGCCTTTGACGCCCATCGGTGCAGTTCCTGCAGATCTGACGCTTTCATGACTCCCTCCTCTCTGCCTTCAGAAAATCGCGGAACGAAGTCCAGATGTCTTCTTTTTTCGAAATCAAGAGTGACTTATAGTTATCATTCTTAATATTCTTCGTAAAAAAGTTAAGCATACTACTTTCATACGATCGGGTTCCATTCGGTTTTATCTCGCCGTAACCGAACAGGTTACATACTTCACACAAACCGAGCGCAGCCTTTAAAGCTCTTTCATTATCATTAGGAAAGTTATCGCCGTCAGAGCAATGGAATGCGTAGACATTCCACAGGGTTGGATGATAGCGTTCCTGAATAACCTCCAGCGCTTTGTTGTAACCGGAAGATATATAGGTTCCTCCCGACTGCCCCTTGGTAAAGAATTCCTCTTCATCCACCTCTTGCGCTTCAGTCTGATGAGCAATAAATGTTAATTCCACATTGTCATATTTTGTTCGCACAAAGCTGAACAGGAGGAAAAAGAAACTTCGGGCGAGGTACTTCTTCAAGGTATCCATCGAGCCGGAGGTGTCCATAATGCACAGCACGACGGCATTGGACTCCTTGCGGACTTTGTTTCGATGATGATGAAAACGCATGTCGCTCTCGCGAAAACGAAAACGAATAGCAGTGTCGTCGTCATTCTCATCGATACGCTCGTCACGGCTGCGCTGCACCTCCTCTTGCAGACCATGGGCTTCTTCCAGACGCGCAAGGAGATATTCTTCTTCTTTATCGAGTTTAAAGCGCGGCTCGCTGCCCTCGCTTTCCTTAAGCCGCAGCGTCCGAACCTGTTCCAGTTGCTTTTCAAGCTCGCTGATGCTTCGTTTATTGCCCTGCAGGCGTCGCACCCGTTCCAGGGCCGTCCGGTAGTGCGAAAGGTTGGCGCGAATACCCTTTTTTCGGAATCCGGATTTTTTGCGATTGCTCTCTGTTTCGATATTGCGCAGTTTCTTGCGCTCCTGGAAAGGCAGTTCGAGATCTTCGAACATTATATCCACCAGCTCTTCAAGCGTAATGTCGGTCTCATAATAATCCACGCCTTTCTGATCACCGGCCTTGCCATCTCCATCTTTCGACTTGTCTCCCTGTTGCAGCACCTGACCGGGCTGTTGATTGCCGTCGCCTTCGCCGACCTGCGGATTATTGTTGTCGCCATATACAAAGCGGAATTCTTTTATTCCACGAATGGGTACCTTAATAACCCGATCCTGACTCTGTCCGATAATCGATTCTTCGGCAATAATATCGGCTATATTATCTCGAATTGCCTGCCGTACTTTATACCTGTGTCGGGTGCGGTCCCCGGCACTCCTGTCGCTGCGCTCCGCGTCAGACGACTGCCATTCTCTGATTACAAATTCCATCACAGCTCTCCATCCTTTGATATCATTGTCGCGCATTTATTTGTCGTAGCGCCAAAATTTGCTTTAGTTGTTTACATACTCGATCCACTATTCGCCTGACATACTAATTAATGTATCCTCTAAGCTGGGCAGCGCAGCGCGGTACACTTTTAACTCGGCTATCCGCCTATCGAGCGACAGCCCGGCGGCGGAATTGGGCTATTCTGCTTCGTTTCAACTCATCATGTACTGATCACTATTGCACTCATAGTTATTCGTCCGTTAAGCCCTTTATTCCGCCACCGGGAACTGAACGCTCAGGAGAGCTACGACACTTTCACAATACTCCGGTGCCCGGTCTTAAAAAGAGTATCCGATTTTTGATTTTCGACTGCTTTTCCTGCGCCTGCCTCTGTGTTTGATTGCTCCAATGAATGATTTATTTTTGATTCGTTTCGCTGACTTGCCACGATGAGTCGTGGATACATCGGAAGCTCGATCCGTTTCAGGGTCAAGTTCGGGAGTTATGGGAAATCGCTTCGTCATCGCTCCGTCTCCCTGTAAATGTGTAAAAATTGTGTTTACTCCGATTCACGCTCTTCATTGCCTTTCTTGTCTGTTTCTTCAGGCCGAGTGATGACAGTTCACAAAGCCATTCCTGTCTCTAGTCTTTCCAGAGATGATTCGCCGCATATTTCAGAATGACATCCACGCACATCTCGGGATATCCATTGGCAATCATGCTCTTAACCATTTCACCGTATTTCTGCTCTTGTTCGCCATCGCGTGTCTGTGATTTTGTAACGATGCGGCTGATATCACGCACCGAGACCATCAGATGTTTTTCTATCGCTTCCTTGAGCGGCTCGTAACTCTTGAACGACAGCTTAACATTACGTCTGGAAGCGGCCCACAGATATGCAATCACTTCCTGACGAAAGCCGTCAGCGGCCGAGCCGGTAATACCTAGTTGTTCTTCGATCGATTTCAGAAAGTCCTCATCGGGTTCCAGTTCTTCCTTCGTATTCGAATCACGCACCTTTGTTTTATTAACATAGGCCTCCGTATGATCCAGATAATTCTGGAAAAGCTGCTCCGCCTGCTCCTGATAAGAAAACACAAAGGCTTTGGCAATCTCTTTTTCCAATACTTTCAGATATTCTTTGTGCAATGTATCCTGCAGAAAATTCAGATAGCGTTTCCGCGTGTCTTCCGGCATTTCGGTCTCTTTCACCATCTTGATTAGTGCTTCGCGCACATTGATCGGATGAATACAGCTACCATCGATGTTTTCCGAGAGCGCATTGTCCAGCGCCTTCATTATAAACCGGGTTGAGATACCCGACATTCCTTCGTTGCGTGCATCTTCTTTCAGTTCACGAACATCGATCTTTTTGGTCGAACCTTTCTCAACAACTTCCTCGCCATTGTACAGCCGCAGTTTTGTCATCAGATCGCACTTATTCGTCGGCTCCAGCCGCGTCAGGATTGCAAACATCGAAGCCAGTTCGAGTGTATGAGGCGCCACCTGTGCGTTAAAGTCGGAATGGTTAATGATTTTGCGATAAATCTTAACCTCTTCACTCAGTCGCATGTTGTAGGGGACCTTTACAACCACGATACGGTCGAGGATGGCCTCGTTCGTATGGTCGGCTTTGAACTTTTGCCACTCCGCTTCATTCGAATGCGCAACGATCACGCTATCGAGGTAAATCATCCCGTGCCGCCCCGGCGCTGGAATTGACTTTTCCTGCGTCGCCGTAATCATTGCGTGCAGATATTCAGTCTCGTTCTTGAAAACCTCGATAAACTCCACCAGTCCGCGATTGCCGACATTCATTGCGCCGTTCAGATCAAGGACTCTGGGATCACCCTCCGAATAAAGGTCCAGCTTGGAGATGTCTACCGACCCGATGAGAACCGATGTATCCTGATTGTTCGGATCAACCGGCGGCACCATACCAACGCCGATACGATTGCGACGCGAAAACTCGCGGAGCTTAACCGGCATCTCTTCATATCGGCCATCGAACTCTTCTTTGAGACGCCGACGGCAAATCGGACACAAGTCGCCTTCGATATGGACGTTGAGCATTTCCGCGAACTCCGGACGCAAATGACGCGGCAGGAGATGCAAGGGCTCTTCATTCATCGGACATCCATCGATCGCGTAGATTGGACCGCTCTCTTCCAGGCCGCGCTTGATTTTTTCAATCAAGGAACTCTTACCTGAGCCAACGGGCCCCATGAGATACAGCACCTGCCGACTCTCTTCACCCTTCAATGCCGCCGAATGAAAATAGCGTACGATCTGGGCAATCGTTTTTTCGATGCCGAAAAACTCATCTTCAAAGAATTCATAGACTGGTATGGGATCGTCCTGGTAAAGACGTTTGACACGGGGGTCATCGGAGTCGAGGATGTTTTGTGAACCTTTACGTGTCAGGGATCGGAAGAGTCGTGAGTGGGCTAGTTTGGGTATTGAAGGATCTTCCTGTACAAGCTGCAAATAGTCCAGGAAGGTACCTTCCCAGTTAACTTTCGGATTATCTTTGCGGTCTTCTACTATCCTCCTGCGGATTTCTTCTACTGTAAGCATAGCTCTCCTCCTTCTATGCGAAGGTTAAACAACAAAAGTTAAAAAATTGTTACTCTGACATTAATCCTACCTCTTGAAAGATTCGCAACAGTTACCTCAAAATAAAAGGTTTATATACTCGGTTCTGTGTATTTTGTTTCGTCATCGATCCTATGCACCCAGGGTAAAAATTTGTCCCTTTTGAAGGAATTTTGACGATTATCCGACTTCACGGCCAGCCCATCGCTGACTTCCGATCTTTGTGCATTCCATCCGTCTACCTTCTGTTTCATCACTCCGATTGTTCTGCTGCCGGTTGAATTGACAATCGATTAGGATTGTGAATTATTTTGTCTTCTAAGCCGAAGCAACAAGATCTATTAAACAAACATTCCATTAATTACCTGAAATAATACACTTCGCGAATTTCGGTTACAAGGGTTAAAATCCACCTGTTTTGCAAAATTCAATAAATTGCAGGGCAAGAATTTTTCCACAATTCCAGATAGTAACAGCAACAACTTTTTATTTGCGGCCTTTAGCAATTCGCATTGACATTTGCCGAAAAAAAACGTAGAATTGATCGATTTAATGATAGTTGATTTTTCGTGTCTTCCACTGCCGCATTAATTTTCCGTATTCTTTGTCAGTTTCCATTGACTTTTCTGATGGTGAGTAGAGCTTTGGGCCAGCGCCGAAATGACCTCTCCATTGGAAACTCAGTGGCAATTTCTTATTTTTTGGCCCTTTCGTGCTAATTCTCAAAACCGTAAGTCAATAATGCAGATTCGATTATACAACTCTCTGTCAAGACGTGTCGATGCCTTTGAGCCATTAGAGGGTGATGAAGTTCGCATGTATTCCTGCGGGCCGACTGTGTACAGCTATGCCCATATAGGCAACATGCGCTCTTTTTTGTTCGCCGATTTTTTGCAGCGCAGCCTGCGCACGGTAGGCGGATATCGCGTCCGCTGGATAATGAACATTACCGACATCGACGATAAGACGATTCGCGACAGCGCCATCGGCGCTCCCACCTGGCTGCCGGAGATGGGCGATCAGGGTACCGATCGCATGGACAACCTTCTGGCGTTTACGGCATTTTATCGCACAGCCTTTTTGAAAGATTTACAATCCCTCGGCGTGGCCACTAGCGATGATATTGCCGCAATGCCCAATGCAACCGATTATATCCTGCCGATGCAGCAGTTAATCGGCAACATTGTGCAGAACGGCTTTGCTTATGTCCAGGAAGGCAGCGTATACTTCAACGTCGGCGCCTGGCACCGCTCGGATCGCTATGGCAGATTGCTCAACATTGACTTCGACAATTTTCGCGCAGGCGTACGCATCGACGCCGATGAATACGAACGTGATCAGGTCTCCGATTTCGTATTGTGGAAAGCGCGCAAAGACGATGAGCCTTACTGGGAATTCGAGATCAACGGACAACAATGCCCGGGCCGTCCGGGCTGGCATATCGAATGCTCAACGATGGAACGTGACCTGCTGGGCCTTCCCTTCGACATACACACGGGCGGCGTCGATCTCCGATTTCCGCATCATGAAGATGAAATTGCCCAAAGCAAGGCGGGATATGGCGTCGACCCCACCGCCTTCTGGTGCCATAACGAGTTCCTGGAAGTCGAAGGCGCGAAAATGTCCAAGTCAGCCAAAAACTTTTATACGCTGCGGGATTTACTCGAACGCGGTCACGACCCGCTCGATATTCGCTTTCTCATGCTTTCGGGCCACTATCGCTCGGTGCTGAATTTTACCTTTGCCGGCCTGAAGTCAATCGGCAAGGCGCGCCAGCGGGTGCAAGAGTATATCTACAAACTCCACGAGAGTCCGGATAATGGCAGTGAAGCGAGAGGAGAAGTAGATATTCAGGCACTTGAAAACGCCGTTTTTGGTGAACTGGCGACCGATCTGAACGCGCCCAAGGCGCTCGGACATCTCTTCCCCTTTTTGAATGAGTATCCGGCCGCCGGATTAAAGGAACACTGCAAACAAGAGTTGATTGGGTTTTTCCGTAAACTAAATGCGATTTTTGCTGTCTGGGATATTGCGGAACGCCCCGTTGAAACGATCGAGATTCCAGCCGAAGTTCGCCAGTGGGCCGGACAACGCCTGGAGGCGCGCAAACGCAAAGACTTCGCAGCGGCCGATGCCCTGCGCAACAAGATACAGGCTGCCGGTTTTACGGTTAAAGATGCGGCAGACGGCTACCAAATCGCCAGGTTAGTCGAACAGTAAAAAAATCCGATACTCCGGAATAAAAAAACTCAGCGAAATCTACGTCGCTGAGTTTTTTTTATTCTTCAGATTCCGAACATTCGCCGCACGCGGACTCTGCTGCACGCTTTCTACGATCATTGTATCACGAGCTGTGTGCCTAGCGTTCGGCCATCGCTCTTAATCCTGATAAAATATGTTCCGGCTGCTATTCCGCGTGTAGAGACCCGCAACACATCTTGCTCGTTGTGCTGTGGAAGCGAAGAGCGAATGATATTTCCACGCAAGTCAACTATCTCAAGCAGCACGGCGCCATCGAGCCGGAAAGGAAGCTGAAGCTGCACATGCTTACCGGCTTTGACCGGATTTGGCGAAATTTCAAATGGTATCATCTGATCGCTTTCATCCACACTTGTGATCGCGGCCGTGTTGACCGAGTCGACCCAGCGAAAAGCGGTCGTTAGAATCTCATTTCGGTCAGGAAAGTCGATCGTATGGTTAACGCCCGGCATGAGCAGGCTATTCACTATCGCTTCCTGCTTTTCCAGCGCCTCTTTGACCGGCACGTAGCGTATAGCGGGAGCATCGCGATCGCCGTGAACAATGTACACCGGCTTGCCTTTGGCATTGCGCTGTAGTTCCGAGTTGACTTCCTGCGTTCCGTTGACTGCCGCGCCGATGGGAATGTAGCCGCCAAAAATCGCGGGGTTCGACAGGCCGTAGGTATACGTAGTCAGGCCGCCCCAGGAAAAGCCCATTGCGTAAATCCGCCCCTCATCGATATTGTACCATTTCTTGCAGGAATCGATGAGTTGAGAGGTAAAGACCGTATCGATGCGGTCGTTGACACGACCGTCGGCACCGCCGTTCGGACAAACAAGCAGCAGATTATTGGCTTCCGCGAAGGCCACCAGCGTATCACGCCAGGAGATGGCATCCCAGCGATTCGTATTGAGTGGGTGAAATCCAATCATGAGAGCAGTAGGCTGCTGGGAATCATAGCCTGATGGAACATAAAGAGCATATACTTTTTCGGAGTTTTCTTCGACCACGAA
Organism: Candidatus Kapaibacterium sp.; assembly: GCA_028284775.1. GTDB lineage: Bacteria > Bacteroidota > Ignavibacteria > Kapaibacteriales > UBA7675 > JANQRB01. Next base: position 54,683 of record JANQRB010000045.1, on the reverse strand, counting down.
GGAATCTTCCAATCGATCCTGGGCCTGCGCAACAAGAGCGCCCAGCAGAAGCAACAGGGTTGGAACAATACGCATCAGCAACATCCTCCACCATCATAGAAATACGTAGATTCGGAAATGAAAATATCCTCGCGACCGAGCTTCGCAAACGCCGACGCCGTCTTGTCACAAACGGGTACCGGCTGATTATAGATCAGCGTGTGTCCCTTACCATCGTCGTAGGATTCGTCGCGACCGAAATAAATCGCAGTCTTGCCGGTAAAGACGCAGGGGCCGTCATCCGGCATGGGATCTTTGATTGCGCAGATCTCCACGCTTTCGATATATATCGTTTGCTCTGTCTCGTAGTGTTTTGAGTCGAGAATACGGTAGGGCCGTTTGGCGCGTACTTCCACCGTGCCGAATCCGATATCCGTAATCCGCTTGATATAATCCCGCAAGGGTAGCGCGCCGCTTAAACATAATGCCCGGAGCCGCTCGTCTTCGCGAAGGACCGCGGGCATCGGCGTTTCGCACACCGGATCAGACAGTACAAGACGTCCGTACGGCTTGAGAACACGATACATTTCAGCCAGCGCTTTTTCCAGGTCTCCGGCATCAAAGATATTGAACAGACAGTTCTGCGCGGCAACGTCGATGCTTTCATCCTCTACATTCAAACGGAGGGCGTCGCCTTGGCGCAAATCGATAAAATCGCCGGCAAACCATGAATTGCTTGCCTCGGCAAGTTTTAAGTTTCTGCGGCAGGCGTCCAGCATTTCCGGCACCGCATCTACACCGACAATTTTTCCCTGCGACCGACTGAAGTAAGCAAACTGCAACAGCTCCATTCCTCCGCCGACTCCCACATACAATACTCTGGGGCTGCCGCTCAAATCGCGAGGGTGAACCGTAGAGCCGCAGCCATAATTCATCTGCAGCATTTCAGTCGGTATATCGAGATCGGGCAACTGCCAGATCGGTGTCGTAGTGCAACACAAACCAACCTGAGGATCTTCTGCGGCTTTCTTGTAGACGTCTTTCGCGGTCTCGAGATAAGTGTTCATAGTTCGTCGCCCGTTGTATGTGCTCGATCGTGACCAGGATACTCTCTTCCAGGAGTTGCAGATTCTTTACTGCAACACGGCAGCCTCTAGCTCTAAGGTCCGTTCCGGGAAGGAAAAGCTGCCAAGATACGGAATTGGCGTGATTCTAGCGATTGCATTATGTTTGCGATGGTGTCCTTGTTCGGCACTGAAAGACGCAATTTTTCCCGACACCAAAAGTCCATAGATTATTCCGGGCTTTAAACAGTGTAGAAGGAAAATAGTTCCTCATAACTTTCACCGAAAATTACCTGGCGACTGGTCCATGCAGGTAAACGGCAAACACTATCGGACGATATGGCGATCAGCTGAAGATCCGACACGGATCAGCATTATCGATCAGCGCAATCTGCCCCATCAGTTTGTCATCGAAACAATTGACTCGGTAGAAGAAATGGCCCGTGCTATCAGCGAAATGCATATACGCGGAGCAGTAGCGATCGGCGTAGCGGCGGCCTTCGGGATGGAACTGGCAGCGCGCGAGGCGGCCGCATCTTCCGATTTCGCGACGAGTTTTGCGGACAGTGCTACCCGGCTCAAAAACACGCGGCCCACGGCTGTCAATCTGCAATGGGCGGTCGATCGCCAACTGGATCATGTTCTTGCCCGGACATCAGCCGACGAAGGTATTGAGGCCGCTATGACGCTTGCCGACAAGATAGCCTCGGAAGAGCTGGACCGCTGTCGGCAAATGGGCCAACATGGCCTGCCTTTACTTCAGTCGCTGGCCGACAGGAAGGGCCGGCCCGTCAATATCCTGACACATTGCAATGCCGGTTGGCTGGCCTGTGTCGACTACGGCACGGCTACCGCGCCGATCTATGCCGCACAGGAAGCGGGTATCGCGCTCCATGTTTGGGTAGACGAAACCCGGCCCCGCAATCAGGGCGCACGCCTGACAGCCTGGGAGCTGGGACAGCAGGGAGTGCCGCATACAGTTGTCTGCGATAATACGGGTGGACATCTGATGCAGCAGGGCATGGTCGATATTGTCCTTGTCGGTTCGGATCGCACCAGCTATTGCGGCGATGTCGCCAACAAAATCGGCACCTATCTCAAGGCGCTGGCGGCTTATGATAACGAGATCCCTTTTTACGCCGTACTCCCATCTTCGACGATTGACTGGGATCATCCGGACGGCATAAAGGATTTTCCAATCGAACAGCGCGACCAAGGGGAAGTCCGCTACGCCCGGGGAGCCGTCGATGGCGAGCTCCGCGAAGTGTTATTATGTCCCGCCGACAGCGGGGCCGCCAACTATGCTTTTGATGTAACACCCGCCCGCCTGCTCAGCGGCCTGATTAGCGAGCGTGGAATCTGTTCCGCCACAGAGGAAGGAATTCGCTCACTCTATCCGGAAGGCAGGCATGCAGGAAGCTGAAGGAACGATCAAGTTTCGCTGCAACTGGCAGCCTTCCGGCGCAATAGAAAGTCCGGCGCTCCAGGAGCTGATTCAGATGCGATCGCGCCTGTTCCGGATGGGTCTGATCGGTGCCGACGAACAGGGCGTTGGCTTCGGCAATATCAGTCAGCGGGAAGACATCGAAACACGATTTGTCATTTCAGGCTCCGGTACCGGTGCTTTACCGGAGATCGACAACAGGCACTTTGCCCGCGTGCTTGGGTATTCGATCGACGCCAATGCCCTGCACTGCACAGGAGCAGTGCGGGCTTCATCCGAATCCCTGACCCATGCCGCTCTTTACGAATGCAGCTCGCAAATTCGGGCAGTTATCCACGTCCATAATGATTCTCTATGGCGGCAGAGCTTGGATTCATTGCCGACAAGCGCTGCACATGTTCCCTATGGCACGCCTGCAATGGCTCGGGAGATCTTCCGTTTAGTCCGACGGAGTAAATTCGCCAGCCGCGGCCTAGTGATCATGGCCGGACACCAGGGCGGAATCGTCTCCTACGGCGAATCTTTACAAATTGCATTCCGGGAAGTCGAAAAGTTATTGTCTGAAGCAGGGGTCGTACTGCCGTGAGTGACTATGAAGGACACATACGATTCGGTCTTATCGGCGCGGGTCGCCTTGGCGGAAGCCTGGCCCTTGCCCTGGGTGATCGGCTTCGTTGGATCATCAGTCGTTCCGAGGCGTCGCTTGCAAAGATTCGACCCGATCTTGCCGAGAGTGTCATCTTGTTGACACAGAGTGACGTCAGGCTGCCGGAAGTAGAATGCGTCATTCTCTGCGTCGGGGATGCCGCAATCGAAGTCACGGCAAAACGCTTTGCCCGACAGCACGCCCAATTATTGAAGGGCACATACCTCGTACATTGTTCAGGCGCCTTGAAGCGGGGCGTCCTCGATTCCGCCGCCGCCCTGGGCGCACGAACAATTGCCGCGCATCCCTTTCAGACCTTTACAAGAGCCTCGGTGGAAGCACTCGAACATGTGGCGTGGGGCGTTGAGTGCGAATCCCGCGATGCAGACGCCGCCCGCGCTATCGTGCGGCGGCTGAAGGGACGTCCGATTATTCTGACGGATGCCGTCATCAAGCGCAAGGCGCTCTACCATGCAACTGCTGTTGTTGCGTCCAATTATCTGGTATTGTTGACCGCTCTCGCTCGCGACATGGCGGCGGCCGGCGGTATTGAAGCCCGGGACTTCCTGCCCCCGATTCTGCGGACCGCACTGAGCAACGCTGTCAAAGCGATTGAAAACGATGAGACTTTGGGCAGCATACTGACCGGTCCGATTGCCCGGGCCGACCTGGCCACCCTCGAAACGCAGGCGCAAGAGCTTGAGGATTTTCCGGCGCTAGCCGAACACTATGCCGCAATCGGGAAAGTCGGTGCGGAAATTGCGGCAGCTCATAAGCTGATCTCTGCGGAGCAATTCACACAAATAATTGATACATTTGAACAAATGGCAAGCAAAGGACATTCGTCACAGCCATCAAAGTAGTCCTGATCTATGCACGTATTTCATCTTGTACTTGTTGTTCTTGTCGCTTCCAGCGCCACACCAGCACTGATGAAGGCTTCGGATGCAGATAGCAGCAGCCCGCGACCGGTGTCGTATTTTGAGTTCTATTTCAACGCTGATACCCTGATTGCCGAGGGTGAACTACGCGATGGCAAACGCGATGGTCAGTGGCAGTTTTTCTATCCGGACGGGGGCCTGGCGGTACAATCGAGCTACAAACTAGGCTTCAAAGAGGGGCCCGAGACTGCATACTACCCGGACAGCTCGATCTTTTATAGCGGCGAATACAAAGAAGATCTGAGCGACAGCGTCTGGAAGGTATACTTTGGCAATGGCAGACTGAAGAGTGAAGCCGACTATGAGCGCGGCTTGAAAGAAGGCACGGTTCGCACCTTCTATCCTGACGGTTCGCTCTTACAGGAAGTAAAATATCGCAAGAATCTGAAACACGGCATCAGCCGCAATTATACACAGGATGGCAAACTGGAACGCGAGGAGTTATACGCCAATAATCTTCTCGACGGTCCGGCTCAGTATTATTATCCGGGCGGGGCGCTCGAAATGACCGTCCCCTACAAAGAGGGCAAAATGCACGGTATGATCACAACCTACCATCCGAACGGCAAGGTGCACAGCGAAGAACCCTTTGACAAAGGACTGGCACACGGGAAGGCCAAATTTTTCACCTCGGTCGGCACGCTCGAGATAGAGATTCTTTTTCATCATGGCCGCATGATTTACCGGAGGGAATATGACGCCGACGGCGAACTGATTTCAGATACGCGGCCGAAATTGCCAAAAGAGATTCTCGAAGCCGAACGCAAACAGCAACAGCGTCGGAGCAAGGAGCAATAAGGGCGACAATGGAATCCATTGAAAACATCAAGAATGCCCTGTTGGGCCTGCCGCTTTTCTTTCAGACCGCGATCGCAATCATCGTACTCGGCATTGTGTTCTCAGTGTTTCGGCGTGTAATTCGTCCGATTATCTGGCTGGTGATCGCTGCGCTGTCAATTCTTGTGATAGTCGTAATTTTCGATAAATGATGCGGCGAGCCGGGCGCTCACCCGTTCACGCTTGTGCCATTCCTTCATCCGCCGTCGCAAAAACACAACCATTGGCACTGCTGAGCAGCCGATCATTATTGCATAAAGCGCCGCAAGCTGAATCGGGAAGGTAAGGTCCGTCACCCATGCTCCGAGGGATGAGCTGGTGGGAATACCTGCGAGCAAAAAGGTGAGCCCGCAAATTCCGAGTGCGCCGACAATCCCCAGCCAGAATAGCACCGGCTCGTTACGACGAGCACGGTTGAGCAGACTAAAGTAGGAAGCGTTGCGTTCGATCCACAAAGGGTGTTTGCGTATGATCTGAACCCAGGCATTGCCGCAGAGAATTGCCGGTGGAACAGCGATGACAACAGCCAGAATTCCTTTGATCCCCAGCAGGAAGGGTATCAGCGCCGCGCAGGTGACACCCGCCAGCGACCAGAGTATGCCGATACGAAAATGCCGCTTCACATTGCGAAGCATCTCCGGCGAAGGCGGCAAATCGGGCAGTTCGATTTTATTGCGATATGTTAGGGAACCCATCTTATCGTCCTTTAATTCTTTCCGCTAGCTTGTCGATTCAATTCGCGCTATCTCTACTCTATTCCGTTTCCCGCTCTGCTTTCTGATTTCCCGCTCTGCTCTCTGAAGAATCAAGTCATTCTAAAACCGTTGCGGCTCTCAAAAGTTCCCTGACTCCGGGTAATCTGACGTTTCGTTGCCGATTCAGTTTTCGCCAGGTCGGGCCCGGCTCTTCGTACAACAATCTTATCGAATCCTGGACAGAAAGACACAAAGTTACGAAAAAGGTTTCACTTGATCATAGGCCTCGCGCATGCCGATGTACAGCGGTGCAAACATCTGCTCGATCTCTCGACGATTCGTAGCGGCTGCAATGGCTTGTTCCTGCGTTCCGGGATGGGTAAAAACATCGCCGGCGGGCGGCTGCCGGATACACTCGGCAATGATAAGCGCGATTTCTTTGGCCGACATCATCGGTGCCAGGGGTGCGAGCCCCTGATCCAGGCGCGCAGCAACCTCACGCGAGCGTCGCATGCCACTGGCGAAGAGCGCGCCGAAATCACCACCCTCGGTTTGGCCGGCCCATTCGGTACTGACGCCTGCCGGACAGATGACGGTGGCGTCCACTCCGCTGCCGATCAGCTCACTGCGCAGAGCGGCGGTAAATCCGACACAAGCATGCTTGGCTGCAACGTAGGCGCTATTGAAGGGGAAGGCCATTTTACCGGCAACGCTGGCTATATTGATGATGTGCCCGCGGCCCTGCTTTCTCATAACAGGCAGAGCGACGCCCGTTGTATACCAGAGCGCGTAGACATTGAGCGCGAACATCGACTCCAGTTGCTCGTCAGATGTATCTTCGACCGACGCCAGATTACCGCGACCGGCGTTGTTGACCAGAATATCGATCCCGCCAAAATGGTCGATGACGGCACGCGTCGCATTCTCAGCCTGCTGTCGGTCGCTGACATCAGTCGCTGCGACATAAGCCTCGCCGCCCGCTGATCGCACCGCGTCGGCTACTTCTTCGAGTTTTTCGCCGCGACGGGCGCACAGCCCCACTTTCGCGCCGGCCCGCGCCAGCTCCAGAGCCAGAGCGGCGCCAATACCGCCGGAAGCGCCTGTAATCATTGCTATCCGAGATGTTCCGATTTCCATATCAATTCCCGCAAATTAGTGTCGACTACCTTCGGCCGTGAATAATGCGCATGAAGTCGAACAAGCATCGAATTTATTCTCCCCGGCGCGTACGGCAGCTTCTCCGCAATTAGTTTTCTCAATCTCGTAATTCATCGTAATTTTGTCATTCTCTCCCCCAAGGTCTACATCGATATCAGTCAATAAATTTTTGTGACACAGCTTGATTGTTGAAGAACTATGAAAATTACCGTGATCGGCGCCGGCAATGTCGGCGCAACGACAGCTCAGCGCATCGCCGACAAAGAACTGGCTCATGAAGTCGTATTGGTGGACATCGCCGAGGGCATTCCGCAGGGCAAAGGACTCGATATGTTCGAAACGATGCCGGTCGAAGGCTCCGATACACGTATTGTCGGCAGCAACAGCTATGATGAAACGGCGGGCTCGAATATCGTTATCATTACCGCCGGGCTGGCTCGCAAGCCGGGTATGAGCCGTGACGATCTGCTCGCCAAAAACGCCGCGATTGTCAAGTCCTGCGCCGAACAATCATTCGCCAAATCACCCAACGCCTTCTTCATTATCGTCTCGAATCCGCTCGATGTGATGACCTATGTGGCGCTGAAAGCCACCGGACTGCCGCGCGAACGTGTCCTCGGCATGGCCGGCGTCCTGGACACCGCCCGCTACCGGACCTTTATCGCGATGGAGCTCAACGTCTCGGTGGAAGATGTCACGGCCTTCGTTCTGGGCGGCCACGGAGACAGTATGGTGCCGCTGCCGCGCTATACTTCGGTTGCCGGTATTCCTATTTCCGAGCTGATGCCGCAGGATCGTATCGACGCGATTGTCGATCGCACCCGCAAAGGCGGCATCGAAATCGTCAACCATCTGAAAACCGGCAGCGCCTACTATGCGCCATCGGCCTCGGCGGTCGAGATGGCCAAGTCCATTATTCGCGACAAACGCCGCATCCTTCCCTGCGCCGTTGCCCTGCAAGGCGAATACGGCTTGAATGACGTCGTTGTCGGCGTACCGATCAAAATAGGCAAAAACGGGATGGAAGAAGTCGTCGAGATTAAACTCAGCGACGAGGAAGCCGCCTCATTGCAATCTTCCGCCGATGCCGTCAAGAGCACGATCGCCAAACTTTCGGTCTTCGATTAAACACGACATTTTCTCCAGTGCAAAAAGGGGAGTCGGCTCGTGTGAGCCGACTCCCCTTTTGTTTAAGGCTTAAATGAGTGCAGAATTTTCGCCGTCCAGACTACAATCAACAAAGCCCGGCAAACCATAAATTCGGCCGCCAGGCCTTGCTGCGCAGCCAAAATGCTTTGGGTGGAAGCCTAATCGACAGCGGAGACAAACGATCTCCCCTGCTTATCCCGACTAAAAATCAGAATGAATATCAGAGCCGATGACGAGATTCAAGCTTCACAACGCTACCGGACTCCAGCGCTACACGCCGGATCGCTTCGGCAAGAACAATTATCTCGTAAACGTTTATCGATGCGACCGTTTCCGGCACCTGCACCGTATCGGCATCCTGCGCGGCAACGCCGATGACACCTCGGTTTGTCGAATTGGCGACGCGCGGCTCAGTCGCGAGCTTTGCTGCTAAGGGCTAGTCGACACCATGGGAAAGGCTCATTGTCAACACAACTGAGTCAATACTTACAACAGTCGGCCTAACGTAAACCAATGACATTTCCATTCGAACAAAACTAGGCATCTTCGGTTGCTCCTTTTACTTATTAGAATAGAGTCAGCGAACGAGAGAGATTGCCGACACAAACTTCCTAGTCGGGCACCGTCATCAACAGCGCCAGTGGAATTTCGAAAGCTGCACCAAACAGCATGCACCAGCGGCCTGTGTAATACAAAGGTCCGAGTTATTTCTGCCGGATGGAAGCATACTCCAGATCGAATCTAATTGCTGGGTCGTATACCGAGCGGATTCATTCTGGGTGCATGTTGGTCTAAGAGATTTCGTGTTATTCCTGCGGCAAAATATGTCAGGCCCATAAAGAGATGCCCTACATTCACCTTTGCTCCGACTTTCGCTGTTACCGGCACCAGTGTTTGTGTGCTGAAATTGTGAGTCGCTTCTATGGAAATTCCTAACGAATTGTCAATAGTCCAGCCTTCATCTGAAACAGATGCTCCCCAATCATAATTATGCATCTTCCCCTCGCTGGTTATTCCATCTAAACTGAATGTTAAGCTGCCGTGTACATTTTGCCCAATAACACTAACAGAATTCGGGCCCCAAAGCACTTTTCCTTCAGCTTGCACACCTGTAAAAGACAACTTTACGGCTCCGTTAGAGATATCAAGCTTAACCTCCGAATATACAGCTTTAGCCTCAAGCTCAAGTTTGAGTGGACCAATTTGCCCCTCGGCTTTTCCGTTGACACCAAATCCAGCGGATATTTCGGCGACAAAACCAGCCGCTTTGTCAAGATGCTCGACTCCAAGAATTAACAGTTCTTTTGATGCTGCACTCAGATCCTCATCTGATTTCAACTCATCTATAATTGCATCTTTAGACATAGGGCCAAAGAATGAAGAACCTAGCCCGGATGGATCAACAAATCTTAGCGGATTGCCATAGCTGTAATGATACGGCGTCCACGCCCGAAACTTTTCCCACAGGGGATCGATGCTTGTAAAGCGCCCTGTAACATCGTCATACTTCCGCACGCCGAAATCGCCCAGCTCATTTTCAATATCCTGCTCCTTGCCGATAAAACTTAAACGCTCCATCGAGGGCGCGCCTGCCACCGGAATTGCTTTGCCGAAGGGCGCATAATCCATGGCGCTGTGCGGCGCGCCGTTTTGATCGATAACGAGCCTCGTGGACCCGAGATGATCCGTAATTGAATACTCGCGGCCGATGCTGGGTCGTGTTAAAAACTCGGGGACGCTGGCGGCGCCATAGCTTATAAATTCCAGAGGGTAGAGATACACCGCCCGGCTGTCTTCCTGCGGGCCGCTGCCGTTGTTGCAGTCGCGCGTTGTCGTCTGGCTGCCGTGGTAGACGGCAAGCTGGCGGTTGTCGGCGCCGAGCTGATAATAGACCCAGGGGTGCGCGTTGCCGCATTCGTCGCCGTACTCTGAATACATCAGTCGCTTTTGTTCGCGTTCGCCGCCTGGGCCGTAGCGGTAGCGCCAGTCGGAAGAGAATTGGCTGGAAACTGTCGGTGAAGGACAGGTGGGCGGTGTCATCGGCGTCGGGGGCTCTATGCGATATTCCTCAAGCAGGCCACCCATTCCATGCCGCAAGTGTTCAGTCTCCATCAAAATCGGGAAGCCGCCGTTATTCAGCAGGCGGCGGCGCTGCGTCAAGGCGCCGTCGGTATTGTAGTCGTATTCGCGGATGTCGTCATTTAAGGTCCACGTCGTCAGCCGGTTTGGGCCGTTAAGGTCTTCGTAAGAGTACAATTCGTATACACCTCCACCGTGATTAACGTTCATGCGGTTGCCCATGCGGTCATTCACATAAACTTCAGACCACTGCGAAGATGTATTGGGATCGTCATAAGTCCAACTTTCCAACTCGCCGGTAGCGAGGCTGTTCTGGTCGTAATAAGTATAGTCCTGTACAACATCCTGCAACTGTCCGTAATTTCGCGAACGCTGCTGCACAACATTGCCGGCTGCATCATAACTCAGCTCCTGCTTAAACAGGCTGCCGTTGGCATTGGTCGCTTCCGTGCGGGTCGGCCATTGACGGGCATTGTATTCATACGCAATCGCGACGCCCGCCTCGGGAAGCTGTTTGCCGTCAATCTGATGCCGTTCGTCGTAACTGTAGACAACAACCGGATCCTCAAACGAAGGCTTCAGAAAATCGCTGACCGGATACTGCGGATTGCTGATGCCCAGTCCGAAAACCGGCGTTGTAAGATATGACCACAGGCACTCAAGCCGGCCGTTATGATCGTGACCGTAGAAGGTATTGTACTGACGATCCGGCGTGACGCTGCTGACGGCAATCACCTGGTTCTGTGAATTATATTTATAATACACTGCATCGAAGCCGAGATTCTCGGTATAACGCACCAGGGCTTCTACACGTCCGCGTTCATCATAACTCTTAACGGAATAATGAAAGGGTTCGCCGGCATGCTGACGATAAGCTTTGGCGACTTCGCGACCCAAAAGATTACGCACAACACCCTTCGGCATAAGTTGTTCCCATTCCTGCTGCGCGGGGAAGGCTCCCCAGATCACGCCGACCGGCTGTGGCAGAGCATCGTAGTAAATGACAGTGCGCACAAACTCCGGGTGGAACCAGGCATCTTCGAAGTTCTCGGGCGCTGCGGCCTGGTCGGCGGGACGATCGTAAATGCCGACGGGGTGCTTCAAATACGATGCGGGAGGAGCGAATCGGCCCGGGAGCATTCCGACGCCCGCGGGAATACAATCCGTCTCTTCCAACACTCCAGCCATGGGGAATTGCGGCACCGGGTTCGGCGGAGGGCTGTCGTTCCAGATTGATGTGTTTACAGTCAAAGGATCGGCGAAGGACAGGTTGTGCAGCACATCGGGATCTATGAGATCAGTCCATCGATTCAGGTTAAGCGCGGCACTTGCATCCGACTGAATCGCATCGCCGTTTGCAGATTGGTTTTTGTAATCCATGCCGGCGACGGGGGCCGTAACTTCGCCGCTGCCGCCGCCTTCGGGCACACCAAAGTAAGCCTCGCCGACCAATGTCAGGCGGTTTAAGTCATCGTATTGATTAAATGCCATCTTACCCTCATCGGCCTGCGCCTGAGACTGCACAAAGCGCACATTGTTGGCTTTGTCGTAAGCAAAGGAAACATACCCCATATCAGGTTGGTACTTGTAGCAGACCCGACCATATTTATCATAATAGTAACGCGTTTCGGTTTCATCAGCAGGCGGCGAGCCGTTGAAGTGTTCCGGGTTAACGGACTTGGTCATTCGACCCATAAGGTCGTAGTGATATTGAACGTGTTTCCAGTTGTAGGGCGTTTTGATTATTTCGTGCCTCAGTTTATCGAAGGCATCGAAAATCAACGTGGTCACATTGCCGTTTTCATCGGTCTCATGCGTTGCCGAACAAAAACCGAAATAGTCGTGCTCGGGTTGCCCCCAGTTGATAATGTCCTCCGGTCGTCCGACTTCATAGCTGACGCTTTTTGCCTTCACCGTGCCCGGCGGATCGTTAGGGTCATTGGGAAATTCAGTACGCCGTACGCGGCCGAGGTTGTCGTATTCGATCCTTGTTTCGTATCCCAATTGGTCCGTTGTGACGGTAGGCTTGCCGAAGCCGTTGTGTTCGTTGAGTACTGCGTCCGTCCGAAGGGGCGCCAGGGGCGAACCGATAATTTGTTCGCTCTTGAAAATGCGATTATTGGCGCCGAACGAGTGTGTCGTTTCAGTAAAACGCGAGTAACCGAGCTCTTGATTATCCCAGGTTTTTTCCGTGTGCTTCTGGTCATCGATCTTGGCCGAAACTGTCGCCGTCGGACTGCTGCCGTCGACGTAGGAATAGGCCAGCGTATAGTCACTCTGCATTGGTCCGAGCAGAAGCTGACCGGATACGGACAGGTGAGGTGAATCCTGTCCGCTGGTGCCGAATTCCACCGAACTGCCGAGGGTTCGGTTGCGAATTCGGAACTCGATATAGTCTTCACTCGCCATTGAAGTAATCTCGGACAGTAGTTCGTCTTTGATCTGCAGTCGAAGCGACGCCAGGGGGACATCCTGAACTTTGGAAGCGCCATAGTTTAACAGAAAAATATCCGATTGCAGCGCCTGGGCATTTTCTTCAACATCTCCTGCCTGATGTTTAAATACCTCTATAGATACTACCACATTTTGCCCCGAAATCGCCGTGGGTACAAGCACCAGAGAAATTTCGTCGATGCTTGCGGCCGACTGAATGACATCATTCGGATGTGAACGGTAATAACTTGAGACGTAAAACTCACGCTGCACATCGAACACTTCCGTAAACGGACCGGGCACCAGCACCTGATCGCCTGACTTGCGGCCCGAGCCCGGAATTGCGATTTCGCAGTCATCCCCCTCTACACAATCCGGGAAATAGGGCCGGGGGCGCTCGGCCACCATACGATCACCATAGTCGTTTTCGATCACTCCCTGATCATAGTAAGAGTTACTTGTATTCGGATCATTATGATTACCGCCATTGATATCGTAAAACATATCTTCGTGCGTATATTTGGTGATATTGCCGGTAAACAAATTAACATTGGCGTTCTCATAAACCGGCGCATTGTTATTGGCATCCGAAGGAAAATCGAAAATCTGCCAGGCCTTATCCAGACGTCCGATTTTATCATAGGCCGACTTGCTGTAGTAGCCGTTGGGATCACGGATTCCGCTGATCTGCCCGAAGTAGGTTCGTTCCAAATACGTCGCAATGTCGCGATTTAGAATCGATACCGCGCCGCTGCCAGGGTCGTAATGTGCATAGCGGGGCAGGCTCTGTGTTACCACCGCGTCCTCGACAAGAGGCAGCCTGCCTTTCAGTAAGTAGTCGACGGCATCATTGTTGTTGTCGATCTTTGTCGCCAGCGGCGAATGCGAGCCGGTATAGTCCCAATAGTTGTAAAACAACTTCTGAGTAGCGCCATTCGCAGATTCGATGGATCCCGGCCAGCGCTTAGCTGCTTTGATAGTGTAGTCATAGCCGGCGCTCTTGTATGCTTCCGATCCGTCGCCCTCCGCAACAACCCATTCCTCCAGCAGCGAGCCGCGCATGTTAAGCATATCCGGCGCGGGGCTGGTATATGCCTGTTCATAAACAAATCGTTTCCCTTGCAAAACCTTGTCATTATCATTCGGGTCTCTGACTAATGTCTCGGTCACCAATCCGGTCATGTACGGGAAGTGAACGTCCTGACTCACCGGCTCCTGATCGTAGGCCCCCGGCTCATCGATTGGCCATGAGTCCTGATACTTCTCCTGTAGAGCCGGGTCGCTTTGCCAGAGAGCGATAGCCTTAAATTTATTCCAGGTGTATTCGATCCACGATGCTGTAAAATCACCGGTAGATAGGTGAAGGTAACTCGTCTCGGTTTGCAGGAGCGGCGAAGCGTCATCGGGCCGGTGTACGGTTTCGGATTTCTTCGCCAGCCCGAGACCGAACCAATTTGCCAATGAGCTATTGACATCACCGAAGTCGCGCGTGTACGTGGGCGAATAGTCAAAACTAACACGAGACTTATCAATTAAGTCAGCTGTAAGAGTATTGACTTTTATGAATGATATGGGGAACACCGGTTCCGGCGGCATACCCTGCGCCTGCCTTTGCTCCGTTTGATAAATATTCATTTTGCTCGTCGTCCCCCAGTAGCCCGGAGCGTTGTTCACGCTCGGATGCGGCAACTGGGCATACTCATTGTGCGTGTGAGTTATCAGGTCATCATTCAATTCGTAAACATCAGTCAGTTTGGTATAGGAATTCCGGTCACCAATGTTAAGCTCGTTCTCATAAATGCCATCATAGTCAAGCCGAAAGTATTTGTGAACCGTCGCCGTAAGGTTTCCTTCTTTATGATCGCTCAGAATGCGCATGACATTCCAGCCGGGGCTTGACTCTTCAATGTAACCAGAATAGTCATACAAATAGTCTTCGGTGCTGAGGCTGCAGAGTTCCACTCCGCTATGATCAAGCCTCACAATTTTCGCCACCATATTACTGGCGATGTATTTCGCTTTGAAGATGTTCGCCTCATTCCCCTGAGGATTATTGTACTGCGTCGCTTCCAGTTCTTCTTCCATTTGACCGTGATAGGCGATGTCCGTAACCGTAGGCCCCTGCACTATATTGTTAAGGCGAAAATTCGCCAGTTCGAGCGTGACATCAGGTGCTCGCGATTCCTTGACTTTAGGGAAGCCGAAATTGACATATTTGCGGATGTACTTTTCATAGTTGAAACTGATTGCTCGTTCTTCGGGGTCGAGAATCTTCGTTACGTAACCGACATAGGAGATATTCCTGTCGACGTCATCATCCGCCTGGTCATAGGCATCGGTTTTAAGCGGCATGCTGGACTTTAAGTCAAAGTCCCATGCAGGATCGAAAGTATCATAACCGCCAGTGGCGTAGGCCTTGTAAAACATTACATGCCGGCGGCCCATGGCGTCGATGCGCAATCCGCTATTGGTATAGTAAAAGCTGTGCCCTGTAAAGCCGGCAAGAGCCGCCCGTCCGCGGCTGGGATTTTCCAATAGCAGGTTATGCGTATTGTGCCGGGTGTAGACAAAGTTTACTTCCTTGCCGCTCGCTCCGGCGATATTATCCAGGTAGAAGATAGTCGGCATCCGGCCGATAGGATATTCTGCGGGATATTCTTTGATGTTTTGAATTCCATAGGGAAATACGTGCTCGCGAAATTCATAACACAGCCCATCGCCGGGATAGTAACGCACCCGGCGCGGGGCAAAATTATATTCGTCGATGTCCGGGACCGAACTGAGCAGTTTGAAGTGCGAGTACAGGTCCCGTACTCTCGCCCATTCGGCATCATCGATTTCAACCGTCGCATAGCCCGCGGCATTGACTTCGTCGACATAATAATCACCCGTAAACATATCTACTTGTCGGTTGACAATTTCAATGGATTGGCCTTGAGTGTTCTTGCGGGTGGTTCCGTTCTTCAATGTCAACAGACTTCCGTCAGCCCGCAGGAGATGAATTTTGTCCTGGTCAAATGGCAGCAAATCGCCATTGCCATCTTCGAGGTTGTCCATTCGATTGCAAACATCATAACCATCTACTACCCAAGACAAATGGCGATCATCGAAATGGTACTGATCGCCCCAATAACAATCGTTGCCGTCAAACTTAAACTCGCAGACCTCGCGTTCGGACGTAATATAGTCCCGCGTCGTAGCCAACACCTGCACGGCAAAGCCATTGACGCCGACAATCCACGCCGGGCGGTTTTGTTTTGTTTTATCCCACTGATCGCCGGGTCTGACGGGATTGTGTTTTTTGTAGGCCGTAAAAGACACTGATGGACTATATGTGACGATGGTAGATATTTTGTGATTATCCACCGTAAAATCGGAGATGGGGTACACATAGGACACTGCGCCATTTGAATTCGAGACCGCCAATTTGCCATCGACGCTGAGCGCTGCGCTTTGCTGGAATCCGCGCTCGTCATGCATCGATGCAAGGTCTTCCATATCTTTATCCTGGCCCTGCGCAAGCGTACACAGAGCGATCATCATTGGAAGCAGCCAGAGCTGTCTGTTCCAGAATTGCCGGTGTTTTTTGTATGATGTAAGCATGAAACTAACCTCTATTAACAGATATTTGAATATGTCTTAGATTCACAAACCAAGGGGATTGACATGTCACGATCTCAGGTCGAGAATCGAGATCTTCATCGGGCTCGCTTAGCCTGTGTTTTAGCGTACAATTACCACGGGATAAGCTCCAAAGAACTGCCGGGCTGTGTACAACCTGGCTGTGTAATAACCGGCCGGAATTAAGCTTAAATCGAAGTACTGCATAAATTTGCCCGAGGCATTAACATTAATTGTCCTGCTTTGATGCAGGCTGCCCTCCGATGAAAACAGTTCGATCGTGTAGGAACCCGGAGGAATCTTTTGCGCTTCGATTCGCAAATCCGCCGAAACCGGATTAGGATAAACTTTCACCACCGTCGATTCAAAATCTGCCGGAGAATCCGATACATCGCTCGTTGTCTCGGGAGCGATGAGCGGCGGCGGCAGCTCATCATGATGCAACACGCGATACGACAGTTTGCCCGTGTAGTCCCTGTGTTCCGGCTCAACCAGTTGCCGGTAGGTTCCGCTTGTCACCAGTTCGGTAGCCAGGTAGGACTCCGGCAGATAAGGTGAAGTATAGACATGTTCCTGGTTGAGGTTAGTGAGAATATCCCCCAGGTTGATAGCATCGACGTGCGATAGATATTCCGTAAATACGACAATTATGCGATTTTGCTTTTCGCCGTCGAGTTCGCCGCTCAGGGCGAATACGAACTCCTCGTGACATGAACAAAGGCCCAAATCCAGCAGCGAGAATGAAATAGAGAGCTTTTCCCAGTCGGGGTACAAAATGTTTGTCGTGCAGAATTCATACACAGGATCGGTGACCGTTCCGTTGCAAGGATAATCCCAACGAATTTCGCAGGGTATATAGGCCGCTTGCTGGGAACACCAGGCGCCGATCAGCCTGTCGTTTGCTCCCGAATAATTACTTAGACTTCCTTCGTGCAGGATCATTATCTCACCGGCAACTTCGCCGGAAACACTGCAGGGAAAGTGTGCCGCGACGGCCGGCGCTTCGACTGCCATTTTGTACACATAGGCGGCTCCCTGATTGCCATTGAGCCGGGCACCGACAATTGCCTGCGACCTGTTAAGCGCGACGTTCCAGCCGAACTCGAAACCGGAGCCGACGCTGCCATCGTCGGCTTTGAGTTTTGCGACTTCACGCCATACCAGACTCTCGTGGTGGAAGATGTAGGCCGATCCGTCATTGTTGTCAGTATACCGCGCGCCGACACAAATTGCGTCATCGATGGCTGCGATGGAATATGCGAAATTGTCCCCGGCCGCCGCGTCGGAGGCTGTGAGCATTGTCTCTTCAGTCCACGAGCCACCGGAGTAACGGAATACATAAGCGGCGCCGGTATTGCTGGCGCCATGATCTCGCTGATAAGCTCCGATTACCGCTAAATCGCCGCTCAGCGCGACGCTCGCGCCAAAGTAGTCGTCGGCGGCCCCAATTGCAGGCTGGAGCTTTTGTTCCTGTGTCCAGACCGAGCCGCTGCGGCGAAACAAATATGCGGAGCCGGAGTTGCTTGCCAGCGGATCATCAAAGTGCGCGCCAATGAGCAGCGACGGCCCGGACAGGGATACCGATGTAGCGAAGAGATCGTCAATGTCGCCGTCAACGGCGCTGATCTTGGCTTGTTGCTCCCATTGAAATGTCGTCGGATTCCATGTATACACATAGGCCGCGCCGGCATTCGAAGCGTTGTCGTCATCATAGGCGGCGCCGATCACAGCATAATCGCCATCGATGTCAACCGAAATACCGAAGCGGTCGTCCGCGCTGCCTGCGCTGATCTTCTGTCCGTAGGCCCAGCCAGTTGAATTCCGAAGATAGATATACGCCGAGCCGGAAGAGCTGCCATTGTCATCGTCTCGATGCGCGCCAACGATGGCAAGTTCACCATGTATCGCTACCGAATAGCCGAACTCGTCATAGGAGGCGCCGTCATGAGCCGTCATTTTCTGCTCGTTTCCCCAGGCTGTTCCGTCCCATTCATAGAAATACACCGCGCCGGAATTTCTGCCATTGTCATCGTCATGATACGCGCCTACGATGGCATACTCGCCGTCGATATCTACCGACCAACCAAAGTTATCGCCTGTTTCGGCATCGCCGGCAGTCAGCTTTGTTTCCGATCGAAGATCATTGAATACGATGCAGAATATACTCAAGACTATTACTGTAATGCGCCAGCCCAGCTCGCGAAAGTCGAAAAAAACATCGGGGCAATAAGTTAACTGCATAATTAAACCCGTACTTTACATTTTACAATTGGTCTCGAACTACAAATAGCAACGCCACTCACCTGTTTCTACGCAACAGTTAAGGGTAGACCACATGTGGTTCTGAAATTTGTTTAATGTCACAAATTCCTCTCAGACATTGATACTTAGAGAAAGCAGCCGCATCGGTCACACTCAATGTCCGGCATGCGACAAACCTGCATTGCCGTGTACTTTTTCGGCAACCAGTCAATAGTTAAGAACTGAACAGATTCTTGAGGCGAAGGCATTGGCGCTTGAGATGCGCTATCTTAAAGACATTGGGTTAAAGAGTTTCAGACGTTTCTTAGTTGTCTACAAATGTTAACAGATCGATTTGTGCCATCGACGTGCAATATTTGGTCATAATTCCCAGACCAACTGACTCACACTGCCGGAGATTCGTTCACAATGAAATTTATTGTGCCATCCGATTTCACGTCAATATTTCGATTCGCTGGCTGTGTTCACCATTAGCAAGTTGGAACAAGTAAGACGAAAAAATTTATACGACTTCGTTTTGCGCAAAACCCTTCCATTGATATTGCCTTCCGAATTTCTCTTCCACATAGATGCAACCGGCCCCAAAATTCCACAGTCTGAATGAAAAAAAACGAAATGGCCCGCATATCCGCCGGGAGGATGGACCGGACTCCGCCTGATGATTGTTGCAGGTCCACACTTTACTCTATTCTCGCAAGTGCCGGGCAACATTCGGAGAGCCGATGAAGAGCCGCGCGATCCTATCAAATGTCCAAGCGGCATTTAATCGTGATTGAGTCGGTGAGAAGGCCGCCGTAGGAGCCGGTAATGAGATTCCGCTTCATTC
The DNA here is from genome assembly GCA_028284775.1 of Candidatus Kapaibacterium sp. GTDB lineage: Bacteria > Bacteroidota > Ignavibacteria > Kapaibacteriales > UBA7675 > JANQRB01. Next base: position 35,549 of record JANQRB010000045.1, on the reverse strand, counting down.
CTGTTGTACTTTTTATCGCCTTGAATACCGATTATGGGCTTATTATCTTTACATCATTCCTTGCCCAATCGATTGGAATGAGTTTACCATTGGATGAAGGGATGAATGTGGCAGTGCTCAATTCCACGCCGCGCCTGCTGCGCGAGTGCGCCGATAGTGAATTGTACGCTCGATTCGCTGAGATGAGTGACCGATCAGCTTTGGGAGTACTTTTCGAACGGCATCTCGAAATGGTCTTTCTGGTCTGCCGAAAGTATCTGAAGAACGATGAGGAGAGTCGCGACTCGGCAATGGAGATATTTGAAATTATTGCCGCGGGCGTCCGTAGCGGTCCTGTCAGTAACTTCAGAAACTGGCTCTATACGGTCAGCAAAAACCATTGCCTGATGAAGGTGAGACGGCAGGCAGGCATAGCTGAGTATCCGGCCGATGAGTACAATCTGACTCATTTGGCGGTTGAAAATGAAGGGAAGGAGCGTTTGCTGCAGCAAGAGTCTCCCGGGATTGACAACAATCTTATCCGGTCGGCGCTGCGGCAGCTCAATGCGGCCCAGGAACAGTGTATAGAGCTCTTTTACTTCCAGCAGTTTTCCTATCGGGATATCGCCGAACATCTGGCGATCTCCGAAAAGCAGGTCAAGAGCCATCTGCAGAATGGTAAGAAGCGTCTGAAAACAATTTTACTCTCAAAGATGGGAGCTCAGGATGAGTGAACATACGCAAGCTTCCAGGCCAGACGACATTTTTTCTTCGTCCGATGATGTACCCTATCGCAAGCTACGCGATTATGCGGCAGACAAGCTGTCCGGCAAAGATAAACACGAGGTTGAAAAGTTTCTGCTCGACTCCGAGCTGGGAGCAGACCTTGTCGAGGGCGCCCGCAAGATTGGCGACGATGAAGTAATTCAGGGGAACATCACCTTGCTTCAGCAGGCGCTTGCCGACAAGCTCAGCCAGCCGCAAGCGGCGAAGACGGAACAGGCAGTACCCCTTCGGAAGCCCGGTAGACGCTTCTATTACGCTGCGGCGGCAGTTGCAGTATTGATGAGCTCTCTGCTGCTACTGACCTTCAACCGGGATCGCGATCAGAACATTCTGGCTGACTACCTCCGGCATCTGCCGCTGCAAAATGCGATTGACCGCAGCGCTGTAGACTCCGACGCAGCGCCCGAAGCTTATCGTCTGTACGAGGCACAGGACTACGAAGCGGCGGAAGCGGCCTTTCGTACTATGAGCGAAAGCGAAGAGGCGGAACGCTATCTCTATCTGGGTATATCGCAGATATTCATCTCCAAGGCAGAGGCGGCGATTGCCAGTTTATCCAAAGCAACGGCTATCGACGACAAGACGGCAATCAGTGAACATGCCCGCTGGTATCTGGCGCTGGCCCTCGCTCAAAACGGCGACCTGGCCACGGCGACGGAAACGCTGAAGAGCATAATCGCGGACAACGAACAATATATGAGCAAGGCGCGCGCATTGCTGCGTGATCTGGAATAGGGTTTCCACCGTCGAAGCTCTGGGGCATGTAGAGTCAGTAAATACGCATTTCCAAAGTTTACCGATAGTTAACACCGGCACACTAACATGAATAGCTCCCGCCGACTCATATTCAACAATTGCTTCCTGCTGATGTTGCTTGTCTTAATCGGCGCGCGCCTGCCGCTTGAAGCCGAGTCACTCACGGAAAGGGTCCGCGGTATCGTGGCATCCCGGCAGCATGACGATACCCTGCGAAACTCTCTGATGCCCTTACCCTGGGCCCGGCAGGAAGTCGCCAAGGTGACGAGCATGTTCAAAGGTGCAGAGTTTGTCGGCGCGAAAGCAACCGAGTCGAGCTTCAAAGCCAACGCGCAGCAGGCAGACATCATTCATCTTGCAACGCATGCGGTGGTCGACAATGACAAACCAATGTTCTCCAGGATCGTATTTGCGGCCGATGCAACAGATGGCGAAGACGGTTACTTAAACACCTATGAGTTGTATGGCATGGACTTACAGGCCAAGCTCGCCGTATTAAGCGCCTGCAATACAGGTTACGGCAAGCTGATTCGCGGCGAAGGCGTCATGAGTCTGGCCCGCGGCTTCCACTATGCCGGCTGTCCCAGCATGATTATCAGCTTATGGCCGATTCCGGACAGCCGCTCGACTTCGCTGATGATGTCGGATCTATACGTCAATCTGGGCGAGGGTCAGCGCAAGGACAAAGCGCTGCGCGAAGCAAAACTTAAGTATCTGCGGGCGGCCGGTCCCGCTGAGGCAGCTCCCTTTTATTGGGCCGGGTTTGCGCCAATGGGCGATCAGCGTGCACTGGCAGGCAGTCGCGATTTGCGCCTCGGCTATCAGATACTGGCTGTTGTCAGCCTAATCTTGTTGCCTGCCATCGTTTTGATTGCCAGGGGCCGCAAGAAAAGTTAAGCCAATCGGACGATACGGACAGTGCGATTAGTTAATCTCAAAGGCAGGCGCAAAGCCGGCGGTTTTCGAAAAGTCTGCAAAATTCATTGTTTGATGCGCGGCGTCTACCAGTAAAGTTGCCGATATGCCATAGCTGATGCTGTGCTCGTAAATGACATAATCCAGCTCGCTGAAGTCCCGATTGGGGTTAGTCGGAGGCCGGCGCAGGAGAGCCTCAAAGGGCAACAGACTTAGCTCGCCATCGGGAATCACTATGAGCTCTTCCGCCTTCAGGATATCAGCATACGGCGCCAGCACAAGCTGATACACTGTCAGCGCAGGATTAACATATGCTTCATAATCACGAGTGATGATCGCATTCCGCAATTCATGAATCATATCGGCAAAGCTGGTATCGATTGTCGTGACCGCGAATACGAGCGTGTCGCGAGCGATGACAAAAGCCGCCAGCGTCGAGTCCGACAGAAAATACTCGATCAGCGCTCGATCCGGCGCAAGCAGGTAACGACGAACCTGATCGATATCGGACGTCGTTGTCCGGTACTTCAACGTATGGTACTTCGGAAAGCGGGCTTTCAGATCGTCGACAAAACTTTCGTACGTCCTTTTACTATCAAAAAACTCTCGTTCAAGAGCATCAGCATCGCGGCTTTGTTTACTCTCGATCAAACGCTCTTCCGCTTGATACACCGCCAGTTGCAGCCTGCGTTCCTGCCGCAGGATCGAATCGGGAATGCCGCCGAACTTTTTGGCCCGTGCATCGACAAGAGACTCCCTGAAACTGATCGATTTGGATTGTTCCATAAATGAGAAAGCCAGCTCCAGGTATTTCCCGTCTTTAGTCACACTGTAAAGCCCGTGACAAACATCCATCGCACTTGCGAATGCTTCATGACTCTTCGAAGCAAGTTCATTTTTGAAACGGCCGGATTTTCGACCTCTTCGCGATCGCTCGACAAACTGAAAGGCCAGGTCATAAGCCTCCAGTGCGCGATTCAACTGCCTGATGCCGTCAGTGTCACTTGCGGCAAGACAGCACAATGCTTCAGCCTGGCCCAGCAATGTCTCTACAAGATATTGATCGTAATTCACCGACTCGCTTAAGTTTCCCTGCGACAAAGCGAGCGAGTCCTTCCCGCCAATTTCGGCAAACACCTGTTGATACCATTGAAATGCCTCGCGGCAGCGCCCCTGAGCCTGCAACACTTCAGCCATTCTGTTGTAAATCGAAAGGAATCGATTGTTGCCCTTGTTTAACACCTTACGGCATAAGACTAACATTTTTTGTAGAGAGTCTGCTGCTGCAGGATACTCGCCCTCGGCGATTCGCAGACTCGCATAGTCGGACAGATACGTGGCTCGCTGAAGGTCCTTTTGACCGTCGGTCATTTGTGTTGGCTCGATCAGTGATTCGGCCCGGTTAAGAGCATCTTGCGCTTTAGCGAATTCACCCATCTTCACATAAACACGGGCGATAGACTGCCATGAATCAATTGCAAAGGGGTGCCGTTCACCGCGCATTGCAACAATTATCTCCAATCCTTTCTGCGCGTACTCTAAAGCCTTCTCAGTATTGCCGAGATCGAGGTACACCGCAACAAGCGATGCATTGGCGGAATAACTGCCAAAGCTCGGCGATCCGCCGGAGCCTTCGAATATCTTCCCGGCGCAGGCCAGATAGTCGCTGGCATTCATCATATCCCCCAGCCCGACATACGACCGGCCGATGAGATGAAACAATCTTCCGACTTCGAAACTCTCGGCACCGGCTTCTTCGACAAGGTAGGCTAAATGCGGCTGCAGCGTTTCAATGGCCTGCTGATAATCGGAAATACTATGGTAGACTGTACTTAGCCAGTAGGTATTGAAGTATACAATTTCGGCTTTCGTTTCCGGCGCTATAGAGAAGTGCTCCCCGATCCTCAGCGCGGCCCGGTACATAGCAATAGCGCTGTCGGGCAACATCATGGCGCTGAAGATATGCGCACGATAGTGCAGACAATAGGCAGTCTCGGGATCATAGGGCGATAGCCTCGCCTTGGCAATTGCCAGTCCTTCGTTGATCGTTTCCATCGCGTTTGCGTAATCCTTGGCATAATTACTCATTGCCGAAGCCAATTTCCACTTCATTCTGACTACGCCGCGCCAGTTCCCTGCCTCTTCACATTCGGCAAGGGCAATGTTGAAATGTCGCATCGCACTGTCGTACTGCCATGAGCGCAAAAATTGGTTGGCAATTTTTTCGTGCGGATTGATCGAATAAAATACTGTATCGTCCTCAGCAGCTTCGTTTTTTTCAGAGAGTCCCTCGCTCTCAAGCATCAGAAAAAAGAAGCATGTAAGCAGAGCGAGTGCGACAATTCCAAGTTTAGCGCGAGACGGCATGCCGTTTTTTCGCATTCCGAAACCTCACTGACAATTGGATCGAATTGTTGAACATGTGTAGGAAATTTGTACCTGGTTATGGTCAACCTCTTTTCCAGCTATGAGACGAATCCACCAACGTTAAAGGTCGAACTTCTGATCCTGCGATAGTCGGCGGACGACAGCAATTCACTTTGTTAATTACGCCTAGTTCTCTTTCAAATAAGTTTTTTAGCATTCTCCTCCCCTTTTGAAAAAGGGGAGGCTGGGAGGGGTTATGAACTCTCAAGGTCTTTCTAACTCCCCTGGCCCCTCTTTCAAAAGAGGAGAACTGAAATAAACTAAATTGACAAAGCACTAGTTAATCATGAATGAAGGCGCAAATCCCGCTAATTTTCCAAAGTCCGCAAAACTCCTCCCTGTTGAGACCGCATCCACCAGCAAAGTTGCCGTAATGCCATAGCTGATATTCTGCTCGTAGATAACATAGTCCAGTTCGGAGAAGTCCCGATTGAGATTCGGCGGAGGTCGGCGCAGGAGAGCCTCGAATGGCAACAGACTGAGTTCACCGTCAGGCACAACAATGAGCTCTTTCGCATAAATTATGTCGGCATACGGCGCCAGCACAATCTGATACACTTCCAGCGCCAGCTTAACGTAGTGCTCATAGTCGCGATCTAGAATCGCATGCCTCAATTCATGAATCGTAGCGGTAAAGTTTGAATCAACCGTAGCTACCTCGAACATGAGCGTATCGCGGGCGATGGCAAAAACCGCCAGCGTTGTGTCCGAAAGGAAATACTCGACCAGCGCCCGGTCCGGCCCAAGCAAGTAACGGCGGACCTGATCGATCGCAGCCGTCGCTTTTCGATACTTGAGAGCATGGTACTTCGGATAGCGGATTTTTAATTCATCGACAAAACTTTCATAGGTCCTTTTGCTATCAAAGAGCAGTCGCTCGAGATCACTTGCCTCAGGTGCTTGTTTATTTTTGATTAAACGCTCTTCCGTTTGATACACCAACAGTTGCAGCCTGCGTTCCTGCTTCAGGATCGAATCAGGGATATCACCGATTTTTTTGGCCTGAGCATCGACCAATGATTCCCAATGGCTGATCGATTTCGATTGTTCCAAAAATTCAAACGCTAGATCCAGATATCTACTCTCATTGCTTAACTTGTGCAGCCTGCCGCAAAGACGCAGCGCCCTCTCATACGCCTCATGAGCTCTGGCAGCCAGTTCATTCTTGAAACGGCTCGACTTAAATCCACGGCGTGATCGCTCGATAAGTCGGAACGCCAGTTGATATGCCTTCAATGCCGAATCCAATCTGGGGATATCTGAAGCCATATTTTCCGACAAACATTCCAGAGCATCGGCTTTACCGAGCAATATCGGTGCAAGGAATTGATCGTAATAGATTGAACTCGGCAGTTCGCCCAGTGCCAATGCCATCGAGTCCTTAATACCAAGTTCGCTAATAGCCGACTGATAGCAAGTGGCGGCAGCCTTGCATAAACCCAACGATCGCCAGGATTCAGCCATCTTATTAAAGGCAATTGCAAAGAGAATATCACCTTTTTCCAGTATGCCACGGCAAGTAAGGATCATTTCCTGCAACGAGTCGATGGCAGCACGATGCTGTCCCGTTAAACTCAGCAAGTCTGCGTAATCAAATAAGTAAACAGCGCGCATATAGTCTTTCTCGCCGACGGTCATTTGCGTCAGCTCGATCAGGGATGCCGCGCTTTCCAGGGCTAGTCGGGCTCTCTCATACTGACCCGCTTTCATGTATATTCCAGCGATATCCTGCCAGGCATCAATGACATAGGGGTGCTGTTCGCCTCGCAGCTCTACCATAATCTCGCGTGATCTTCGGCCGCAATTCAGGGCCTCGTCGAAACGACCGAGTTTTTGATATACATTGCCCAGTGTCGCATAAGTGGAATAACTGCCGAAGCTCTTTTCACCACTTGTCGCTTTATAAATATCCCTTGCACATTCCAAGAACTCTCTGGCATTAACAACATCATTCAGCCGACCGTATGATGCGCCGACTAAATAAAACAACCGGGCGGCCTGAATACTCTCAGTGCCGAATGCAGATACGATGTAGGCCAGCCGAGGCCGTGCGATTTCGATTGCTTGTCCGAATCTCGAGTGACTGAAATTAACCGATCCCAGCCAATAAACATTATCACAAATCAGGTCCCCTTTGGCGTTCGACTCCACGGGCAATTCATCTGCGATCTTTAGCGATGTATTGTACATGAAAATTGCGCTGTCGGGCTTATTGAGTCCGCTAAATGTATGCGCTTTTTGATGAAAGCACCAGGCGCGTTCCGCGCTGATCGGCCTCAGCCTGGCATCCGCAATTTTCAGACCTTCGTTAAGCGTTTTCATTGCGGCTGCGTAGTCCTTGGCATAATGCCGCATCGCCGAAGCCGTCTTTGCTTTGATCCGTACAACGCCGGCCCAGTTGTTTGCCTTTTCGTAGTCCTCAAGCGCCAGGTTGAATTTATGCAAGGCACTGTCATATTGCCAAGACTGCAGTAGGTCCTCGGCTTCTAGTTCGTTCCCGTTGATTGGCTCTTCGCCAGCCTTGTTTTCGCCTGCATCGTTCTTCCCTGAAAGCGACTTATTCTCGATCAATAGCAAGCAGAAAAAGCACAGGGCGGTGAGTACGCCGATTCCGATTTTTTTGCGAGGCGACAGTAGGTGATTGCGCATACAGGATCTCTTTGACGATTGCATTGTCGGGACAGCAAAGGGTAAGCGTATCGTATCGCGACGCGATTGGAGTCATTCGAAGCTGGCGCGGCCCGAGGGCCGACAACAATCGCATCGGCAATCATCTGCAATTGCGTCGTGAAATACAAGCCAATCTACAAAGTACTGTCATTCGTCCTTGCGAGGCGCCAGGGTGGGAAGTATCACCAGCAGCGTCTTCGTCGCTTTTTCCAGCGCCTCGGGCGTGCCGCTGTTATCGATCACAAAATCGGCCATCTGCTTTTTGCGCTCCGCCGCCATCTGCATGTTGATACGGTTGCGCACATCCTCTTCATCGATCGATCGGCTCGCCAGAACTCGTTCGATCCGCAGCTCTTCCGGTGCATCGACGACAACGATATAATCGTAACACTCTTCCAGACCGGCCTCGAAGACCAGCGCCGTTTCGTTAAACACACAATAGGCGCCCTGCTCGTAGAGCGTGGCAAGCCGTTCGGCCAACTCTTCAACGACATAGGGATGGACGGCCGCATTTAAGCGCCGCAGCGCCTCGGCATGCTTATCGGTCGGCCCGAACACCTTTTGCCTGACGCGATCCTTGTCAAGCCTGCCATCGGGAAGCAGCGCATCCTCGCCGAGGACAGCTGCAATGTCACGCCGAATGTCGGCCCGTTCCGCGATGAGCTCCTGGGCAATGGAATCGGCGGAGAGCACCGTATAGCCGGCCGAACGAATAATGTCGGCAACCCGGCTTTTACCGCTGCCGATACCGCCGGTAATTGCCACAAAGATGTGCTTGCCTTGTTTGATTGCATCGAAGACTGTACCGAGAGAGTATTCCACGCGGGGCCGCATCCATTGGTTTTTCGAGTACTCTGCTGTAATTTGACCGCTCAATTTACACAAAGCTCCGGCAATCCCTGCGCACCCTTCGCCCTGGCTGAGCCGGCAATTCGTTTTTCGATCCGATTTCGAGTGTAGCAGTCTATGGCACGGCTCTTTCTTTTCGACGCAATGTCGATTGTCTTCAGGGCATACCACGCAATGTCACGTTCCAAGCTCAATGCTCCCAACGGCGAGCCCACCGGCGCCGTCTTCGGCTTTGCGAATATCATCGGGACCATCCTGGAAAAGGAGTCGCCTGATTATGTCTGTATCGTATTCGACACCGCCGAGCCGACATTTCGGCATAAAATGTACGACGAGTACAAAGCGAACCGGCCGGAATTCCCCGAAGAGCTGGTCCCGCAGCTCAAACGTATTAAACAGTTTATCAAACACCTCGGCATCAGTCAGATCGAGCGACCCGGCTTTGAAGCCGACGACATTATCGGCACCATGACCAAGTGGGCCGTGGAACACGATATCGATGTCTTTTGCGTGACATCGGACAAAGATTACATGCAGCTCGTTAACGATCGCGTTAAAATCTACCGGCCCACCAGCGGCAGCAGCGGCGAGTATTCGATTATCGACATCGAGGGCGTTAAGGAGAAGTTTGGCGTGACGCCGGACCAGGTGATCGACGTGCTGGCGATTATGGGCGACTCGGTCGATAACGTACCCGGCGTCAAAGGCGTGGGCGAAAAGACCGCGATACCCCTCGTGCAGCAATTCGGATCGGTGGAAAATATCTATGAACGTCTTGATGAGATCCCCCGCCAGGCCGTCGTCAAAAAGTTTGTCGAGCACCGGGAGATGGCCTTTCTCTCGAAAGAACTGGTCACTATCCACATGGATGTGCCGATGGAGATCGATCTGAAAGCCTGCCAGCCCGGCGACAAAGACTTGGATGGTCTGCGCGACTTGTTTCTGACACTCAATTTCCGCCGGGTTATCCCCCAGCGTTTCGGCATCGATCTGGATGGCGATGGCTCACAGACAGAGGGAGAAGCCGCGTCGGCTGCCGGCGGTACAGCGGGCTACAAGACACTGGCGACCTCGGAGCACCGCTACGAATTTGTCAACACGATCAGCGGCATTCGCAAGCTCGTGACGGAATTGAAGGACTGCACGCTGCTGGCTTTCGACACGGAAACTACCGGCGTCGATCCGATGCGCTGCGACATTGTCGGCATGTCGCTCTCAGCCGAAGAAGGTCGCGCCTGGTATATTCCATTGTTTGCGCCGCACCGTGACTTCAGCGACTGGCAGGAACTGGCGGACGACGTCCAGATGAAAGAAGATGCACAGGTGCAGGATTCACTCTTCAGCGGCGATGCCAGCCAGGTGCCGCATGCGCCGGAACAGGCGCGCGCGCTGCTCGCGCTCTTCAAACCGCTCCTTGAAAATGCGTCGATCGGCAAGGTGGGACAGAATGCCAAATACGATATGCTGGTGCTGAAACGCTATGGCATCGAGGTCGGGCCGATCGGCTTTGATACGATGCTCGCCAGCTATGTGCTGGATTCCGGCCAGAAGCACAATATGGATACGCTTGCGCGCACCTGGCTGAATTACGATCCCGTGTCCATCACGACTCTGATCGGCGAAAAAAAGAAAGAGCAGAAAACGATGGATCAGCTGCCACCGGAGCAAATTACCGATTATGCCGGCGAGGATGCCGATATCACCCTGCGCTTATGCGGGGCTCTGCAGCCGGCGCTGGAAAAAGAAGACCTGCTCGATCTGGCCCGGACAACCGAATTCGAGCTGATTGCACCGCTCGCGACGATGGAATTCAACGGCATCGGCCTCGACCAGGGCATGTTGGCCGAACTCTCGGAGTATATCGGCAAAGAAACCGTCAGCATGCGCGCAAAGATTTTCGAAGAGACCGGCGTCGAGTTTAACCTGGATTCGCCCAGGCAGCTCGGCGACGTCCTGTTCGAAAAGATGCAGATTCCGCCGGTGAAAAAAACCAAGACGGGATACAGCACTGACGCCTCGGTCCTGGATGAGCTTGCGCGCAGCTATCCGGTCGCGCAGTATATCATCGAATACCGTCAGCTTACAAAACTGAAATCGACTTATGTCGACGCGCTGCCCAGGATGGTGAATCCGCGAACGGGACGCATTCATACGAATTACAACCAAACGATTGCAAGCACCGGACGGCTGTCATCAACCGACCCCAATTTGCAAAACATCCCGATCCGCACGGATCTGGGGCGACAGATCCGGCGCGCTTTCGTACCGCAGGCAGCGGGCGCCACCATTTTTTCGGCCGACTATTCGCAAATCGAACTGCGCATCATGGCGCACTTCAGCGGCGACCCCACGCTGATCGATGCCTTCAAACACGGGCATGACATTCACAGCGCCACGGCGGCCAAACTCTTCGGCGTGGCGCTCGATCAGGTAGATGCCGAAATGCGCCGGCGCGCCAAAACAGTCAACTTCGGCTTGATGTATGGCCTCGGCGCCTTCGGTCTGGCGCAGCGGCTCGGTATTTCGCGCTCGGAAGGCAAGGCGATCATCGAGGCCTATTTTGCCAGCTACCCGGGCATCAAAGACTATATCGATCGGGCGATCGAAGATGCGCGCGCCAATGGCTACGGAGCCACGATGCTGGGCCGCCGCCGCCACTTTCCCGAGATCAACTCCGGCAATCGCGTAATGCGTACGGCCGCCGAGCGGGCGGCAATCAATATGCCCATCCAGGGCAGCGCCGCCGACATGCTCAAGCTCGCAATGGTACGCATCCATCGCGATATGCGGGAACGAAAGCTTCAATCCCTGATGATGCTGCAGGTACACGATGAACTGGTCTTTGAAATGCTGCCGGAAGAAAGCGAAATCCTGCCGCAGTTGGTCCGCGAACACATGGAAAATGCCCTGCCGCTCGGGGAAGTACCGGTTACGGTGAGTATGGGCAGCGGCGACAACTGGGCCGAAGCGCACTAAACTGCTGTCATGCCGATTCCCCGGCCTTGCTCCCCGCTGCGTCTGACCTGAAAATAGGAGGCAGGCCGATCCGACTGGGCCACAATTCGGATGCAACTATTGCGATAAAAGAAGGCCTTCCTCGGCGCGTGAGCGTGTATAGATTGCCGGGTAAGATTTCAAGGCAGGCGTTGTACCGGTCGGCTACGACGGGCGTCAAAGGCCGGCGGCATTATTTGTACCATAAGATATTGAGATAGATAAAGACCAGCGGCGCCACGAAAAGGATGCTGTCGAAGCGATCGAGAATACCGCCGTGGCCCGGAATGATGTTCGAGCTGTCCTTGATCCCGGCGTCTCGTTTAAGCAGCGACTCGCTCAGGTCGCCCAGCTGACCGATAATGCCGATCAGGATACCGAGAATTATCGCATGCACCGTCGGTATGACGGGCAGCCAGAAATGCGCCATCAGGGCGAAGCCCAGGCCGGAAAAGAGAAAGCCGCCAATCGCGCCTTCCCAGGATTTCTTCGGGCTGATCCGCGGAAATAGCTTGTGTTTGCCTATCGATAGTCCGACAAAGTAGGCCGCCGTGTCGCAGATCCAGATCGCCACGATGGTGCAAAGAACAATCATATAGGCCCAGCGTTCTTTCGCCAACTCAAGCTCGGCGCCGTTCAACGCTGTAAAAGCCTGCACGTCAATCCAGGGTGCGGCAAACAAAGAGCGGATGCCGAGGAGACTGTCGAGACAAAAAGCCACGTACATCACGCCGAAGCCGGTAATGCTCACATTGGCGATCGCCTGTGGTTTATCACGCCATAACTCCACTATCAGTGTCGCCAGGGCCAGGAACATCACAATCGCGACAATCAGGAAAAAGCGCATCTCGCCGAGAAAGACAAATGGCGCTGCATCAATGAAAAACAGCATGAAGCCGATCGCCAGCGTGGCACCCAGCCCAAGCGCGCGGTTTGGCCGGCAGCCTTTCTGTGAAGCCATTGAAAAAAATTCGTTCAGGCCAAGGACGGCTACAACTTGAACGAAAAGGAAAAACCACCATCCTCCCAGCACCGTCAGGATCAGGATAGCAGGTACACCGATAATTGCGACTAACACACGCTGCGTCAAATTACTCAATGACAGCCCCCTGTCCGCTTTCGAAAAGTGGAAAAACGACAAATATAGGCAATTTACTGTTCGTTTAAGGACCAGTCATACTCAAGGAAGCAAATAGAGATATCGGTCTGGCGCGGCTGCATTGCGCTCAGGGCATCCGGCGGCAGATAGGGCTGCAGCGCATCGAGCAGAGAGTGTTCCGCCGTTTCGAAATCGGCAGCATACCAGTCGAAGATCTTCGAGAGATAAAGCGTATTGGCAGCGGGGTCGTAGCGATTCTTACTGCTGTCGTTACACCACACGCGCATATTGTCGTCAAGTTGCTCGTCAAGACGACCGGCACGGTAGGCTTCACGTCTAAGGGGTGGGCATGAGATGGAGGCGCAGACTAGCGCGCCGTGAATCCGATTGTCGCGATACCTGGCGCGCAGGATGCCATGCTCAACTTCATTCAGCGTGTAGTCGCGTCCGTCGATCCTAAAGGTATAGCTGTCCCAGATGGTCTTGCCGATCAGGATGGAAATATACAGGCTCTTCAGCCAATGCAGATCATTAATAGTCTCAAGCGGATAATGGTCGCAGATGAGACGCAGCGTAAAGGCATTGTAAACATTGATCCAGAAGGCTATCGCCGCGGCATCGCTCCCGAGATCCTCCGGTCGAGTTGCCGCCAGATTGTCGCAGTAGTCTGCTAAAGCCCGGTCCTGACACAAGCCGGCATAATTGACAAGACCATCCTGTACAAAACGCTGCAGGAGCCCGGTATAGATAGAATCGGCGCTACTGTCGGCGAAGGCGGGCCTCAGGCTGCCCGCTGCGAGCAGGAGCAAGGGCAGCAGAGCGTACAACAGCCATCCGGGGCAATGAGGGGTAGGACGGGCACGAGCCTGTTGTCCGTTGCGGTAAATTGTTCTAGTTTTGCAGCGCAATTGCATTCCTTCATTTGTCAACAAAAATACCAAAACGATATGTCGCTCTATGAATTGCCGGATGCAAAACCGGCGACATTGTTGATTGGGGACGTCAGCGGCGAACCAACGCTGGATTTCGCGGCATTGCTGGCAGAGCATAAAGCCAATTTCATGCTGCTGGTCGGTGAACCCGATCTGGTACCCGCGTCGCTCAAAGACCGCGTCATCACCGAATTCGATCGCATTCCGGTCAACGTGGAACTCATCATTGATATGAACTGGCTTCACGGCCTCTCCACGCTGACACAGGACATCCTGGATGAACGAAGTGAGAACAACTCGCCCGTGGTCCTGACGGTCAGCGCCGACAAGACCGCCACCGAAGCACGCGAGCTCTACGAAGATTTCAGTATCATCGGTTTCAATGGTTTGCCCGGTCTCTTTCCCCAGCTCCGCTCCGTCGAGCTCGCGCCGGCCCTCGGCACTGACGAGAAAGCGATTTCACTCGCCCGACGTTTTTTTAAACACCTGGATTTTTCTTGTGAAGTGGTCGCTGACCGTCCGGGTTACGTTCTGCCGCGCATTCTAAGCATGATCATTAATGAGGCGGCATTCTCGGTGATGGAAGGAGTCGCCGACCCCGCCGATATCGACACGGCCATGCGGCTTGGCACCAATTACCCGCGCGGTCCGCTGGAATGGGCCGACGCAATCGGCCTCGATGTTGTCCTTGCGGTTCTGAACGGTTTGCATCGCGAGTATGGCCAGGAGCGGTATCGGCCCTGCACCCTTTTGCGCCAGATGGAACGCGCCGGCAGAACCGGGAAAGAAACGGGACAGGGTTTTTATCACTACGACGACGACGGCAATCGGGTCGATGTCTAATGCGACGGGAGCAGGAGGGCAGGTTAAGAAGGCGGCCCGGCCGAATGCGGTTACCGTCTTCTGTGACTTCGACGGCACGATAGCTCAGGAGGATATCGGAAATGCCTTTGTGCAACACTTTGGCACCTTCGAAGAGCTGCACCGGCGTCTGATGGATGGCGAGCTGAGCGTAGCGGAATACTGGCGACTGACCCTGGACAGCTTTCCCTCTGGTACCGGCGAACAGGACATCCGCGACTATGTCCTGCAATTCGATCTCGATCCCTATTTCCTGCCCTTCACCAGGTTCTGCGCCGAACAGGATTGGCCCTTGACCGTCGCCAGCGATGGTTTCGCGTCCTATATCGAACCGCTCCTGAAAAAAGCCGGCCTGGCGCATCTGCCTCTGCACTGTAATCGAATCGACTTTGCCGCCGGCGCGAAACCGCGGCCCGTGTTCCCCGGCGCCACCGAATCCTGCACCTGCTTCTGCGCATCCTGCAAGCGCAACGTTTTGCTGAATGCCTCCCCGGCCGATGCGATCGTAATCTTTGTCGGCGACGGACATTCCGACACTTGCGCCGCCGAACATGCCGACCTTATTTTCGCCAAGGATGCGCTCGCGGCTCACTGCAATAAACAGCGCATTCCACACCATACCTACCGTTCCTTTTTCGACGTTATCTACATTCTCGAAAAGTCGGTCAGAGAAAAGAGTCTGCGACCGCGACATCAGGCGCAGCTAAAGCGTCGCGAAGCATTTATCGTGGAATAAACAGTCCCGGCGCGCATTCAGATATCAGACTTGCGCGCCATTACCAACAGGGGCAGAATCGCAATGACGGTGGTGTATAGTGTTGACGCGATGCCATACTTAAGAAAAAATCCCAGGAAATCGACTTCACTCGTATCGATGCGCAGAATATGATACACCAGATTGAAAACGAGGGTCGCGACTAAAACGAGGATCAGAAAACGATAGCTGCCGACGAGCTGGCGAAAGCGCCCCTCGCGATGAAAGTAGCCGACCAGAAAGATGGCGAGGATGCTGGCCAGCGCGTTCGTGCCGATGACATCGTTTGAAATGACATCATAGATCAGCCCGGCGCAGAAGGCAGCGACGAGACCGACCATTTGTCCTTCCCGCAAAGCGATGATCGCGCAAAAGATCAGCAGAAAATTGGGATAGATATTATCAACCGCGATTATCGGGGAAAAAATCAACTGCACGATGGACAGCAAGGCGACAACGATGCCATACGCCAGATAGCGTATCACGGGATTGTCCAGAGCCGACTGCTCCGTTATCAGCCTGTTTTCATCGTGAAAAAGCGGCATATTATTCTTTGGTCCGGAGTTTCTCTTCCAATTGCTTGCGCAAGGCAAGGCGCTCGGCGTCCGGCAACTCCAGGCGTACGAACACCTGTTCAAGCGTCTCGAAATTAACGAGCGGACGAACAGTGATGGTGCGGAACAGCGAGCTGGGGTCATCGCGGACCTGGGTAATCTGCCCCACGACAATGCCGGCGGGATACTTGGTGCTGTAGCCGGATGTCAGTACCCTATCGCCGGCTTCCACATCCAGCGACTTAGCGACTTTGGTCAGCAGCAGTTCCTCGCTGCCTTCCCAGAGCAGGATACCATTCACCCGCGTCTCTTCTACTTTAACGGCGATTCGCGTGTGGATGTTAATCACAAGCTGCACCAGAGAATAATTATCGCTCGCGGCGATTATGCTGCCAACCAGGCCGCGCTCCGTCATCACGGCCATGCCCTCCTGCACCTTGTCGTTGCGACCGACGTTGAGCGTCACGTAGTTACGCATACCGGCCGTCGTGCGGCCGACCAGCTCGGCGGAAAGTACCGGAAAGTCCAGGCTTTCCTTAAACTCGAGGGCTGTGCGCAGCTTTTCATTTTCCACCAGGGCTTTACGGGATTTGGCGAACTCGGTGCTGAGATAAAAATTCAACTCGCGCAGCGCTTTGTTTTCACTTTTCAGTGCTACCGGATTTGGCACCCAGGCGAACAAGCGCTGAGCGACGCCGATACCGCCCACGACAATCGTCCGAAACCCGCGCAACTCGGCGGCATTTCCCATGCTCATCAATGCAAAACAAATAATGATGAGCATCGAGAGTGTAATGTATTCCTTAAACTCAACGACAATTTTGACGAGCTTAAACATGGAATTCGCTAGTATCGGCGGCTTTTGATGAGTACGGAGGAAAATTCGCTCAGATTATCCAGCACCTTGCCGGTACCGCGCACGACGGCCGTGAGCGGATCTTCGGCAACATGCACCGGGAGATTGGTTTCTCTGCAGATGCGCTCGCTGAGTCCTTTCAACAAGGCGCCGCCGCCTGTCAGCATAATACCGCGGTCGAAGATGTCGGCCGCCAGCTCCGGCGGGGTCCGCTCGAGCAGCGAGCGCACCGCATCGATCATCACCGTCACGGATTCATTGAGCGCATCGCGAATATCTTTGGAGCTTACCTGGGTCATGCGCGGTATGCCATTGACAAGGTCACGGCCTTTGACTTCGATTTCGATTTCAGGGTCCTGCGGCATTGCCGATCCGACCTGACACTTAATATTCTCCGCAGTGCGCTCCCCAATCAAGATGTTGTAATTTTTTTTGAAAAACAGGATGACGGCATTCGTCATTTCATCGCCGGCGATCCGAATCGACTCGTCATTGACAATGCCCGAAAGGGCTATGACGGCAATCTCCGTGGTTCCGCCACCGATATCGACAATTACGTTGCCGACGGGTTCGGCTACATTGAGGCCAACACCGATTGCCGCGGCCATCGGCTCGGCAATCAGATACACTTCTTTGGCGCCGGCATGCTCCGCGCTGTCGCGAACTGCGCGCTTTTCGACCTCGGTGATACCCGACGGTACACAGATCACAACGCGTCGCGCAGGCTGCCAGGCCGGCGAAATCTTGCGGATAAAGGCCCGAAGCATCCCTTCGGCAATTTCAAAGTCTGCGATCACCCCGTCTTTCAGCGGACGGATGGTGCGGATATCGCGGTGTGTTTTCCCAACCATATTCTGCGCTTCCTCACCGATGGCGACGATCCGCTTGGTGGTGCGGTCAAAAGCAACGATCGAAGGTTGATTGAGCACCACGCTCCCCTTCATCCAGATGAGTGTATTCGCCGTTCCCAGGTCTATGGCAATGTCATTTGAAAAAAAGGTAAACGCCACTATGGAAATCCCGCAGGTTACTCGTTGTTTAACAAATCCGAACTATTGACGCCTTTTAACTTTTCATTGTCCAAATGTTAAGTAAAGACGCGTCGTCACGACTGATCGCAGGTAATGATTTTTTGCTTCTTGGCAGGAGGATGATATCTGGAGGCGCTGCTTCGTTTTCGCTTCACTACGTACCGAAAATGGACTCGAGCGCATACCTGCTGCAAAAACATATAAATATGCGTAATTGAGCTATGATTTTCAAGTAATTTTCGCCGGTGATGCTATTTCCTGCCGATGGACTTGACGAAAGCCGCAAAGGATAGTTCGGGCTCCCGGGTAGTGGCATTGCGCTGCGCGGCAGAAGGCGAAATAAAGTGCAGTTTCTTGGCAAGTGCAGCGGCGCCGGTGGCAGATAGTGCATGCGCGGGTTCGCGCATCAGCCTTTGCACGGATTCCTGATCGCTGATTTCGGCGAGCGTCGTAATCGAATCGTCGCTGAGTCCCAGTACCAGGATACGGTCGACCACCAGAACAACGCACAGACTTTTCTTTGGCTGAAGCGCCAGACGGTGCAGGACGCGTATGTCGGGGCCATCGCCTTTAGCGGTATTGGCGGCGGCGTAGCGTTTAACGATTATTAAGACAACCGTAAGACCGACAACGATGAAACTCAAGGTTAAAAAAGCATTAAGTACGTTCGGGTCCATGGCTAGCTCAACGTTTTGTGCCGACTTTGACACGGTCAGCCGGATCGACTAGTGTCGTGATACGTATCCCGAAATGTTTATCGATGACGACGACTTCGCCCTCGGCTATCTTCTTACCGTTCACCAGCAAATCAACCGGTTCGCTGGCCAGCTTGTCGAATTCAACAACATAACCGCGACCGAGCCGCAGAACGTCTCTGATGAGCATGTTCGTACGGCCTAGTTCGATCGACACGGGCAGTTGCAGGTCATACAAAAGCTCCATTTTGGGATCAAGCGGCGATAGCGAGCTGGCCTCGGTTTCGCGCGGCGTTTCCAGCGTGGGAAATTCGACGTCGGCGACTGAAACCCCGGCATCTTCCTCGGGCGGCAGTGCACTGGCCTCTTCTACTTCTTCTTCGTTATTTTCGATCGCCCCACTGGTGATCAAAGCATCAATTTCTTCCTGTGTCATAATGTTTCTCCGCTTTTCAGTCCAAACAATTCAGGGAGAGGGGCCCTAACTGTCCCCCAGTATCTCGTCGCTGCGCAGCTCGCGCATTACACGGACCGCCTTTTTACCATCGACAGTGCCGGGGCGAACGGCAAGTTTACGTTTGCCGCCGATACTTAACTGCAGCTCCTGGTCGATCTTTGTATCCAGTTTAATGATATCGCCCTCCTGCAAGTCCATCACGTCACGGACGGAGAGCGAGGTATGCCCCAGCTCCGCCACCACGGGCAGGGAGCTCGTCGCAATCTGGCGCCGAACGATACTCTCGTTTTCGTGACTGCGCTCCTGCAGGGATTTCAGCCCGGCGGTGAGCTGACGCCGCGACAGACCGGCGATAATGTCTTCCAGCGCGAAGGTCGGGAAGCAAAGGTTCATAAGGTAAGAGTTAGTGCCGATGTTGACGTCAAATGACGTGACCAGCACAATCTCGGAACCCGGCGCGATCTGCACAAAATCAGCCTCCGACTCAAAGCGGGAAAAAACAAAGTGCATATCGCCGATCGAACGCCATGCGGCTGTCAAATCGCTGAACAGGCGCTCGATAATACCTTTGATTACCGCCTGCTCGATCGAAGAAATCGCTCGCGTCTTTTTGGTCGCATCCGTTCCGCCCCCCAGCAATCGCTCCACCATCGTGAAGGCAAGCTGCGGACTCACCTCCAGGATGCCGCTGCCGTCCGTCCCCTCGATATCAAATACATAGAGACAGCTCGGCGTCGATACCGAAAGGATGAACTCGGAATAAAACAACTGATCAACTGAAGAAACGCTGATCGAAACGATGGTCTGAAGACGTTGAACCAGATAGTAGCCAAACGATTCGGCCAGCGATTCGTGCACGTTCTGGAAGGTGCGAATCTGATTTTTCGACAGTCGACTGGGCCGACGAAAGTCATAGGTCGCGACTTCGCGCTGGCCGAGCTGCTGATTCAGGACATCTTCCACCTGGATCGTTCCGGCGGACATGCCCGACAATAGATTGTCGATTTCCTGCTGTGATAATACGTCGCCCATTCCCATGCTGTACCTCGCTGCTGATCCCGCAGGATGACCTTGCACCCTCAGGTATCATAACTTGTGCAGGCCAAATTTATTGGCTGCCTATTGGATCAAAAATTTCGAGAAATAGACCTTCAGTAGTCTTGTCTCCCGAAAGTACGGCCGCAACTTCTTACGCAGCTCCACACGCAAGGTGTCGCGATACTCCGGGGATTTGAGCCGCTCGACTCTGTGCATCGCAAAATGATCGTTGATCACCTGCTTGATAGGCACCATTATCGGTTCCAGCAAGGGCTCATCTTCCGCGCTGGGAATCTCGAGCCCGATCCCGACAACGACATAACTGGCAGCCGCGCCGCGCGGGTTAACGATAATATCGTCCAACTGCACGATATGCTTTACCGGCCGCCGGTATTCGATGCCGTCCTCCTCGTCGATGTCCGAGTACTCATCATCGTCGTGGTCGGCATCTTCATCTTCGTCGTCCTCATCGGCGGGCTTTTCCGTCTGACTGTCGGACTTGGCGCTTGCCGGCTCCCCGCCATCGTCCTTTAGAACCATTAGCGCAACAATAACGATCAAGGCCTGCACGACAAGAGCGCCGGCAATGATGCCGATAATCGCAACCGTGCCCAGACCGGATTTCTTCTCGGATACTTCTTTTTCATCCGTGGTATCCTGGTCGTCTGCCATAGAGAATTGCTCCCCGTAGTTCTAAAATCATTCGCTGCTCTGCGAATGTACAAAAGCACGTCACGCAATGTAGCAATTGGCAACTGAATCCTCAATTATTGCCGCCGGACGAATACCGGTCCCGTAACTGCGGCTCATTCGCACCCTGGTTATTATTCACCACACCTTGACTCGCTCACACCTGGCTTCCAATCTATTTTCGGCCCGCAGCAATGTCACACCGTTTTTGATAGCGCGACGTTGACGTACACCAAGAAAGAATCGTACCAATTTTCGAGAGCGCCGCTCCTAACAACAAAGCGTGTTGCATGTGGGGAAAGATTGCGCTGGAGTATAATCGGTGGCGGAACAATGGTCATCAGCCGGCACAGCCTGTTTCTGGCTATCCCAAAGCGGCCATCATTCCGGCAGGGACATCGCCTTGCTATTGAGATTCTATCGTCAAGGACTCGCGACGCAGAGTGTAGTTGCGTCGCTGCCGGTCGAAGGAATCGGCGCGTTCGGCATCCGTTGCAAACATCGTGCTGCGAAAGTCTCGAGTGTCTTGATCGAGATGACGGGACTCCGTTAAGATGCGGCACAGTTCGGCCTCCTGCGGCAAGTGCCCCGCCGAATAGCTCGCATCATTGACCGGCAATTCGAATATCCCGAAATCCGGCTGCAGATCCATCGCCTCCGCCACAGCCTGGCCTATCATTCGCGCTCCGCGCACTTTGCCGTCCAGTGAGTAGCCGGCGATATGCGGTGTGGCCGGAAAGGCAAGGCGCGCCAGCAAAGGATTCGCAAATGGCTCGTTTTCCCATACGTCAAAGGCGAGATCGATTTCTTTGTTGACAAGCATCATCATCAGGTCCGACTCGCAAATCACGCCGCCTCTGGATGTGTGCACCAGCAGACTGCGCTCGGGCAACGCTTCGAATTCCTCAGCCCCAAGCAGCCGGACCGTAGGGTGGGCTCCCCCCACAACAAAAGGGACGTGGGTCGAGACGACCTGGGCGGCAGCGCAGAGGTCGATCAGACTCATATGGCGGTAAGCGGCCGGCAATTCATAACCGCTTTCTAGCAGCGGCGGATCGTGAACAAGCACCGTCATTCCCAGCCCATGGGCGTAGGCCGCCAGCCTGCGGCCGATATGACCGAGCCCAATAATGCCGATGGCTCTCCCATGCAGAGTCGTCTGGCGACGCTCCGCCCAGGCGAGCATGGCGTACACCACATATTCGGCCACGGCGTTGGCGTTGCAGCCGCGCGCATCGGCAAAGGCGATTCCCCGGTGTTTGAGGTAGTCCCGATCGACGTGGTCGCTGCCCGAGGTGGCGCTCCCGACAAAGCGCAGGCTGCTCCCCTCCAGCAACAAATTGTCGACGCGGGTAACGGCGCGCACGCATAGTGCATCGCAGGAGACCAGGTCGGCGCTTTTGAGCCTGCGTCCGCTAAATCGCTGCACCTCGGCGCAGGCAGCCAGTGATTCAGCCAACAGAGGAATATCTTCATCGACAAAAATACGTGGCTGTCCCATAGGGCGAATTCCAGATCAACAAACAATAATGTCAACGCATGTCCAGGACGATGTCCTGCGTATCCCAGCGCGCCCGCACGCGAAATTCGCTTGGGAACTCCTTGAAACGTTCCGCCGGTGCAAAGGGAAAGGGCTCGCCGTAATCGTAGCGGCCATTGGCATTCTCATCGCAAAATACATCGATTCGGTAACTGCCCGGCAGGAGATCCGCGAATTCCCAGACGCCGGCGCTGTCCAGTTTCAATTGCCGGCGGAGGCCAGACTTGCCGGACGAGAGGGTCAGCACATAGGAGACGGGTCCGGCGGCCGAGTCGTACAATACGCCCGCCAGGGAGCCGAAATCTCGCGTGTCGAGCGTCGCGAAATGGCGTTCGACAAGCGTGTCCGGCATCGCGATGCCACTCAGACTCCGCAGGACCGCCTGCCGTATCCGCAGCGTGTGCCAGGCATCGCCCTGCAAGAGTTGATCGGGCAGCAGGCGAAATTCATTAGGGGCAATCCAGCGCCGGCGACAATCGATGGCGGCCCCATCGGCATCATGCAGACTGATGCCGTCGCTGCCCGCAGGATCGACCGCGCGATCCCAGCGGAAGCTAAAAGACGCATCCACCGGCACCTTGCGGCTGCTGTCGGGCAGCGGCAGCGAGCTGAACTGCGGCGCTGAGCTGTCGGGCTGCCCCGAGCCGCTAAAAAATGCCGTGCGAGCGGTATCGCTCACCCGGTTGCCCGCGATGTCGTTAACTTGGAGAGCGCCGAGCTGCAAGGACCGCGCCGAGTCAAGCGGAAGCGCTGTCTCGATAAGCACTGCCAGGCTGTCGGAAGGCGAGCCGTACACCGCGCGCAGCGGCAGCGACAGATTGGTATCAGCCGAATCCCGAACGGCAAATGCCGCCGTCCGCAGGGATGCCGAGTCGAGACCTTCGCTGAAAGTCGCGACAATTCGATGCTGATTCAGGGCTCTGGCGCTATAGAGCAAAGGCGCTGCGAGGTCGTCAGCGGGGCGGAGACGCAGGCTGGCGAGAGCGCGGCCGCCTTCGGACAGCTCGATATCCTCATTAGCTGCGCCAAAGGCATCCTGGCCGACATCGTACACGAGATTGCGAAATTCATCGCGGATCGCGAAAAGCCGATAGCGGCCGGCGGGCAGGGCCTGAAATTCAAAAGCGCCGTTCGTTCCTACCTGCGTGCGATAGCGCGGTATTACATGTGCCGGGTTGAGTGTGTCGGGGGCCAGTTCCCGCAGCGGATACAGAAAAATGAAAGCGCCCGCGGGCTGTTGATCGAACAGTCTGCCGGCAACGACGCCGCTGTCCAGTACAGCGCCGGTAGCAAAGATCAGGGTGAAGGCCTGCTCCGGCTTGTTGCCGCGATAATCGCTGAATTCCGTTCCTATGGTCAGCGCATAGGTCGTATTGCTGTCGAGATCTTCCGTAAACTCGATTTCGAGTTCAGTGCCGCCCCAGGAGAGCTCGAAGGCAATCGGCGGCGAAATGAAGATACTTTCACGCACCTTTTCCTTGCGTATGTATTCGCTGAATTCAACGCGCAGCGATGTGGAATGAAAATCGGTCGTCCGGTTCGGCGGGTCGCTGCGGATGATTGTCGGGGCCACGGTATCGGGCGGACCGCCCGGCGGCGGCTGCGGATTGGCACAGCCGACAATCAGACACAGAAGAGCGCAGACAGCGCACCGCAATGCTCGTTTCATAAGAGTTAATCCGTTTCAAGGCCGGGTCCCTTTTTGCGCCGGGCTTTCACAAATATAACCAGCACGGCGCAGAGGATCACGGAAATCACGCTCGCGGCCAGCGCAACCCAGGCCACAGCGGGCAGACCGGCCTGCGGCACGAAGTATAGAGCGCCGCCGACAATGATCGTCAGCTCGACCGCCAGGATACAATTGAGCCCGGATTCATAGCCGAGTGCGAGCAGCCATGCCTCCAGCACGTGCATCAGCATCAGACTCGCGAAACGCCATGCCAGTATCTGCAGCAGGGTAATCGATATTCTGAATTCCTCGCCGAAAAGAAATATGATCAGCGGTTCCGCCAGCAGCATGATGCAGAGGCTTCCCACTATGCCGACGATTGAGGCAACGGCAAAGACCCGCCGGGCATGCGTAGGCTTGTTAACAAACAATCGATGCGAGAATTCGGGCAGCAGAATCTGAAAAATCGCTCCCGGCAGGATACGCGCCGCCGTGATAAATCGCGCCGCAGCGGAATAGTATCCGACGGCGAGCTGATCCACCAGGCGTTCGAGCAGAAGAATAACGGCACGCGTCACCGCCGTCGTCAATACGTTAATCCCGGCCCGCCCGGCATTGCGGCGGAGCAGGGCAAGCGGAGCCACGTCGCGCCAAAAAAAGGATGAGAAGTAAGATGACAGCGTGGGTGGCCGCGTCGCCACTTTATCGAGCATCACGAGCGTCAGGGCTCGGTGCAGCGCAAGTGCACGCAGCAGTTCGAAAACGGTAAAAAGGCCGAAGACCTGCAGCAGACTGCCATCCAGCAACAAGAGGGCCGCGGCCAGCAAATGCATTGCCCCGACCGTCAGGGACTGCACAAGCGCCAGGGGCCGCACCGTCATGAATCCGCGCAGGGCAGCGGTGCAGGAACCAGAATAAGAACGCAAGGGCACCCAGAAAGTCGGTATCGCGAACAGGAGAAATGTCGCCCTGCTTTCGCTAAGGAAAATGAAAAGAAGAACCGGTAGCACTAAGAGAGACCACAGCGCGAATTTAACTCGCTGTGTCAGGCGCAATACTCCTGCCGCGGCGCTCGTATCAGCACCTATGCGCTGCGCCAGATACAAATCGCTGCCGAAATCCACGATAATTTCGAACAGGATCAGTATGACAAAGGCTTCGGCATACAGTCCCAGGGACGCGGCTCCGAGTGTTCGCGCCAGCGTCACACTGAAGAGCATGACCACAATGCTGATCAAAACATCAGCGGAAAAGACCGTTCCAATGGCTTTGGCGATACCGCGCGCGGATGTAACTTTGCGCGCAGCCTTTGCGTCCTGATTGTCCATTCGCAGCAAAAATGGCTGAAAGCAGTGCATATTCCAAACACAAGCGGGCCGGCTGACAGATGAACCACCCTCCCCAGGCACAAGCCCGCAACGAGAATTTCTGGCGTCGCAGATGGGCCGATCTCAAGGCAGCTTACCGTCATATCAATGCCGTATTGGAATCGGCCGGACGCCATCACATTTTTCTCCTGGCCGGCGGCATCACCTTCAATATCGCGGTGTTTCTCCTGCCCACCATATTGACGATGGTCTTCATCATCAGCCTTTTCGCCGATGCGCACAATGTGATGAACGTCATCGAATCCCTGATCGCGCAGTCGCTTCCGCCGGAGGCCTCGTCGCGACGCTTGATGCTGCATGTGGCGGCCGAATTACAGCTTGTCTTCGATAAAACGGCCAAGATCGGATGGATCGGCATCCCGGCATTACTCTGGGTGTCGACGACGCTGTTCGGGTCAATTCGGACCGGTCTGAACGGCGTTTTCGAGATCCGGCCCAAACACTTCTTCCTGGTGCACAAGCTCAACGACCTGGGCACGATGTTGCTTTTTATGTTCATCGTTTTACTGTCGAATCTCGTGACGACGGTCTTTACCCTGATCGATTCCGTTGGGCAACATGTGATTCCGCCCGGTATGGCAGAAGGCTTTACCTATCTGACGGGACAACTCGCATCCTATGTCATCGCCGCCGCCTTCTTCTATTTCGTCTTTTACTTCGTTCCAAGCCGCAAGCAGCCGCGCTTCGTCAATTTTACCGGCACCCTTATCTGCACGACCCTTTGGATCGCTGCGCGCTTTCTGTATGACTGGTATGTCGGCAATCTGGCTTCCTACGGCAAAATCTACGGAGCCTATGCCGTGCTGATCGTAAGCGCGATCTGGCTGTATTATTCGTCGCTGATTCTGCTGCTCTCAGCTGAGATTGCACGATACTGGCACGAGCAACGTCGGAAAAAGAGTCCGGAGACGGTAAAAAAGTGAATAGTTACGTACGGAATCAAGACAATGAAACGGCTGGAAGAATTCTCACAGGTGGAACTGGCAGAACGCCACAAACTGCAATCGATGCTTCACGACGTCCTGGTAGCGCTCAAAGGCGCCCTCGATGCGCGGCAGTTCAATGAAGCGATCATTTTCAATATCAGCGGATCGAAAGTCATCCAGGCAATGATGGCCAGGGATCTGGCCCTACCGGGCGAGCTTGACTTGCTCGATACGCTGCGTGGCAATGTGAATGACATATTTCGTATTCAGAACCGCCATCAGTAACGCGACGCGCCCTCCGGCTCTGATTCCGTTTGGTCAATCAATGCATCCATCTTAGTTTGAGAAATGGAATTTGACGTCGCCGGCCGGATGCAGAATCTGGCTTTACTCATGCCTGTCCTTCTCTTGTCGCTTACCATTCACGAAGTCGCGCACGCGGTCACCGCCGATAGACTCGGAGATCCGACAGCCAAACGCCTCGGGCGCATTACGCTCAACCCGCTCGCTCATATCGACTGGATCGGGACGGTGATTATACCCTGTGTAATGATTCTGAGTTCCGGCTTTACTTTTATCGGCTGGGCCAAACCTGTACCGGTCAATCTGATGAATCTCAAAGACTGGCGGCGCGATGATTCGATTATCGCCGTTGCCGGGCCGCTTTCCAACGTCGCAATAGCCCTGAGTCTCGGAATTCTGTACCTGCTGTTTAACCTGCTCGGTCAGTTTGGACTCGCAGGGACGGAAGCCGCGAAGTTTATCTTTGAGATCACCTACCTCGGCATACTGCTCAATGTGGGCCTGGCTGTCTTTAACATGCTGCCGGTTCCACCGCTCGATGGTTCGCATCTTCTTGCAAATTACCTGCCGCATCCGCACGGCGACACCATTCGTCAGATCGGTTTTTACGGCATTTTCATCCTGATACTGCTACTTAACTTTACGCCGCTGGGACGCCTTGTCGGTTGGTTGTGTACGACGCTCGCAACGCCGATTCTCGCTCTTATGTCCGTGTCTGCCTAAACTGCCGGATCGATATTTTGACCCGAGGCATTCGCCGCTCTATTGACCCGCGGCCGGATTGCGCCAGGGGATATCGTCTTCGCCTGCCAGAAAATTGGCATAGCGGGCAGCGACAAAAAGGTAGTCGGACAGTCGATTCAGAAATCGGACCGGCGCGCTGCCGATATCTTCGCTCGCCGCTAAAGCGACCGTACGGCGTTCGGCGCGCCGGCACACGGTTCGCGCCAGATGCAACGCCGCCGCCAGCGCTGTCCCGCCCGGCACTATAAAGGACTTAAGCGGCGGCAAAGACTCTTCATAGTCGTCAATCATGGATTCGAGCCAGTTAATCTGGCTGTCGTCGATGCGCGGTATGGCGTAGCGAGGCGGCGGCGAGAGGGGCGTCGCGAGGTCGGCGCCCAGGGTAAACAAATGGGCTGCGATGTCACGCAGGGGCGAGCTCAGGGGTGAATCCGGCGCCTGTGCCACAGCGAGACCGATAAACGAATTCAGCTCGTCGACCGTGCCGTAGGCTTCGATACGCAGATCGTCTTTCGCAACACGACGTCCGCCAAAGAGAGCCGTCGAACCTTTGTCACCTGTTTTGGTATAGATTTTCATGATTTTCGATCGGATATTTGTATTGTCTCATTACTCTCGCGCCGCCTTTCGCTCCAACTAAATAATTCTGCGACAGCAGGCAATATAAGTATTATTTGTCGCGTTAACTGACATTCCGGCGCCGGCAGGCAGGCTCACGCACCGCGCACCGACGAGAGACTCCTTCTTCCTGACCTTACAAGAGAACATTCTGTGGCACGAACGCTTCGACTTTTGTTTATTGGTGACCTGGTTGGCGCAGCCGGCCTGCGCACGCTAAAAAAATTCCTGCCGATGTTTTGCGAGCACTACCAATCCGATGTCGTCATAGTCAACGGCGAAAACATTGTTAACGGCAAGGGCCTCACGCAAAAGGAAGCGGAAGCAATCTTCGAGCTTGGTACGAACATCATCACCACGGGCAACCACGTCTGGGAAAACTGGAAATCTCGGCCGCTGCTGGCTTCCAATCGCCGCGTGTTACGGCCCCAGAATTATCCGGGTAAAAACCCGGGCAGCGGCCAGGCGATTATCGAGCTGGCGGATGGACGCAAGGTTGCCGTACTCCATCTGCAGGGGCGCGTCTTCATGCAGCCGATCGACTGTCCCTTCCAGACCGCCGAACGTCTCCTGCCGCGGCTCAAGGCGGAAACCAGTATGATCTTCATCGATATGCACGCCGAAGCGACGGCCGAAAAAATGGCCCTTGCGCGATATCTGGACGGCCAGATCAGCGCGCTTGTCGGCACGCATACACACGTGCAAACAGCCGACGCCCGCATCTTTCCCGGCGGTACCGCCTATATAACCGATGTCGGTATGACCGGACCTTATGATTCCGTACTGGGCATGCGGACGGAAGTGGCTTTTAAACGCTTCACGCTGCAGACGCCTCACAAGTACGAGAGCGCCGAACATGACTGTCGCATTTCCGGCGTTCATATCGAGATCGATGAACAAAGCGGCCAGGCCCTTCACATCGAAAATTTCATGCATCCGCCACTGCCGCGCTCCGCCGACGAGCTCAGATAGCGTAAACCTTGATTGCAAAGCACATTTTGTCTATGTTGAGCGCTCTCGTCCGCCGCCTGCCGCGGGGAAGCATTAAATGAGTCTTTTCGGATGCTCCCACATGATCAATCTGACTCGTATCGACGGTGAAGAAATAACGGTCAGCGCCGATGAAATCGAAACGCTCGAAACGGCCCATGACACCAGGCTGACGCTGCGGAGCGGCAAACGCATTATGGTACGCGAGTCGCGTCAGGAGATAATCGAACGCGTCGTCGCATTTCGCCGACGCTGCGCCGAGACCCCGCCAATAGACAAGCAGTCCGGCAATTGAAGCGTATGCGATGCATCCGGATTCTGCTCGTCCTGGTCCTGCTTGCTGCGACGTCTTGGGTTCAAGCGGCGACGCCTCTTGATTCCTCCGATATTCCACCGCGTCTGAACTATGGCTTCAGCAAAAACACCAACACATTTCTGTTTGAAGGTGGCGGCAGAGGCAGCATCGTCGGCATTCTGGGAAGCGACCTGGGAAAGCTGGCATTCGATTTCAACTATCGAGGGCGGATTATTCGCGGCAGCAATACCTCGATTCGCGATGACGCCAATGGTCTGGCGGAGTTCAGCCTACCGCTGGCCGACAACCTGGACTTCATAAGCGGTTTTTCCGGCCTCCTTTCGGATGACTCGCGTTCACTGGGCATCAACAAACTTCTGCAGGGAAGTGCGCGCAGCGGACTGCGCTGGACAGCAAGTTCGCAACTGCGCAGCGAAGCTAGCCTGGGCGGCGTTTACAGTGAACAACTGGGCATCGCCAGCCGCGGCTTCGAGCTTGCAAGTCGCTCGACCCTGCGGGATTTCGACCTGGATGACTATATTCTCAATGCCGACGCCAATGTCTTTCACTCGGAGCTGAGCAACCGACAGTCGAACACCATCGGCGATGCCTCCTTCAATCTGCAGCGATTTTTTGCCGGTAACAGTTGGATCGATTTCAACGCAACGTACAAAACTTCCAGTCGCGATTTCTATACTTTTGTTCGCGCCCAGGATACGGTTAACAATCTGGAATTCGACACCATCGCCCTCGAGACCCGTGGCGAAAATCGCTGGCGCGTCGACGGACGCCTTTATTTTCCCGTCGTGCCGCAGTTTGATGTCGCGCTGCAAACCTCACTTGAAAACACGATCATCGACCGTTTTTATGCCCGTTCGGTCAGCGGCGCGGACAATACGCAGGTGACGCGTTCCCTGGAGCGCCTTCACGTTTTTCTGGATTTCAAGGGTATCTATACCGGCGCCGGCGGCAGTCACGCACTCGGGATCTGGTTCGATCAGCGCGATGAAAGCAACGTGATCAGCAACCGTTTCGACCTGGATGATGCCCAGATCGGCAGCCTTCGCCAGACGGAGAATCAGCGCGACAACTCGGCAGCCAGGACGGGACTATCGCTGGAATCGCTGTGGCCGCTCTCATCGGCCGATTCGCTTCGGTTTTCCGTCGCAAGCTCCTTACTGCGCTACGACACTCCCAGCGCCGACAACAATGATGATCGCGATGAGTTTAACCTGAATGCGACCCTGGCCTTTGCCCGGCGTTTTTCGCATGTCTTTTACGGTGAATTGACCGCCGAACTAAAATTTGCCCATCTGGTGTTTTTGCGGGCCGCGCGCAGCTCCCAAAACAACTGGAATCGCATATTTCGCCTGGAGCCGCGATTCGTCATCGATGCCGGCTCCTTCAGCGCCCGTCCCAGCTTCGAAGTGCTGGCCAATTTTACCAGTTTCGATTTCGAGAACCGGATAGTCACCTCACCGAGCTTTTCTTTTCGACAGATCTCCTACCGCGATTCTCTTAGCTGGCAGGTGGGGCGCCATCATCGCCTCGAATCCCAGCTTATTGCCCGATATTTCGAACGGGGACAGTTTCGCTGGTCGAACTTCACGGAGACACCTCAGGATGAAAATTATGAACATTTTTGTAGATTGTTGGCTTTCTCTTCATCATCCGGCATAGTGGAAGTGGGAATCGGCGGACGCTATTATGCTTTGTATCAAAAAAAGCTGCGCCAGATCGCCGGTGTCGATGATGAGTTTCTGCGGCAGTCAATCGCGCCCGAGAGTGTTGTTCGATTGGCGTTCGGTTCCGGATCGTCGCTCGAAATTCAAGGATGGTTTGAATTCGAGTTTACCGACGGCCGCGAGCAGCGTCGCTTTCCCAATCTCTTCCTTACAACGCAGGTCAACCTCTAGTTATTCGTAGTCGGCGGTCAAATGGAACAGCGCTTATCAATATCGAGCGACACAAAAAACCTCAGCAAGCTCGAAGCCTTCCTCGCGTCGACGGTCGAGAAACAGTCGATGGATGAGCCTTGCTATCACAATGCGGTTGTCGTCCTGACCGAAGCCGTCAACAATGCAATCAACCACGGCAACAAACGCGATTCCGCCAAGAGTGTCGAAATAACCGTCGCCGTTGAAAACGAGCGGCTTAAGATAACGGTTAAAGATGAAGGCGAAGGTTTTGATATCGACTCGATTCCCGATCCTCTCCATCCCGACAACCTGCTGCGCGAAGGCGGCCGCGGAATATTCCTGATCAAAGCTTTTGCCGAATCCGTCGATTTTCAGGATACCGGCAACGGCACGCTCACCTCCATCCGAATGAAAATGCGCAACGAACCCAACAAAGCATAGCTCCGGTGATTCAGCCGTCCTTCAGTCTGGCAACGTTTTGCCTTCTCTTTATCGCTTATCCCCTGATCGAGCCGAGCCGCGCATCTACCGATCTGTTTCTGATCGTCTTTGCCGTTCATTCCTTCATCGGCCTGCACGCTCTTGGCTATCCGATCGACAGCGCCAAAAGGCCGCAGCTTGTCTTTTGGCTGGTGTTTGCGCTGCCGCGCCTCATACTGTTGACTATGGATCCATGGCTTTCAGATGATGTTCTGCGCTATCTCTGGGACGGCAGTGTACTGGCCGAGGGGTTTAATCCATATCTCTATGCGCCGGCGGCGCCCGAGTTGGCCGCCTTACAGGGCAGCGAGCTCTACGCCATCCTGGATTACAAAGATGTACACACAATCTATCCGCCGCTCGCCCAGCTCTGTTTTGCGGCGGCATCAGCTACGGCCGCATTGTTCTCCGACTCGTGGCAGGCGGCCAACCTGATCTGGAAACTTATCCTGATTGCCTCCGAAGCCGTCGGACTCTTGTTTCTCCTGCGCAGCCTGAAGCTGTTTCGGCTCAGCCGACGGGCCGCCGGCCTGTACCTGCTTGTTCCGCTGCCGGTAGTGGAGATTGCCGGGCAGTCGCATATCGACGGACTGATTGTCGGTCCTTTGGGAGCATTACTTTATTGCAGCGGGCTGTTGTACCGCCACCGGCAGACTCCGAAATCCGGGATCTCGGACGGCGGAGCGGATGACAAAATCGCAGGTCCGCTCCAGGGCATTGCGGCAGGATGGAGCGGTCTGCTGGTGGGCGCCGCATTTCTGCTAAAATTCTTGCCGGGCGTGCTGCTGCTGCCTATCATTCGCCTTGGCCGCCGCAGTGCTTTCATCGCCGCAGCGGCCTGCGCTCTCGCGGCATTCGCCGGGATGCTGCCATTCTTCTGGCAGACGGACGCCCTGCTTAACCTGATCGACACCTTTAACTATTACTCCAATATCCTGCAATTCAACGGTGTGCCGCTTTATACGCTGAATGCCCTGATGGATGTGCTGGAAGTGGACAACTATTGGCTGTTGGCGCCACGCCTCCTTAGCCTGCTAAAAATCGCCGTTGTCCTCGCGGTCGCTCTGCTCTACCGCATTCGGACAAGCAGGGATTTGTACGCCGCGCTTTTGTTAAGTTTCTTCTTCGCCCTGATCCTCGCCGGCAAGGTTCATACCTGGTACTTCGTGCCCCTCCTGCTTATCAACTGTCTGGTGGGCTTTCGCTGGCTGATCTTTTTCGCCCTGGCAAGTATGGCGAGTTATGCGATCTACCTCAGTTCACCGCCGCAGGAGGCGTATCTGATCGAGTATGTCGTATGGCTGTCTACGCTTGGGCTCGCGCTGTGGGAAATGCGCGGACGCCGAAACGGTGCGGCGGAATTAAAGGGGGAACCCGCAGGATTCGAGGGTCCCGGCAGGCTCCCCGGCGACAATAAACAGTTATGAAGTGCCGTGAGTGGATATGGGCCTACAATAGCTCATCCATATCGATAATCTCAATCCAACCGCTGGAGGAGGACCTGACGCTGACCTTGATGACCGTGCCGGAAGGCAGCGTGAT
The DNA here is from genome assembly GCA_028284775.1 of Candidatus Kapaibacterium sp. GTDB lineage: Bacteria > Bacteroidota > Ignavibacteria > Kapaibacteriales > UBA7675 > JANQRB01. The sequence continues at coordinate 2,792 of JANQRB010000045.1, read as the reverse complement.
CTGCCCACTTTCACCGACAAGCAAGGTTGCACCATTGATCTCAAGCGCCGCGACGTGCGTTGCGGTATTAGTAATATTAACACCACTTGTAATCGTTGTCGTCTGCGTCGTCAGATCGCTGAGATGCAGCGTCATCCGGACCGATTCAGCTACTGTACTGTTCGTTGTCACCTGGCTGGCAAGGGCCAAAAGAGGAAGGGCCGCGCAAAGGGCCAGCAATGCGGCCAATCGCGGAATTGTTAAATTGAACCTGCGCATAGAACTTTCTTCCAAGTAATGAATTAAAGAAACAAATAGATGGTAGTACCCATTGCTCTGCGAACACTGGGCCTTGCACGTTGTTAAACAGGCGATCAAAGATGCTAGTTCTTCGGAGGAAGAATGATCTCGGTCGGTACAGTAATCCTCCGATTCGCAGCGTGGTACGGGTGGCTTAACTTAGGTACAGGCGGCGTCGAGGCCAATTTTCATAGGGCCAGCGTCAGCTTGTATTGAGTGAACGTCGGCATTTGGGCCTTAGGCGTTGGGGGACGCCCTGTTAGTTTTCTGCCTCGTAGTGGCTCTCCGAGAACGGTTCCGGTGACGGCTTGCTCTTGCTGCGACGGCACAGACAGGGTCGGAGTGCGTCGCGAGCCTCAGTGCCTGTTTAAGGATTCCTTGATGCGGCACACGGCCTGGAAGTGGCAGTAGGCACAAACTTTGTTCGGATCGAAAGGGTCAACGGGGAAACGGCCGCTGCCGATGTCGCGAACGATCCGGGAAGCGCTCTCAACCGATTGCTCGATCGCAAGGGCGGCGGCGGCTTCGTTTTCTACCACCTGCCGGCTGCTGCGTTTAACCGTCGCGCCTAAGGCGGTATCCTTCGGCAGCAGGACAAAACGATGCGAATCGCTCTTAACACCGCCAGCGGTCCTGCTGACTTCTGGCGTCAGCGAATAATACACACTGGCGAGCGGCAGCGCTTCGATCTGATAATATTCCCGCAGAATCCACGCCGTCGCGACAGTGTAAAGGGGCATTTGGAATGAAACTCCGCGCGCAATGTCGGCATTGCCCGGCAACCTGCGGGCGACACCTGTCTTGTAGTCTCCGATCATAAACTGAAGAGCGGGCTTGTTCGCCGCGTTATCGACGGGAGCAATCTCGATGCGATCGACTTTACCGCGTAAGCGCAAATCGTCGTTTATCTGAATCGGCGGAATGGCAAAGCCCTGGCCTTCAACGCCGCGTCCCCCGAAGGCGAACTCGAACAGGGCAGGTTGAAATCCCCAGGGCATCGACACGCGCTTTAACTCTTCCCGCAGCCACAATTGCAGCTTACCCGGCTGATGGTCGCCGCCGAGCAGCTCTTCCTTCTCAATTTCGAAAAAGGGATGATCGAAATGGATATGTTCGCTTTCTTCCTCAGCAATCTTGCGGAGCAGTGCGAGATAACGGTCGGCCTCATTCGGATCGAGCCACACGGTTATTATAGGCGGCAGGCCGGCCTGGTTCGCTTCAACGACAAAACTGTCATCGGCCTGGCGCTGCTCGTCCTGCAAGTGGCGATAAAAGCGGAAGAGAATGCGATGCAGAAAAGAACCGCGCTCCAGCGGGGAGAGCATCGTGTCGAATTCTTCCCGGCGCTCCAGGGCCAGCATTCGGTCGGCGAAAAACTGAAAAGGACACTTGGCATAGAGCTCGAGGACCGAAACGGAAAACGGGCGTTCGGCCGTCCGCCGCAGTGACTCCTGCGCCGCCGGAGTTAGCTCGGGCAGCAGCAGTTGTGGTGCCGTCTCTTGCAGGGCCCGCGCCTTGCTGGTCCTGACGGTGTGCACCACCCGGCTCGCTTCGCTGCGCCGGGCTTCGTCCGACGTTAACAACAGCAACTTTTCTACGAGGGACGGGATGCCGCTTTCCGGCTCCGCATCGCCTTCCGCAAGCGTCAATCGGCCGACGGCATGCAGCATTTCTTCCCCGGAAGCAATTGCAGTCAGGAAATTGAGATCGGCGGGCAGGTCCGCAGGCGAAGTAGAGGATGAGGCCCACAGCGCCGCCACATCGATCACCCGCCCCACGGCATCCAGGGTACTGACTTTTAACAATGCGTCCAGAAACGGCGAGCGCACCAGTTCTTCGCTGTCCCGAAAGCGCGGGTAGGTAATGTAGACCTGCTTAAGAGCAGCGCTGAAATGTTCCGCACCATTGGTGAGCGCCTGATAAAACTGAAGGCGTTCGCGCTTCAGAAAGCGCTCCTCCGTTTCGGGCAGCTCCTTCCCCAGAAAGGACTCCGGCATATAGACCGCCGGGAACTCGCCGTCGACGACTCCGCAAACAATAGTTACCCGGAAAGGAATATTGCGAATCTGCTCGATTGAAGTAATGGTCACGCCGAATCCGAGCTTTTCGCGGACCTGGTAGCGTTGGGATTGCGCCGCTGTGCGCAGACGTTCCACATAGTCCCGGCAGGGACGCTTTGCGCCGGGGTAACGCTCCTCGTAAATGTAGGCCAGTTCGTCGAGCAAAGCCAGGAATGCCGTAAAGGCGCGGGCGTCTTTTTCCACTTCCTCCATCAGCTCCAGTTTCCTGATCTGCGAGACGCCCTTAACGGCCTTGCTTCGTTCGTGAAACTGAAGAATCGACTCCCGCACCTGAAGATCGCGCAGCATTCGCGTTTTGACCATCGCGGCAAACTCGCCCGAACTCATTCTGCGCTCCACATCCGGCAGCCAGTCGCGCAGGGCCAGAAAGTCCGCCAGCGCTCGTTCGGTTTCCAGCAGTTCGCGTCCCGTTTCCCGCTCTTCATCGGGGTC
>JANQRB010000041.1 GCA_028284775.1 Candidatus Kapaibacterium sp. | reverse complement strand
CGACGACATTCCCTACTCGCTGGCTATCTATGATCCGCTGTCCCAGGATGCGGGCGATATACTGGTTGCCGGCTCCACTAACTCCGGCGATTTCCCGGTAGAAGGCGAAGTAAACAATACGGACGGCTTTGTCATCCAGATCGAAGCCGGCCTAACGGGTGTGCTCGGCGGCGTCTTCCTTGGCGACAGCGACAACGAGGCGGCGCACGATGTCGCCTTCAGCAACAGCGGCAGCATACTCGTCGGCGGCATCACTGACGGGAGTTTTCCCATCACGGCGCCGGTCGGCTTCACATTCAAGACACAGCTACCGACGGGTCCCTGCGAGCCGCATGAATACTTCTGCGCGGAGCTGAACGGCAACCTCGGAATCGATCATGCCCTGCCCTTCGACGGCTGCCTGATCGACGAGCCGATCCGGGTAGCTGACTGCGACGGCGTCTATACGGTCGGCATTCGCTTCAGCAACAAGCGAGGCTCGACTGACACTTATGAGATGTCAAAATTCGGCTCCAATTACGCGGATGGATACGCCGACTTTTACTCAGATTATTGGGGATACTATGCGCTGCGCTGGAAAGCCTACAATAATACGAGTATTACATATTCCCCCCCGTCAATAAATGGCGTTCCCAATGGAGAAGTCCGTGGAGATCACGCCGGGGATCTCGACGATCTCGAAGGAAACTCGTCTGTCTTTAGCAGTGATCCGCCCGGCGGATGGGGACATCAGGATGCCGTCACTGCCGGTGAGTTGGCTGTCGGCGTGTCCGCGGCGATGGATCGATGGTCAACCCCCGCATTCGTGTCGATGGAGGACGACGGCTGGAATACGCCGATTGCAATTAAACGCATTACCTGGGATGTGGATGGCGGCTGGACCGTCGCCGACATCTGCGGCCCGAGTTTCAGCGACCCCTCCGTGTCAATCGATGATTTTGATCAGTCTTGTGCGAGTCTTTCATATGACAGGGAATTCAGACTCGAAAACGTCGTTATCGCAACCTGGAAACAGGGTAACTTTTCCGACAATCGAACGTGGTCCGGAACGACTTTCGAAGATAACTACTTTGGACATAAAGACTATGTCACAGATCCGCCTGACGGAGAAGAACATGTCCTGGGCTATATTGATGAACTAAGCACGCGCACGAGGAAGAGTATCTGGACGAATCGCGAAATCAAATGCGAAACCTACGTTGACGGACTGCCGACGGCTACGATTAACGCCATTAAGCAGATACGACTGGTCGATTTCCCCGTCAAGCCGCTGCCGGGACCGATCCGTACCCAGGTAGATGAAGAGAGCAGCACTCCTGAATTGCCCTTTGTCCTGCGGCAGCCGCGACCCAATCCGGCCAGCGCGACCTTCAGCTTAAGCTATCAGCTCGACGAGGCCATGGAAGTGAAGCTCGAATTGCTTAATCCGATGGGACGGACGCTGGCCGTATTGGCCGAAGGTTTTCACAAAGCCGCAAGGTATCAGCTCAGCCATAATGTAGCTGATCTTCCTGCGGGTGCATATTTTCTGCGTCTGACTGCACAGGGCAAAACCCATGTGCAGCCAATGAATATCGTGCGTTAGCCGGGACGCATTTTATTTGATTAGCAGACCGGGATCTTGCCGGCATAGAATTTGTCGGCAGGATCCCTGCTTTTTCAGCGAGTTAACATTAGTGTTTGACATCGAAATCGATCGCGGCAGTATGGATGGCAACCATGAGGGGAAATCCAGCAATGCCGATATCATTTCTTATTGAATGAAGCCACAACAAGGCCGGAAAGCGACGAAAGGCCAAGCTCGAGCCGCAGCATGCTGAGCGCACCCATGTGGTTGGCTTCGTGAAAAGTGTAAAAAACTATTGCATCAAGCAGCGTTCGTTCGCTATGCGGACTATTGGGATTAGGCAGTACCCGCAGCAGCTGCTCATCGTTGACGTCCTGCAGTGTCTCGTCGAGCGTAGCCGCGAGATCATTCCACGGTTCCCGCAGCGCCGCGACGGACGGATAGCCGCTGCCGTCGTTTGCTGGCGTCGAATCGAACTGTTCGGCCCAGGGGTTGGGCTTTTCCTGCCCCACAGCCCGCAAAGCCAAATGCCGGTAGTGCATCAAATGACCGACAATCCAGATGAACGAACAGCCCGCGCCGTTGCGTGCGCGTTTAATGGCGTCCTCATCGTTCATATCATTCAAAACCAGTCTCATGCTAAAGTTTGTGAACTTAAACTGTTCACGAAACGGGCGGATCATTGTATTCATGATAATACTCTTTTGACGGTTAATATCTTGAGCACTTGTCGTGCACTTGGCTGTCATTGCTTACAACGGTCAAAATACAGCACATTTATTCCAGCATAAGAGCAAACGTTTTTTCGAGCCCGCACAAATGTATGCTTCCATCCGACGAAGCCGACCTTGATTTATCCAGCGCTCGTCCTGTGCCTCAAAAAATAAAGAATCGTATGTCGGACCACAATGGCGTCAATTCACTTCATGGATCGCCATCGACTATCCGCCGACCTGACAATATACAAAATAGCGTTTTCCTGCACTTAGGATGATGCGGAGCGTCGTCAGACAATGCGAGAGCGACAACACCGGAGAAGCCACGCACAGTCTACGTGATTTTTACGTGATGTTTAAATCTGAATTCGACCAGGTGCTGCATAGCTTAGTGGGACGCTGTGCATGCTTGCGCGGTATGCGCACCGCAGGCACTCTCAGACTGCCCTGGATTCAACAGTCTGACCGGACAGAGGCAATTGCAAGACTCCACTCGCCGCAGCTATGTATCCTTTGATTAGTTCTTTCAGGAGACTGCAATGTCAAGAATGAACATTTATCTTGCAATCGTCTTGCTCGCTGTTCCTCGCTACCATGCCTTTGTCCAGGCTCAGGTAGTTGTCTGGGAACAAAGCACAGGTCCGATCCATGGAGTCGCGACACAATTCGCCCGCATCGATGAAGTATTGTTTGCCGGCAATCGCAATGCACTGTTTCGCTCTGTCGACGGCGGCGATTCATGGTCCGATATCACCGACAAGCTGCCATTATTGCCCTGGGGCGACCGCCTCCGGATGCGGAATCTTCTGTCCTGGAATTCGATGCTTTTTGTGAGCGGACCGGCCGGAATCTACCGTAGCGGCGATCAGGGTGACTCCTGGAGCAATGTCGGACAGATCTTTAGTGATGACCTCAATTTCAACTCGACAGACCTCGCTCTGGCTGCCGACCGTCTGCTGGTCGCTTCCTCTGCGGGATTGCTTGCCAGCACAGACTTCGGCTCGTCCTGGCTCGTCCTGGATAAGGGTCTGCCCGCCGACACACCCGTTGATCATCTGGCTGTGGAGGCTGAGGGAATTTTATTCAGCAACGGCTCGACAGTCTATCACTCATCGGATAGCGGCACGAGCTGGCGCGAGGTCAGCGCCGACCTCGTGGATTCCTTCATCGCATCGCTCGCCCTCTTCGACGGCGATTATTATGTCTTGTTCGAATCACCCTTTCTCGTTCCGGAGCTGCTGTATCGTTCCACCAATGAAGGTAATGACTGGTCGCCTTTTAACCATGGGCTCGGCACCTTCGATGTAAACGACTTCCGCGTCAGTGCAGCAACCCTCTATCTTACATCGGATAAAGGACTCTGGCAGGCCCCGGCCTCGGCAGCCGAATGGTCGCAGGCATTGCCCTTGCTGCGTGAACGGCCCGTCAGGGCATTTGACTTCACAAGGCCGCCTCTACTGCTTGGCACACGGCCGGATGCCGTTCTGCGTTCCAGCGCTCCTGGTGCGGAATGGACAGCGGCGAATCACGGTTTTGTCGATAGCGATGTACGCCTGATGACAAGCGCAGAGGGAACGCTCCTGGCGATTCCGCACGGCAGCGCCGAGCTCTTCCGTAGCGTTGACGAAGGCAGGACCTGGCTGAGCATACTGCCAAACGGCCCCTTTGATGAGCTCTCCGCTCTTCACGGCGTCAATCCCAACCTGATCCTCCTGGGAGGTGAATCGGCGCTTTTCCGCTCCAGCCGAACGCAGGATGGCATTGGCCTGCAATGGAACAGGTATGCCACCCCCTTCGACGGCCAACGCATCCTGGGACTCGGCTCGGCCCGCTCAACCTGGATTGCCATGACGGAGAGCGCTACGTTTCGCACGACAGACGCCGCCGCCAGCTGGATCGACATCAGCGATGCCCTGCCTGACGTCTCTTTTCGCTACCTGGCTGCCGACGATGCCGCACTCTACATCGGCAGCCCGCAAGGTCCCTTGCTGCGCTCGACCGACGATGGACTGACCTGGGAGTCGCTACCGTCCAATCTCCCGGCCGCGGGTCTGCAAACGCTGTACTGTCATCGCGGCGGCTTGTTTGCCGGTTATGCCGGCAACAACGCCCAGACACGCGGTCTCTTCCGCTCGACGGACGGCGGAACGACCTGGCTTGCAGCTTTTCTCGAGACCGATCCGCCGGCGATCTATGACGTTCAGGCCTACCGGGAGTCGGTCTTCGCCGCCAGCAACAGCGGCGTCTTTCGCTCCAGCGACGGCGGGGACAGCTGGCGTCTGGCCAACGCAGCTCTAGGCAGCCGCAGTGTCCGCAGTCTAAGCGCCGACCAGACACTCTTTGCAGGGACGCAACGCCGCGGGGTCTACCGCAGCGTTTTGCCGCCGACGAATGTTGCAGAAGATTCAGTATTGGACGTCACAATGCTTGAATTAGAAGAGATATCAGCAATTCCCGGCAGCGGCAGCACTCAATTCAGCTTCTCCCTGCGCGCGGGCTGCCTGGTACGCTTGTATATTACGGACCTGCGCGGGCGAATTGTCGCCACGCTGATCGATCAGATGCGGGGCTCCGGACGTCATCACCTCAGCTGGCGCAACGGTCATCTCCCGTCCGGACTCTATGCCTGGCGTTTAAGCGCGGCGGGCGAATCTGCGGCAGGCTCCGTGCTCGTGCTTCGTTAGTCCTCCACGCTTCATATCGGCAGCGGACCGACGCCCGGCAATTAGGAATCGGTGGTCGGGCTGTGGAGCAACATACTACCGGGCAATCGCAGTTCGCGACGCTAGGGGCTGATATCAGGAGGTTTGATCCGCGTATTCGGCCATGCCCTGTAGCGACACTTCGTTCAACAACATTGCTAGCGCCGACCTGGCATCGCAAACATGGATTTGCCGGCCGTTAAGTCTATCCGGCAGACCGTTTAACTGTTTGTGAGGCAGAACAGCGGGATCTACTTAGGAATTGTGCCCGGGCATTGCTAATGTTGTAGCAATTCAGTACTGAGCATGAGAAAAATTGAGATCGGCATTTTGCTGGGATAGCGTTGATTGCGGAGTGATTGGCGGAGTTGAGCTGTGCCGTGATTTCGAGGTCGATGTTGGAAGGTGGTGGCGGAGGGAGGGCCCGGAGGGTCACTCTGATTGCGAATTACAGTTGCCCCAACAACTAATCTGACGACTATAATACCTTTACTCATCCTCACCTCAATTAAACGCCTCAGCTCTCTCCTCACAAGCCCTTGGACTCAAGCGCAATTTACTTTAAACAAAATAGTTCACGGACTTCGACGCCACGAAGCCATCCGAACCGCCACTCATTCCACTTGCCGAAATGCCTCCACCCCGACGAAACAGCCTCTGGCTAACTCTCAGGCTGTTTAACGACTCGACAGCTTCATCTTCGACGAAAGCAATTACTATTCGCTATTAATGTCGACGGCAGGACATTCACCCTACAATGGTATTCCTTAGCGGAAAGATAAGCTCGCGCTGTACACACCCACAATGTTTCACAATCGGCGGAGTATCAGCGCTATGCGCTCCGTCAATTCCACATTGCCTGCATTGCCCCAAAAGCAGGTGAAAGCCAGCCTTGTTTCCTCGAATTGAAACGCTTTTTCATTCCGTTTTTTCACATCGTATCCATACCCCGCCCGACATCAAGACCGGAGTATAGTTGATTGTGAGTGTTCCAGTAGCAGGTACTTCGCTATAGTCAGCCTGGTTAGAAACCAAGCTTGATCTGATCGAAACGCTGCCGGCTGGCCGCATTGGAAAAATATCCGTTCAATGGACGGCAACAGGAGCAGTGGATCCTTTATCCTGAATACTGCTATCGGAATTCTGGCACAATTCGTCAGCCCGGCCAAGCACCGATAAGTGCACTCAAATTCTCTTGGCAAGCGGCAGTGCTTCTAATACGGGCGCCGGTAGGTGCAGGTCCCCTGCGAATGAATATCGCCTGGCTGCCGCTTCCGGATTATTCTATCCATATCCTGTCAGCTAACCCACTTCGTTCAGAGCCATCTCGGTAAAACTCAACAGGCAACAGCGCGTAACGAAATGCGTATTTGTCGATGTGGATTTGGCACAGGACTACTTATTTCCCTTCCACTTTCGACATTTGTCGTATTTTCACATCGCTCGGATAAGCCTAACAATTCTCTGCTGCGTGTAAGGTATATGGACACAGGTGAATTGCTGACAGTCGGACTGATTTTCGGGGGAGCACTCTTGCTTGTCTTCGCGGCCTTGCAGAGTCGAAAGATTCTCCCGCTTACCAGGGAAACGCCGCAATATCGCACCTGGAGCATTTTGATCGGGCTGATGTTGTTTTTTATGCTTGGCTATCTGGCGGCGATAGGACTCTTGTTGGCTGAATTGCAAGAATACATCCTGGTGCTGACAGGCCTTGTCTTTTGTATGGGGGCATTCTTCGTTCTGATCGTCGTCCGCGCCAGTTTCAGCAGTATCCAGGAGCTGCTGAATACGCGTGTTGCCAAAGAGGCAGCCGATGCTGCCGGAAGGGCTAAATCGGACTTCCTGGCAATGATGAGTCATGAGATTCGAACCCCTATGAACGGTGTGATCGGTATGACAGGCTTGTTGATGGAAACAAGCCTTAGCGCCGAGCAGCGCGAGTACGCCGAGACCATCAGAGTCAGCGGCGACAATCTATTGACAATCATCAACGATATTCTCGATTATTCGAAATTTGAAACGGGCACGCTGGAACTCGATATTCACCCTTTCGACCTGCCTTCCTGCGTCGAGGAGTCGTTGGAACTCTTCGCGCTGAAAGCTCACGAAAAGAAGGTGGAGCTGCTGTGCCAGTTCGATGCCGACGTACCGCAGCATATCGAAGGCAACAGCACGCGATTGCGCCAGGTGCTGGTCAATCTGATCGGGAATGCCGTCAAATTTACACAGGAAGGTGAAGTTCTTGTAACGGTACAGGTTGACGAAGCCGATGATCATGGTTTTACGCTGCGCTTCGCGGTACGTGACAGCGGCATCGGTATTCCAGCCGACAAGATCGAACGCCTGTTTAAGCCTTTTTCGCAGGTCGACGTCTCGACGACCCGGCATTACGGCGGAACAGGCTTGGGCCTCGCGATCAGCGCTAAACTGAGCGAGTTTATGGGAGGACGGATCTGGGTAACCAGCAGCGAGGGCCACGGTTCGACCTTTGCTTTCACGATTCGCGCAAAAGCGGCCGAGCATATCCCGCCGAGCCGTCGACACGCCACCCACACCAGTCTGGAAGGCAAACGCGTTTTGATCGTCGATGACAACGCCACGAATCGCCGCATCCTGCATCTGCAGTGCGAGCGGTGGAACTTGCAAGCCTTCACCGTCGCCTCTGGTGAACAGGCACTGCAGGCACTTAAACAGGGACAGAAGTTCGATCTCGGGATCCTGGATTATGCTATGCCGGGAATGGACGGCGTCGAGTTGGCTCGCCGTATTCGTATGCTTGACGGCGGCGCGCATCTACCGCTGATTCTTCTCAGCTCGATCGGCAGACCCGAAGAGTTTCGTCAGTCGGCGCCCGGTCTCTTCTGCAGCTATGTGATGAAGCCCGTCAAACAGACGCGACTACTGGACGAGCTGGTCAACGCCGTTCTTCAGGATGAACAGACGGCGACCCAGGCTCTCCCTGCCGACAGGAAAATCGACCGTCGGCTGGCCGAACGTCTGCCGCTCAGCATCCTGCTCGCCGAGGACAACACTGTCAATCAAAAAATCGCTCAGCGCCTGCTGCAAAAAATGGGCTATCGCGCAGATGTTGCGGCCAATGGCGAAGAGGCCCTGGCAATGCTTAAGCTGCGTCCCTACGATATCGTATTGATGGATATTCAGATGCCGGTGATGGACGGCGTCACGGCAACACGGCATATCACGGCGGAACGAGCTGCCGATGAACGTCCTACCATCATTGCGATGACCGCCAACGCCCTCGAGGGCGACCGCGAAAGCTATCTGGCCGCCGGCATGGATGACTACCTCAGCAAACCCATCAAGCTGGAAGAGGTGCAGAAGGCGCTTGAACATTGGGGCGAAAAACGAAAGCAGCGGATATAGAAAAACGGGCCGGGCAGCGAATTTGCGACTGTTTGCTGAAGATCGACCAAAAACGGATGTTTAACGGAAATATGCAATTTAAATCAGATAGCTGGGACCAGGGTCAGTCAATAGAGACGAGGCGTAATTTTTCAAACGATGTTTCGCACAGCTTGCAAATTGCACTCACAGCACCCGGCAAACCATGTCAACCACCAATTAAACACTTAACGAGCGCTCGGCTAGGGTTAATCAAAAAGTCAGTGGGCTTCGGCTTCGCTCAGCCCACGAGGGGCAAGGATTCCAAATCAACGCGAAGTGTGAAGTCTCCAGACTTTACTCCGAGGGCTGAGCGGAGCCGAAGACCGGATCTCACACTTCCCAAGCCTCAATTAAACTCAGTTACTCTCTCACTAAACACACCACCAGAGTTGGAAGTGGGCTTCGGCTTCGCTCAGCCCACGAGGGGTAAGGCTTCCGAGTCAACGCGAAGTGTGAAGTCTCCAGACTTTACTCCGAGGGCTGAGCGGAGCCGAAGCCCACGAGGGGTAAGGCTTCCGAGTCAACGCGAAGTGTGAAGTCTCTAGACTTTACTCCGAGGGCTGAGCGGAGCCGAAGACCGAGACCATAGCTTTCCAAAAACTGTCAACCGGCACAATGCAGATTCTAATCACACAAGCCTCTACGCTGCCAACATTTAAATCGCCGCAGGAAGCAGACGTCGCAACTCTTCATTATTCGTGATCCTACCGCCATCTCGCATCCTGAACGTAAAACTCCCATCGCGGCGGATCGCCTCTACATCAAGAGCGGCGAAATCCTCTTCAGTGAAGAGCGCGACCTTGTTTTCCGGCAAAACGGCCAACAGCATATTGCGCGAAGCGGGATCAAAGCTGAATTTGTCCCGGCTGCCATTGTCGTATTTCACCACTGCTGTTCGGTTGCGTCCGGTGATCAGGAAGACGCTGATGTCATTGTAGTACGTACCGCCGCCAAAATCAAACTCCGCCGAGCAGGCGATGTGCCCCTCCTGTTTAAGCACTATATCCCAATTGTAGATGCCGAACTGCGCGATTTCAAAACGTCGCAGGACTGCTCGCTCCGTCTTAAGCCGCTCTTGTTCCGCATCCTCTCTGTCTGCGACAGCAGAGCGGTATTGCCTGAATGCCGAACGGATATTCTCTCCGTCCTGCACAAATGTGTAAAAAGCCTTGGTTTCGTTGGCAAGCGCTAATTGGACCACATCGGCCGGGTTTGAGTCGGTGAGCAGTTCTACCAGCGACACCGCATCAAACTGCTGCGACATTATAAACATCCGCTGTAAATCAGGACTGTTGTAGATCGGTCCTACCGACAAAAATTCAGCCAACAGACCTCCGTCAAAATCATACAAACGACTGTGCCTGAAATCAGGGTATACCAGGAAAGCATCTAATTGCGCAAGATATCTGACGTTGGCAGATTTGCCGCCGATTGTAATCCGGCGGAGCAACTCACCCTCGAAGTTCCAGAGCTGAATTTCGCCGCAGGTGTTCCAACTGTAAATGACCTGCTTCTCATCCAGGAAGACAGCCCACTGAATATCGGCATCGTAGGCTCTGAAGTCCCGCCGGAGCACGCCATCAGATCCCCATAGGGCAAGCGTGTTTGTGCCGCCAATGATATACGCGTCTTGGGATGTGGAAAACAGCATTCGTACCAATCGCCTTTGACTTGCAGATGAGTCGACCACTGGCCTGATTTGCCAATACACTGCCGGGTCCAGAAAAATAGGTCCGAGGATGAATTCCAGACTTGTCTCGGAACACCCCGACCCGCCAGTCTGTCTCGCCTTCTGTAAAAGAGGGAGTACTTGTTGCCTACCTGTCGTACAATCCCACAAGTGAAGCCGCGTAACGCTTGTGTCATGCGTAAACAAGAATCGCCCCTCCGGGGAAAAGCTTAGGTCGGCCACGGCATCCTCGCATTGGAGAATATGTTCTTCGTCGCGTTGCCAATTCCACATTCTCAGTGGTCGGATAAAGTGTTTACCACGACGGGTATGGGACGCGAAGACAAGCTGCGGCTGCCGTGGATTTGCTAGCCAGTAGTGCTGATGTGTAGACGAAGCGGTATCGCAGCGGAAACTGTGAAGCTTGCTATTCCGCCAGTCCCAGACCTGAACCCGACCATCAATTGTATTGTGCAAGACAATCGCGTCATTTGCGGGAACAAATTCGATGCGATGCGCCCATGTGTTAGCCATCGAGTCGAGCTGCTTGCCATCAGTGTCGAATACGCAGATGCCTTTCGGCGAGTAAACAAGCAAGTAGTCCCTGCCAGTGGAAACATCCCAATGATACCCACGCAGGGTTTCGCGATCATGCCGAGACCATTCGGCATCGGGACTCGAATCATCTTGTTTAATCAACTCGTCCGGAAACCGGTCCCAGCGATTCGGCTCCTTGCTTAGGCCGATCTGCAGCAGCCGCTGACCTTTCAGATTAGACAGGTACAAGGTCTTTGGCATAAAGCTATAGCTGAGGATACGCTTCCCCCCGGCCAAAAAACGATGGCCGCTCGATCGTCCGAGATTCGCAAGAAGGCCGCCGGTCATATCCCTGAGCCTGATATGACTGCGCTTGTCCCAGATCATCATGGAGCCGCCGTCGGGCGCAAAGGCAATGTGATGTTGCGGATTGACCCTGCCGAAGGATGCCCGCCTCGCGCCGCGCCAATCCCATATATGGGCACTGTCAGGGCCGAAACTGATAAAGCCGCTGTCGTCGGGCAAGACCTGTATTTCGGTCGGCGACCAGTAGCCGTTTCGCTCTAAGGAAAGGCTTCGCCGAAGCTGGTGTTGATGCTGCGGCCGGCTGATTGAGGCTTCCACCCAGCCTTCGCTTAAAGCCCACTCATTGCTTGCATGCAAGGGGCTCATCTCTTCCGCCTGTCCCTGGAATTCCCACTCCAGTGCCGCCAGCGTCCCGGTCTCGGGGTAGTTTATCGTATCGAATTGCAGCCGAAACATGGGACCACGGTCCTCAACCGAGTCCCGAATGGCGACCGCGGGTTCAGGCGTCCGATCGGCAATTTTTTGCCAGCGATACTGCGCAGGTTGCGTAGCGGAAGAATGTTCTCCGGGACCGGCTTCACCCTCGCGATCCCGATCCGCCGCGCCAGGTTCAAGCAACGGCGTCTGCTCTTCCAGGTAGTACATGTCGAAATCGCCTTCATACTTCGTTGCCAGCGTCACTTCGATTTGCCTGCCCTCGGCAATAAATACCGGCTCTCCCCGAGCCTCGGCGTTCAGCTCGAACATCCCGCCGGATTCAAGCTGTTGAATGACGCCGCCGCTATCCTGGTAGCTCATCGGAATTCCCGCCGCAATGATATCGGCCGCCGTGTGAAACTCACGCCAGCTCAAACTGACTTCACCGCTGACGAGTCCGCCCTGCGCATCGCGAAAGGCGCTGTCGGGAATTGCGATCGAGGTTCCGCCCGCCAGACGCAGGACGCGCGGCTGCAAGGCATCGACAAGCAATGTCCGGGTCGGCACATCCAGATCGCGAAACACCTTGTCGATCGTCACCAGATGCGCCGGCGGAACTGAATCGGAACAGGAAAACAGTCCAGACAACGCCAGACACAGAATCGCCGCCGGTGCCGCACAACGAAGCGCTTTGAATCCATGGTACATCAGCCGCATTCTCCCGCTTTGTGAATTGATCTGATCATTCAAACAATGACGCCGGATGACTGATCAAACTTACAATATCGCATGGACAAATTCTGCAATGCCCTTCGAGCTCATGGAGCCAGCTTATGAAGGCCTCTCGGAAATCCTGCCGGGTCAAATTCCTTCCACACTAGTGTAATCAGCATTACAGACGACAGTAACATGCATCTTTTTACTTGATTGAGGTTTAATAACTTCGCTGACTTCCTCCCTACGATCATTGACAGCGATCATATCGTCTAACATTCGTGCTGTGAACAGACATGCTGAATTTCATTAATGGCCTGCGATCCCTGATCCTGGCTTTACTGTGTATCTCCGGCGGTATATTGTATTCTCAGACTTCAACTGCTCCGCAGCAAGGAGACATCAGATTAAAACTTGGGCTGCCCTACATCAACAGCATCAGTCTTCATCCGGCGAACACATCCCGCAAGAGTCAGACCGGATGGGTCGGTCTGGAAGGAGGATTCGAGTACCAGTACGCCGATCGGAGTTTCATTGCCCTGGAATACTCCCTGAATGGCACAGCGGAATTTTTGGGTCTGATGGACCGAGCGGGCGATATCGACCATTTGGTCTCTCAATCATTGAACCTGACCGATAATCAAAACCTTTATCCCTTCTCGATCGGATATGGTCTGAGCTTCGCGATTAACCGGTGGCTCGTCATTCGCAAGTTTGTGCCGGACTATTTTTCCGAAAGTGAAATTCTCGAAAACAAAGCGTCACGGAATCTTGGACTCATTACAAACTTCTATTACCAAGTGAATTCAACATTTAATATCGGCCTGATCTACCGCGCGTACCTTTTCAAATTCAACCCGGACACTCCACTGGATTATGAACACGTGGCGACATTAGATTTCATGTGGCGGTTTTGCCTGTAGCAGTTCTGCAGGTCATTGCAAGGCCGGCGCCCGGTGGCTTCAGAACTTGCGTCCTTTGATCAGATGCCGGTAGTGGCCGACAACAGAGAGTCGCGGAAATGCGGGACCGGGCTGGGGCTCATTCGCCAGCGACAGCGGTGATTGACCTAACAGCAGCTAGACTGCCTGTGAGCTTTTTGCGCGACTCGGAGACCACTAGTGTTTAACGTAGCTTTCTCAAAAGCTACTCTTCTTTTGGAAAAAGGGCTAGCGGAGTTTGGAGGTCCTTTGATATTCATAAATCCTCCCCATTCGGCGCTCAGTCCGCTTCTCCCCCCTACCCCAAGGAGAGAGAAGCTATATTAAACTTTCTTGAAATAGCACTACGTTAACATTATGGCTCAAGACAGGAAGATCGTCGCGGATACCAATGCTGCCAGAATGAAGTTTGCGCGAGTCCTGCGATTTAACTCCTCTGCCCTTGCCGGATGTAAACAACTCAAAGCTCACACAATGACTACAACCTGTCTGGCTGTTGTTGGCACCGACATTTCACAACTCGTTGACCCGGACTCGACAATCCAGCATGTGTCGGATCTACGTTGCGTTTGCCAGGCAGACGGAGAGCGACGCGCAATGGGACATATACTGCAGGGTCCGCGACTTTAACAGGCGGAAGGCAATCAGCGGACGGTGATATACTCGCCTGCCACTCCGGCGGAATTGCGTGGGTGAATCGCACAGAAGCGTTCTGGTGGAGTTAAAGATTTCCCTGCCTGTTCGGCAAATTGAAGCGTGTTAACAGAGTCCGCGGACGGCAATAATTGAAAAAATGAATATCCTTGATCATCATCTCTCTTAATGCACTGACCTTCGATATTCGGTTGGTGTCATGCCGGTTTTCTTCTTGAATAGCCGCGCAAAATATTGTGGATATTCGAATCCCAACTGATAAGCCACCGTTGCCACCGATGCATCTGATTCAAGCAGCAGATCTTTTGCTTTATCGATCATGTGCAGATGCAGATTCTCCATCGCCGTTTTGCCGGTTTCCACTTTGAGCGCATCGCTTAAGTAACGAGGTGTCATTGCCATGACGCTGGCTATTTCTTCAATAGTGGGGATGGTTTTCTCATCCAGCTGGTTGGCTGCCATATATTTCTCCACCTCATCGATGAAGCTATCCAGCATGTCAGAGCTGATTTCTTTGCGGTGCAGGAACTGACGGTGATAAAAGCGGTTGGCATATATCAGCAACGTATCCAGCTGGGAAAGAATCAGCTCTTTACTGAATTCGTCCTGATTATTGTGATGTTCGGCTTCAATCTGGTCAATGAAGCTGGACATCATTTGCTCTTCTTTGGGCGATAGATGCAGCGCTTCATTCACCGCATAGCTGAAAAAATGGTATTTCTTGATCTCTTCCTTGATCTTATGCCCACGGATAAAGTCTTCATGAAAATTAATTACCCTACCTGTTGATTCAACTGTTAACCCTTTCAGCCTGATTTCCTGCTTTGGAGCCATGAAGATCATCGTGCCGTTTTTACAATCATATTTTGTGCGGCCATAGAAGATTTCACCCGATATAATATGTTTGAGCGATATGGAATAAAAGTCACTGCTTATAAGCATTTCATGATCAGGGCAAGATTCCGTATCGCTGGCATTTTCGGATGATGTAACAGCAACAGAAAATAGAGGGTGCTCTGCGGCTGGAAGCCCAAAGAAACTGTAGTACTCATTCAAATCACTGAAATGGATTTTTTCTACGTTCATTGCAAAGTCACCCTAAATTATTTTCTAAATGCTGTTGAAGCTAAAATAAGACAATGCTTACTACCCCATAGTATTTGGTGACAAAATTGGACCTTTCATAGTAAGGGTCCGGTCAGCGGCATCGAGGAACCCAACAACATCATCCGACTCATAGAGTTGAAATCGGCTTTTTCTCTACATTGTCAGATTTATTTCTCCGCATCACTCAGCTGCTGTTTGTGCTGGCGCTTTTTTTGCACCTCCATGTTTTTTGAAAAAAGCATCCATGGCATCAACAGCGCGGCTTACATCTCCTTGAATGTCGTAAAGTGACACATGGCTTGCACCGCTGATTTCAACAAACTTTTTCGGTTCAGATGCATTATCGAAAAAAGTTTTTGTTAATGGTCCTGTACACAAAGCGCCGCTTGCTGGATCCATCGCTGTTTCGCCCACGATGCCAATGAATGGCGTGTAAAGATAATGCGCATAGCTTGTTGCATCAGCCAGCATTGGTGCTTCTAACATAAAAGAGGGCGACAGATGCGAGTAGTTAGGATATGTTTCAGCACCCGCACGTGCAGTCATGTAATAATCATACCCCTCACTAGGAGTTGCCCCTTTTTTTATTGCCTCAGCTTCTGCTTCTATCCCAAGTGCATCAACATATTCAATTTCACCGGTTTCATATGCTCTCTGACGGCCTGCATTCTGCGCAGCGATCAAGCCTGTGATAGTCTCACGATCCATAGTTTCGAAGTAGCTAGCTTGATTGCCCATCATACCGGAAACTGATGCTATCGCTTTTAATCGTTTGTCTGTTGTGGCAACAAGCGCCATATACCCGCCTGATGCACAAACACCGAGGCCAAAAAGCTTTTCACGATCAACAAAGGAAAGCGTCCCCATAAAGCTTACCGCATCGCGGATGCTTTCAATCTTCACAAATGAATTTTCATCGTTACGGATTTCACCCTCACTGTCACCGTAACCGAGATGGTCAAAAACGATGGTCACGTATCCGCGCTCGGCAAGTTGTTTGCCGTAAACTGCGCCTGTTTGTTCTTTGACTTGGTTAAAGGGGCCGGAATACACCACAGCCGGATATTTCTTGTCCTGATCAAAGCCTTCCGGTATATAAAGATGTGCAGCCAATTTTAGCTCACCGCCCATCGTTCGGCTAATGAATTCAATATCGTTTTTTCCTGATGTGAGATTTTCTCGTGTCATGGTATTTTCCTTTGATCGGTGTTGATTAAAAGAATTAGCGATTGCAGTAGGCCACCCCCCACTCATCGACATGAGTAGAATCGATGCTAGTCCGATAACTAAAGCTTTCTTCATAATATGGCTCCTGTGAAGGGTTAGCTTGCATAAGCCACTTATCTCGCTTACACCTTCAATTTTATGGATTTTTGGGAGACAGGTTTATAAACAGAACTACAGAATTTGTATACATTTCTGCAGATCATGTTTTTACTCACTTGGCTCCTTCAACAGCACAGCAGCTCCACTACCGTTTTCAGACTCAATCTCACCTCCTGCTTCTTCAATAACTGCTGGTACTGCAGTGATATTTTTGTTTAATGCATTATCTGAAAGCAATCTCAAAAATTGGTGCTTGGTTATACAGTAAAAACTTGGATCGATCTGACAAAGTCTGCCAAGCGCATTAAATCGGTCTTCTCGGCAGTCGGACTGTGATCGCAAATCGGTGAATTCCACCGAAAATGGGCTTTTGAGATGAGTTTCGGATATATGTTTTTTCCGAATTCAGGGTAGCGCGGCCAGGAAAATCTCGCGATTGATCGTTTGAATCGCTAAGGAATCTCCAAGCAGGATCAGACGGACAGCCGGGGCATCAGTCAGAACGAATGCGGCCCAGCTACTCTCGCTCTTTCTGAATACGCCATTGCGGGTAGCGATGTAAATCTGTCCGTTGTGCTCGTTAATACAGATATCATACACAAATCGACGGCCGTCGTTCTCCTGCGGCGCCCATTCGTTGAGCAGGGACTCCAGACCCTGCTTCTCCGCGCGCCAGCTTTTGCCGTGATCCTCGCTGAGGAAGACGCCGCGGCGCGAACCCAGCAACAACCGGCCATCCTCAAAGCCAGCCAGCGCGGCCGGACCAAAACTTCGATACAGCAGACGCCGGCTTCTGCTCCGCCTGCCCTCGATTTCGAGCGCCACTACTTCCTGAAATTGCGTGTCGGCAAAGAATGAGACGATCACGAGCTTACCGCCGGATCGCGGCAGCAGATCGTTAATATCGCCGTCCGCCGAAGCGCCCGGCAGCATGCGCCAGCTCAGACCGTGATCCACGCTTGTCAAAATGCCGCAGCTAATTGCATAGACGCGTCCATGCCAATACCCGACGGGTGTAGCGCCATCGACAAACACCGTATCCCAGTTATGTCCGCCGTCGCCGCTGCGGCGCAGGGCTTCCGAGCTACCGTCGCCAAGGCAATCGATTCCCCGCCCGCTCAGCAGCAGCCCTTCGCCCATCGCAATCAAATGAGGCAGACCGCTGTGCGCAGCGCGGGGCAGCCAGACCGAATCCGGCATACGGCGCTTAAACAACATGGTATCGCTCGCGGCGTAGATCGCGCCGCTGCTGTCGACCGCCAGCTCCCGTATCGGCCGGCCATCGATGTGCAGCTGTCTCGCAGTAGCCGGTTGTGCCGGTGATTCCAGGCTGAGAACAAGCAGACAAAGCGCCACGACAAACATTCCGGCAGCGAATCCGCGGGGCTTGCCCACCAGCGGCAGAAATCTTTCAGGCCGCAATGCGTAATCGATTGAAATGTTAACAACATATCTGCAGCACAAGGAATAGCCCGGTTTTCGCATGAGCGAGCTCGACGTATAGTTTAGTTCTTGATATGCCTAGCGCATTTCGCAGCAAGAACCGAACGAATACCTTGCTCCGTATGAACGGCAATCGCGAAAAGCGAAAGCTTTGTCAACTAAGTTATTTTCGAGTCCCCCTCTTTGTTGAAAGAGGGGCTAGGGGAGTTAAAAAGTCCTTAAATACTCTTAACCCCTCCTAACCTCCCCTTACCATATGGGGAGGAATTTATAAAAACAACTAATTTGAAAGAGCACTAGGAAGCCAAGCTTAAGATAGTGCATTTCCAGGTTAGGAGAGGAATACTGCCCCGGCAGCGGGGCCAAAGTCTTCCAACGGAAGCCTCAGCGGCTGCGTCACAAGAGCGATAATACCGGACACCGCCGAGCGAAACGCCGATAGCGACAAAGTCCTACGACAACAGATTCATAGATGCCCTGAGGAACGCCGCTAAGAGACCTGCGGCGCGTTCCCATGATCTATTTTAGCTACGACAAAAATAAAAATGACCATTTCAGGCTATTTACACACAATCCTCGCTTGAATATATTGCGCAGGTCAACTGAAACAATTCGCTGGAAGATCACGGGTTTGCGCAGTTCTGGGTGGTTAGCAGCGCGTCACGTCCGATGATTTTTGCAAAAGAGCTTTACCCTAGTCGCCAGACATATGTGCTGCAGCAGCATTTCATGCCGGGGTGAATTGTCAATCGTACGTCAAAACTGATCCTAAACAATTGATTGTAACACTGTTATGTGCCGTCAGAGCACGGAGCAGCGATTGCCATGGAAATAATTTATCGCGACCACTTTCGCGCCGCCAATGCCAAGGAAATGGAGCGGATAGTCGAGCAGCACAATATCAGCGAACAGATTGAGAAGCTGAGTGGCGGCGTGAAGGGCGTCGAGATCAGCTCCCGCAGAAACGGACCGGAACTGGCCGTTTTTTTTCGGCTGACGGTTGGCCATGGCGCTTTGTTGGACACCGTCATTCGCGAGATGCTGCCGGCCCTGCGGGCAATCACAGGCGAGCTGCTGAAACCCGTAGGCTGTCGCCTTTCGCTCAGCGCGCAGATTGATGCGCAGCAGGCCGAGCAGGCGCTGCAGGAGTTCAGCGCGGTGAGCGCTCCGAGCCTGATATTTTTCACTTTTCCGGAAGCCGATTCGCTCGCCGGTATTCGCCTGCGTCAGCGCAGTCATGACCGCGGGTACTGGTACCTGATCGACCTGCCCTTCATCAGCGACATCCCCGATGTATTGAACGCCGTTTTGCTGCTTGCCGGCTCGCTCAAAAAAGTGCTGCAGGACGTCGTCGAAGGCGTGCGGCCGACTGAAAGACTCTATGCCTTTCCGCAGTTGTTAAGTACATCAGCCTGAATTGCGCGCGTGACGGACTTTTAACGGCAGCTCACGAGCGATCATGCATTTTTTGCACTCTTAAATTTTAGGTCTCAGTATGAATAAAGGCCGAAATCAGGATTCGCCTTGGGGCCGAGGCGATCTCGCAATCACAGTTACGACGAAGGAGGCACCCCAATTCGCCTCGCGCTGTCGCAAAACAGTGCTGAACGGCATCGATCCTCATAGCGGCAACTGGGAGAGTGTGCCCGCACAGCGTTCAGTGCTGGCGCTCTTTGATTATGCGCAGGACTGCTTCTCCGATCTGGCGGAGCAGGATGCCGTGGAGCATCTGTATACCTCGGTTGTCGGCGAACGCGAGATCCCCGTGGACCGATATCGCACCTGCGAACCAGAGCCGACGCAAAAACCGACACCCACGCCCGGTCCGACACCCACGCCGACCGCAGGGCCGACACCAACGCCCACAGCCACACCGCAACCGACGCCGACGCCAACCGCGGGCCCCACGCCGACGCCGCAGCCGACACCAACTCCGACACCGACACCGCAACCCGAATGCCTGGTGGAAATCATCGACCGCGATACCGGTCGTCCGGTACCGGCTGGTCACAGAGTCAACGTCGGGCAACGGATCCGCCTGGAGGTCAGGGTGCGCAGGCCGGCCGGCGGTCGTATTACCTCGGTGAAATGGACAATCCCGGAGCGAGTGGTTGCAAATTATACGACGAACAATACCACTGGCACGCTGACGCAGCTCAGCGCGGCGGACAAACGTCGCAGCCAGATTCAATTTTACTGGGTCGGCGGCGCCGCTAACAGACAAGTCAGGGTAGACGTGGTTATTAATGGCCGCCTGCGCTGTTCCGCCCGGGCGAGCTTCAACGTGATTCGACCGAAACTTGTTCATTTTACCTCCAGAACGGCGAATGTCGCTGTCGGTTCGCCATTCGGTAACACGGAGTTGTACTTCGGTAATCCTGTGCCCGGTATTGCCTGGGAAGGGCGCGTGACCACCGGCGCCGGCGCCGCAGGACGCTTGCAATATGTCCAGGTGGTCGATACGGACCGCCGGTTCAGGACGAACGGCGGCGTAAGTCGCCAGATCACGTCCGGCGGGACTTTTGTTCTCGATTCGTCAGTACCGTATTCGCCCTCGATAGCCATACCGAACAGCGCAACACGAACCATTCGCTCGAACGACACGCCCGGAACGCGGTTGTTCGCGACAAGGAACGCCGCTTCGGTCAATGAAGGCTATTCATTTAATCTCTATCTGATGTACCGTCCGAACGGCGTCGGCAATATCTGGGTGCCATTGGGCAGACTGGACTGGCACTGGTGCGGCCATGCCACCCGCGGCGCGGGCGGATGGGTATTGTCGCCGGGCTCGCGAAATTCGGTTAATCCGGCTGGAGCAGATACCTTTGCCTTTCCGGTTTGGACCTCGAACGTCAGAAGTCTACGCTATGCGGCGGGGCCGGCACCGGCGCGATGTGCGGCACCGGCGCCGAGTCCGACGCCAACAGCTCCGCCGGGAGACTAATTTAACTTTGAATAGCAGGAGTTGCTGTAATGGCTACTTTTATCGAATGGGGCGATTCCGTTGACAATGCACAATTGGGTGTTGTCTTGAGCGCTGAAAATTATGCCCCCTGGGCGGAAGTCGCTCTGACAATTTACCTGAAGAACAACAGCGCGACAGACGAAATCAATCTGGCCGGCCAGTTTGTCTGGACGGATTTTGCGATCAATGTGTTTTACTCCGACCAATCGCCGGTGCCGCGCTCGGCCTTCGCCAAAAGTATCGATCTTTCGGAAAGCTTCAGCCGCATCCTTCAACCGCTGGCTGCAGGTGAGATATTAACGCTTACGCTGCCGCTTAACCGGCTCTTCGACCTGACGATCGAAGATGACTATGAAGTCGTGGTATCCAGAAATGTCCAGTTCGGAGACAACGGCAAAACTGCCGATATTCTATCCGGCCGAACGGGATTTACCGTGGCCGAAGAGTTCGGCGTCGACTTCGGCAGGCAAGACATACTTTAGCTGTTAACACTCACGGAATATCAACACGACACCTATGCCGTTTAATATCTTTGCCTGTCTTGTACACGAAAATTTTGAATGTGTGGTCGATCTGCTGCAAAACCTGCGCTACTTCGACCCCGATTCCGCGATCATACTCTACAACGGCGGCCGCGATCAGACGCTGCTGCCGGGCACATTCCCCTACCATCAATTCAATGCCCACGTGCATCCCGCGCCGCATCCCATGCACTGGGGCGCTCTCCACGGCTTTGCGCTGGATTGCATCGACTTCGCATTGAGCAAACTACACTTTGAATGCATCACGATTGTCGATTCGGATCAGCTGCTCGTTCGCGCCGGCTATTCAGCCTATATCAAGGGCTTCCTGTCTGACAAGCCCGAGGCCGGCCTACTCGGCATCAGTAGCGAACGGCAGACGCCCGACAGCGGGATCTATCCGGTCAGTTGCGCTTATGCCGAACAGGAACTGTGGCAGCCTTTGCTGAGCGGCTTCGACGAGGGCGAACGGCATTTTCCGCACTGGACGCTCTGGCCTTCGACGGTGATCACGAAGGCCGCGGCCCGCGCGATTCATGATTCGGTTGCGAAGAATCGTCATTTACGGACGCTGCTCGGCAAAACCGGCATCACCGCCTGTGAAGAAATACTCTTTCCGACCCTCAGCGCACTGCTCGGCCTTCGCAATTACCGCAATCCCTGCACTTATGATTTTGTGAAGTGGAATGAAGTATTGACAGGCCGGGACGTCGATAATGCTCTGAGCAGGCTCGACGCGTTCTGGATGCACCCGATTCCAAGACGCTTCGATAACGACGCCCGGCGGCAACTGCGACAGCGCTGCAACGACTATCAATTACAGGAGGTTGCGGTCCGGTCCGGCGCATCGACCTGGCAGTCTACACTGCATAACCTGTATCCCGAGCTCGCGATTGTCGAAGCCACAAAACATATCGAAGGATGGCTGAGCGAGCCCGAAGCCGAACTGCTCATCGCCGCCGTCGCCAGGCTCTGCCGCGGCGAGGGCCGTGAAGAACGCAGCATCGTGGAGATCGGCAGCTATAAAGGCAAGTCGACGACAGTGCTGGGACTGGCGGCGAGACTCCATGAACGACCGGTTCATATCTATGCCGTCGACCCTTTCGATGGCGTTGTCGGCGCCGCTGATGCCAGTATCGACCGCACCGGCGCGACCCTGCGAAGTTTCTATCGCAACATCGAAGAAGCCGAATTGAGCGACATCGTGACCGCTATCGCCCAGAAATCGTATGAGCTGCAATGGAGCGAAGCAATCGATTTGCTCTTCATTGACGGCTTGCACGACTATCCCAATGTGGCGCGCGACTTCTACCACTTCGCCGATTGGATCACCGCCGGCGGACTTGTTGCCTTCCATGACTATTCCGCCCACTATCCCGGCGTTCGCAGCTTCGTCAACGAGCTGCTCGGCAGCGGCGACTTTAGCCTGCTCGCACAACGGGACTCATTGGTGGTGTTGGAAAAAGGAGCTCCAATGAATGGCCGTACAGTCCACAGCGACAGCGAATACCAACAGCAAGAAATGCCAGCGACGAACGGAAAAGCCGAAGTGCGGGAATCGACAAAAGGCGTGGCCAATTCGGCAGTCGAACTCTGGGCAACGCAAGACGGTGTGAATGAAAACGGCATCAGCCGGCGAAAGCCGGTCAACGGCAGGATCGGTCCGACAATGCATCGCAGACATCCGCGGCCGGCAGTGTCGATTATCATTCCGGTTCACAACGAAGGCCAGCGCCTGTTTTTAACCCTTGAGGCCTTGCGCGGCAGTACGGAATTGCTTCACGAGATAATCGTTGTTGATGACGATTCGAATGACGGCTGCTGCAATTTTCTGCGCGAACATCCCTTCCTCTACGAAAATGTGCGGCTGGTTGAAGCGGGAAGCCGCCAGGGCGTAGCGGGCACCCGAAACTTTGGCGCCGGGTTTGCCTCTGCGCCCATTCTTCTCTTTCTTGACGCCCACTGCTTCCCACGCCGCGGCTGGCTGGAAAAAGTTGCGGCCCTGTTTGAGAATTCCGAAGTCGCGATTGCCGCGCCCTGCCTGACCGTAGCGGGCAACAATGCCAACAAAGGTTTTGGCCTCACCATCACGCAGCCCGATTTCGCCGTGTCCTGGCTCGGCTGCCGACAGGACGAAGCTTACGAAGTGCCTATGGTCGGCGGCGGCTGTATGGCCGTTCGCAGCTCCTTTTTCGCGGATTGCGGCGGCTTCGACGCTATGAATACTTTCGGCGTGGAAGATATCGAATTGTGTCTGCGCGCCTGGCTGTTGGGTCATAGCGTCATGGTGGAACCCCGGGCCGAAGTAGCTCACTGGTTTAAAGAGCACAGCAACTTCAAAGTTGATTGGAAAGACTATACTTATAATCTTCTTCGCATGGCCTCGCTGCATTTCGATGGCGAACGTTACGAACGCATAATGTCTTCGCTGGCCGTCAAACCCGCCTATTACGAAGCACTATCCGCGCTCAATCATAGCGATGTCGCCGACAAGCGGGCTCAACTGCGCGCCACACGTCGTTATGACGCCGACTGGTTCTGCCGCAAATTTGCTATTGAGATTTAAGAGATCCGTCTGAATAGCGCTGCCTTTCAACGGCCCCTGCACGATTTTCACTCAGTACGCCTCGGGCGCGACCGGACCCGACGTACACAACCATTGCGAGCCTATGCGTCTGCTGCCTGGTGCTCGGGACAGTCAACTCGCAGCTGGCCGGCGTCGAGAGCCTCCTGGAGCAAAGTGCAGTAATGCCTGGCTTCCCGGTGGCCGTCCTTGTAGAAACGGCAGGTAAAACACATTCGCTGCACGGTGATGATGCCCTCGCGATGTAAGTTTCGGATAAGTCGCATCAGAGCATCGAGCATATCATTGCGCTGACTGCCGGAGAGTGCCGCGAGGGGAACTTGTAATTGGTCTGCAAAGTGAGCTGCCTGCTGCGCCAGCGTGCGCCCTTGCTCGGTCAGGTTGAGCACGAGCGCTCGCGCATCATTCGTGCTGCGCACTTTTTGTATCAGGCCCTTCTGAACAAGACTGCCAATGCTGTCGCTGACGGTAGCCTTTGTTAAAGCGAATTCGCTGGCCAGGTAGGTGATTCGGCGCTGAGATTCTTTATGATAGAGCAGAAAGACGAGAATTTGGAGCTGAATCGGACTTAAACCCCTTGCTTTGCCTTCTTGCCACAGTAAAGAGCGAAAGGCTTCATACACACGTTCCAGGGCAGCGACGATCTTGAGCTCCACGCTGTCCGACTGGTCCTTGGGATTGAAGATTTCCGGCATAGTTTGCCTGAGGTGAAAGGGACGGCGCCATCCCTTTCCTTTTGCACATTAGATCAGACCTTTTTGACGTCGGCCATACTCGCGCCATGATTAATATGCAAAACATTTCCATTATCCAGCAGCAGGGCCGGAACAGATCGGACGCCGGCAGCCTCCGCCTCTTCTATCGCTTCGCGTCGCTCGCCCAGATGCACGGATTCGATGTCAACCTTTGCGCTGTCGATCATAGCGAGCAGTTCGTGTTCAGCGCTTACACATACCGGACAGCCCGCGTGATAAAAAATAGCTTTCATAGCTACCTCAATTGATTTGAGAAAATTTAACGGCGCAAATATAGTTAGGATTCCTAACTATATGCAAGCGAAAAATGCCGACGGCGCATCGCTGCGGCAGTCGGCGGTACCAATGGAGCCTTTGCTAGTCCCGGAGGTAGTGTAGCCGATTCTGACGCGGCAATTAAGCACCGTCGGCATCAATGGCGAACGGCCTTGGGGCGGCTCGCCGAACAAAGGTATAGTCGCGGGCCGATATCAGGCGCCGCAGGAGCAGCAGGTATCGATCCGCGCGGCCAGACTCTTAGCGTCGCCGCAGGGAAGCAAACACTTGCATGACCGCGCTGGGGTGGACGGTATACGAACAGTCAGACTCACTCCCAGAGCCTTGTTTTCGCAGCTAAAGCGCCATTCGAAGGTGCCGCCGCTGTCCGGCAGTGTATGAACGATGTCCAGGGGCGGGAGGGAGGCACCGCCGCAGCATTGTTTAATATACAGCGAGATGCTGCATGCTTCTTCACAGGAAAAGGTTTCATATCGTTTAATTGTTACCGGATTCTGCTTGCATTCGAACCACAACTCGACCTCGCGGCTGCCCTTGCCCTTGTCGATACACTGTTGAAACGTCAGACAACTCATGTCATAGTCCTCGTTTATATGATGAACAATTGTCAACTGAATGCTTCGTACCGGACGAGAAAGCATCAACACGATCCGGCAGCTCTGTCGCCGCCCCTCCGCTGACAGTAGCGCCAGAGGACTCTGAAAGGCTTGGGGAATTCGCTGCTCTTTGCTTGAATGCCCAACCTTCAGGCTTTTCCTGTTTCACGGAAGGATGACGATGTTAACAACATCGCAGGTTCCCAAACACTAACGCGGCACACCGGGAAAAGAAGGATAGCCCGCAGATCCGTCCGTAATATCGATAAAGGGTGTGGCAACGCGACCAAGGACGATGCCCGGGTTCAGCTGCAATCCTGTTAATGAGGACGTGATGACTTTACCGCAGGAGCCGATCTCCACCTCGTAGCTGAAGCGCTCCTGCACAAAACCGGGAAAGCTGCCGTTGGCCAGCATGGCTTCCAGGCTGACAATCCCCTGCATAGTACCGCCGGAACAGGGCAGCGAGCCCAAGCCCAGGTTAGCGGTCAAGGTGTCGCCGATATTGCCGTTGGGGTTTGAGTTTCGAAACACGAGTCGGTTAACATTTGTCAATCCGCCTTCCTGCCGCAAGACGAAGCGCGGGCCGATCAACTGAAATTCGTTATTCGGGTCGGGCGTGCTGCGAACGGCCGAGTACGCGAACTTAATATCCACGTCGCCCTGACAAATGCCTTTATCATCTTTCTTACATGCCGAATCATCTATATGCAGCGTCACCATTATTTTGGCTGTTTCGTAAATGTTTTCATTCGGATCATCATTACCGCGTGAATAAATTTTATCTAGTTTTGGCATTACTACATTCCATTGAAGTTTGTTAACAAATTTTCGATAATTAACGTAAGCAGGGTCTCCGGGAAATCGGCCTTCGACGAAAAATCGGGGTGACCGAACCGGCGTCGATCAGACCGTGATTCCTTTCTGGCCGGCAGACCCCGCAGGATGTAGGTACCTGCGAGGTCCGCTCGACTCCCGGCGCCAGCGGCCAAAATCAATCGACAGCGATACTGTAACCCGTCTGCAACGATCCCGAGACGGTGCCGCGCTGGCCGGGTTTAATGGCCGTTGTAGTCGTCTGAATCGTATGCGCCTGCAGGATGGCGCCGGGCTGCGTCACTTGCGTTACGACAGCGAGGTAGAAGGTCGGGTTAATGATCAGATCTGCCGTAAACCCGGGAGTAACGGGCACCTGCGGCAATATCAGGCTTCCCTCTTTGTACACCTCCAGTAACACCTGCTGGCCGGTGTCACTCGGGATCGACGTCTGGATATGCCCCTCGGGGCTTACGTTCGTTCCTTCCAGCTTCAGCGACAGCGTCTTACGTCCCGTCACGTCGGGAGTCACGTCCAGTCCAAGATGCGCGGTATAGCCGTTCCAGCTCACCTGATTGGAAATGTTGTCAATACCGGGGTCGCGTGAAAGAACCTGCATTGTGTATTCGTCCGGCACAAGCACCCGGGAGCGGCCGCCATTCGCTGCGGGCGATGCAACGCGCCAGGCAACGATTTGCCCGGAGACCAGCGGAGCGCTCTGCTGAAAGACGGCGATACGCAGAGTGTTTTCATTTGTTTTATTGACGATTTCGACATTACTGACAAGCAATGATTCAACGGTAGAAGGCTTCAATACTTCTCGCATGATAATTCCCTGTTGTTAAATATTCGTACTGATGCAGATTCACAGATTGGCGCCACGTGGTCAATATGCATCCTGATAAAGTGCACCGGACGTTTAGCCGGTTTGTTTTACATGATAGACGCTGCAAGGTTGACAGTTGTGAATTATTAATTCATTTTCTCGACGTTAAAGCCTTCACACCCGCTGCGGCAACTTTCAGCAGACGGCCCGACCGAAGGTACTCAAGGAGAATACTTAACAATGATGGTCGCGATTGTGAAACTCTAAGCAATTTCACTGGCGATCAGACTGGCCTTGAGAACCCGGCGTGCTTCCTGCAATCGTTTGCGGGCAGTGGCCTTGTTCAGCTGAAGGTACGCGGCTATTGTGTCGTAACTTTCCCCATGAACCAAACGCATGACGGCCGCCACCCGCAGGCGCTCGGGCAGATTGTCCAGAGCCCGCTGTATCGTGGCCACGGTTTCGCGTTCAATCAAGTGCTGATCAGGCGACGGAACCGTGGCTGTATCGGCATCTGTCCCGTCCCGGATAAGAAGGTCGATGGAACAGTAACGCTTGCTGTGCCGTCCCTGGCGGCGGTGCCAGTCCATACAGGCGGTGTAGGTCAGGCGCATAAGCCAGCCCTTGAGATTGGCAATGGACCGGGCCTGCCCCGGCAGCTTGCCGTAAAGTTTAAGCAGCAAATCGCCGCTGATGTCGGCTGCGGCCTGTACATCCCCGTCGAGCCACTTTAAACAACTACCGTACAATTCCTTGTAATAGCGCTGCCAGATCAGCCAGACGATCTCTTGTCCTTCGAGCTCGACACGCTGCATGAGTATGTTCTCTTCCAGATCGTCAGCCGCATTGCGAGCATAGCCGGCCGGGCGCTCATCTCCCGGGGAGATTGCGCTGGCTTCAACATCAATCATGGTGTTATCCTCTTAGATCAAATGGTCATCGCTTAAACACTGCGATTGAAGTGTTGCTTCATAGCGGCGCTGGGCAAGACACAGATAGGGCTTGCACCGGAACACCGACTGGCGAGCTAGTGTGGCTACTGATGCAGACAGAGATTCAATCGGGAAACAGCCTTGGCGAGGCCCGTTAAAAGCGGGGGATACGATGCGCAGGGCATTCTCCCCGTCACACGCACATTTACCAGTAGTGCATACGAAACGATGAGCAGGCCGGCCCGAGAGCCGACACTGCTCTTTCATCAGTCAGCACCGATCAGGTCGATATCCATCTCGCCGATCGTCCAGTGTGCTTCCAACGAATTCAGGACCCGGATCGTGATGCCTTCGCCGCCGCCGGAACTGACGGCCTCTACTTGAAGATCGCAAACAACGGTGTCGATAAAATTAAAGACTCCACCGGCATTGGGAACCTCGATTCTTGCGCTGAGATTCTGCGGCCCTCCGTCGACTTGCAGCTGCAGTCTGCCAATCGGGATCGGCGGCTGCCCCAGCCCCGTCAACACACTCAGCTCGATCGTCAGCTCGCCACTATCGGGACCGACAGCAATAGTTTCGGCCAGTACTTTGAACGGCAGCTTCTCGCTCTCGCCGCCGCCGCGACGCTTTTCGGATGTATGTCTCGATCCCCACCCTCGCGGTCGCTCCGCACAATACGAGCTTCCGACCGCATTCCCGGGCCGGCTGCCTGCCATAGACTGCATATCTGGTTTCATTGCAAAGGCTCCAAAAATGTTAGGAAGATGTTTGCCATCCGTCAAAAATGGCGCTTATCGAAAACTACGGCGATGGCGGCGGCGGTGAAATGCCAACTTGACCGAATTATGAAGGTTCCGATTAGTGAGAATGACGCGCCGCGCCGCGCGCTATATGCACATTTCTGGTTGAAATTCGCTAGTTTCGGATTCGACGATCTGAAAATTCCAAGTTCCGAAGCAGCCCGTTTCCGGCTCACTATGCCACCCGTCATCAGCAATTTCGGCGGGCAATTGACAATACCGACGGGCAGGAATTGTTACACCGAATACCATCGACAGATTATGAAGACATCCAATGATCTGTTCCAGCTGATCAAATCGCTCAGCAGCCAGGAAAAGCGTTACTTCAAACTCTTTGCCAGCTATTACTCGCGCAGCTCCGCCAATAACTACACGAAGCTCTTCGACGCCATCGACAAGATGGATGAATACGACGAAACGCTGCTGCAAGAGGCGACCCGGCATGAATCATTCGCCCGCCATCTGCCGACGATCAAGTACCAGTTGACCAAGCTCACGCTCGATAGTCTCGCGGCATTTCATCGCGGCAAATCAGTCGGTGCGGAGCTACGCGATCTGATTGCCCACATCGAAATTCTCTACCGCAAGGGCCTGTATGATCATTGCGGCAAAGTAATCGCGCGCGCCAAGAAGAAAGCGCAGCAGTTCGAGCGCTTCGCCTATCTGATTGAAATTCTCGCCTGGGAGCGGCGGCTGCACTTCAAGGATGTGGCTGATGACCTTGAACATGAACTGGATGACTATTATCGCAAGAGCAAGGGCGCTATCAAAAACGTCTATACCTCCACGCTGTATCTCGAGCTGATCGATCAGGTACAGAGTGCCTGCCGTCGTTATGCGCGGCTTCGAACGGCGGAGGATCGCGCCGAACTGGATCGTATTATCGCCAGTCATCTGATTCAGAACGAGAGCAAAGCCACGACCTTCGCGGCTCGCGTCGCCCGCCTCAGTACCCTGGGTTTTTATGAATGGATCGTCGGTAACTTCGAACAGGCGCGTACATATCAGTCGCAGGCCATCGCACTGTGGGAAGCCAACGAGCTGCAGATCCGCGACAATCCGGAATGGTACAAGTGGTTTTTGAGCAACTATCTTAACTACTGTATCGCGCTTAAACAATTCGACGACTTTAAGGCTACCGTTCGCAAGATTAAATCGCTGCCTTCTGTCTCGCTGCAAGCCGCGATTAACGTCTTTGAAAGCGTCACCTACCTTGAACTATTCTATTGTCTCAACGCCGGCGATCTGGAAGAAGGCTTGCGCAGCGCCCACGACATTGAAAAAGGAATCGCCGTTATGGGCGATCGCATCCGACCGAATCGCCTGATCACAATGCATCACAATTGCAGCATCCTCTATTTTCTCTGCGCCCGCTATGACCAGTCCCTGCTGCATATCAATGCAATTCTGAACCACGGCCTGGGTGAGCTCAAACGCGATATCCAGGAGTTCGCGCGGATCTTTCGCCTGCTGATCCACTTCGAGCTCGGCAATTTCGATGACCTCGAGCACCTCTTTCGCTCGGCCTATCGCTTCCTCAGCAAGCGGCACAGCTCCTTCGAGTTTGAAAAGATCGTACTCTCGTCCGTCAAGAAACTGCTCAATTGCCCGGATCGTCCGTCCGCGCTGCCTGTTTTCGAAAAGTTTCGCAGCGAACTGATAGCGGTGCTGCGCTCATCGGCCAGCAAGGAACCCGTCGGCCTGATGGAACTCCTGATCTGGGTGGACAGCAAAATCACGCAACGCCCGATCAACGAGGTTTACATTGCGACCCTACAACAGGGCCGCTTTCTCAGCAAAGTTGAGCTGTTTCCCCTGCCCTAGCGACAGGACGGATTGTGCGACGGCGCGGACTGCGGATAATGGTAAATTAAGAAAGCGATGCCGCTGTCCGATCCTCTCATTTACGATGAAGTCGGGCCCGGCGGCAAACGTTTCGCGGTCCATGTGGCATTCTCTGAATCAGCTGCCCTCCCGGCGGCATAAGCGAAACGCCTGAACATAGCCCCTCCGCGGCACTTTGAGAAAGTGACATTGTTTTTTGCTTTGGTTGACAGCCTGAGTTGGTCAGGATAGCTCTACTGAAAATTCGACGCATCGTATCCACCGACCGGCGGACGCGGCCATCCTGCAGGTTTGTGCGCTGACGATGAAAATTCAGACCGACCTTTAATGATTAAAGGATTGGAAGTTTACATCTTCAGAGACCTTTGGATCGAAAACTCTCTGCTTTGCTTTCGACCGGGGACCGTAGAAACCTACGTTCAGACGCTTTTTTGTTTTTGTGCGACTGAAGCTACAGCTAATTTCCGGTCAATTCTCTCATGCATCCAAGGACAATTTCCATGCCGTATTTCGACAATGATTTCATACGTTTCTTTGAAGAGCTGGCCAAGAATAACAACAAGGAATGGTTTGACAGCCAGCGGAAACGCTACGAGCAATCGGTCAAAAAACCCTTCAGCGCCTTTGTGGAGGAAATGATCAATCGCATTGCCGCCCTGGATCCCGAAGTGCAGATTCAGGCCAAAGACGCCACGATGCGCATCAACCGCGATATTCGCTTTTCGCCGGACAAAACACCCTACAACACTCACTACGGCGCAATCATTTCAGCAGGCGGACGCAAAGACAAGAGCGTTCCCGGATTGTATATGCGCTTCAGTCCGGAAGGCATCGAACTCTATGGCGGCGCTCACATGCTGGATAAAGATGCACTGCAGCGCGTGCGTTCAGCCATCGCCGCGGACATCAAAGGATTTCAGAAACTGATTAACAAAGCGGCCTTCAGCAAGAAGTTTTCGGGTATCCTCGGTGAAAAAAACAAACGTATCCCGAAGGAGTTCGAAGAGGCCGCCGCGCAGGAGCCGCTGATAGCCAATAAGTCATTTTATTACATGGCCAAACTGGATGCCAAGGAAATTGTCAGTGATACTCTACCCGATACCATTATGGACTACTGGCGGGCGGCACAGCCGGTGAAAGACTTTTTACGCGAGGCCAGCAAAGCCTGACGACGACAAAAAAAAGCGGCTCTCCTCAATGGCAGGAAAGCCGCTCTAAGCTTGTGCAAAAGCTCAGGAGATAATCGTCATCATCTCTTAGAGATTATGCACCATATTCTTATGGTTTGCTTTGTTGTTCTTCATCAATACCCTCCTTAATAGTTCGTAAATAAATGATGCCTTCTTGTGCGGCGACAGCGCTATCGTCGCAGGTTCGGCCTTTCTCAGGCCCTTTATGAAGGGTGTAGTAATCTTTGTCAAAAACACGAACGGCTTCCGGCCGAACGTGCCGGCCAATATAAAACATTTTACAATCCAACAACAGTTCTTTTTCCATGCGCCCAAGCGTACAGGGAGCGGCATAACTTGTGCTTTTTCTCCGGCCCGTGAGCTTTAGCGCACTATTATCACTACTTTGCTCAGATGGTGTGCAAGGCCGTCACGGCCGCTTGCATCCATTTCAAGGATATAGCTGCCGGCCGCCAGGTGCATGTCCGGACGGCGTCTGTCCAATATGACGGTATGTTCACCGGCCCCAAGCCTTGAATTCAACAGTTCGGCCACGACGGCGCCGGAGAGACTCAGCAGACGCAGGCGCAGATGCGAACTTTGCCTGAGAAGCAGCACAATCTCGGCCTTGTCGGCAAGCGGATTCGGCGTGATGCGCAGGTCGACGTCATTCGCATTGCCGGTGACCGTGTCCGGCCATCCGACATCGGCCGGTGACGGCATTTCATCCGCCGCCCGTTTCGGCAGCGTGACCTCGAGGCTCACGCTGGCCGTCGAGGTCCCGCCGTGGCCGTCGTCAATCGTATAGCGGAACGTGTCCCTTCCCGGCACAGCGCCTGCTTCGTAATCCAGCGTGGTGCCGCCGCCTGTTATCGTGGTCGTGCCGAGGCCGGCGCCCGTGACGCTTGTAATCATCAGGCTGTGACCGTCGGCATCGCTGTCGTTGCCGAGGGGGCTGACAACCAGTTTTGCGGCAATCGCGACACTGCCGGCGGCGTCATCCGCTGCGTGCGGAGTAAGGTTGCGGAACAGCGCGGCAATGGCATTATCTCGCATACCGGCACAATACACGGTCTCGCTTGCGGGGTCGACAATTAGGGCCAGCACCTGGTCGAGACCGTCGACGCCTTCAACGCCGTCTTCGATTACATCCAGCCATTTGAGTTCGCCCGAGGCCGAGTCACGTTGAAAGAGAGCGACGGCGTCATCTGTCGAGCCTGCCAGACAGACATAGCGGCCATCGAGGCTCAGCGTCGCGCCGCAGGCCCCGCCCAAGCCGCGCACACCGTCTAGGCCGTCCTTGTGACGTTCCACAAAGAAAAGTTTGCCGGTAGCTGCGTCGCGCGCGAACACCGCCAGGGCATTATCCACTTTAGCGGCAACGAGTACATGGCGGCCGTCGGCACTCAGCGTTAGCGACGCGGCGCCCGCCAGACCGTCCACGCCGTCGATGTCGTCGCGATAGCGCTCCACGAAGCTGAGGCTTCCGCTCGTCTGGCTGCGACGGAAAACGGCCAGCGCATCGTCGCCGTAGCCCGCGACATAAACATGACGTCCGTCGGCTGCAGCCGCCACGCTGAAGGCGCCGCGCAGACCGTCGACGCCGGCACGGCCGTCTTTGTGGTGTTCTTGCCACTTCAGCCGGCCGGTGGCGCTGTTACGCTGAAAGACGGCCAGCGCATGGCTCGCGTAACCGGCGACATATACGTTCCGGCCGTCGGGACTGACCGTCAGCGACCGGGGACGTTTTATGCCGTCGATGCGGGCATCGCCATCGTTTGCAGCCTGCCGTTTCGTTTCAATCAAGCTGAGGCTGCCGTCGTCGCTGTTCCGCCGGAAAACGAGGACGGCATTTTTGCCGTAACCGGCCGCGTACAGATGTCGCCCGCCGGGGCTGAGCGCCAGGGCGTAAGGATAGTGTAAGGTCGTGACGCCGCCCGCGTGGTTGCGGACGCGCCCGGAATAGTTCAGCCGGCCGCTGTTGACATCGCGGCTGAAGATTGCGATCGAATGGTCACGGCGGCCGGCGGCGTACACATGACGACCATCCGGGCTGACCGTGACGGCGATGGCCTCTCGCAAGCCTCGCACCCCGCCGCTGCGGTCGCGCTGCCGCTCGATGAATTCGATCGTAGCGGCCTGCGCTGCCGGCGACGGCAGCACGGCCACAATAGCGCCGGTAGACAAACAACCCTCGCTATTTGTGATCGTGTAGGTAAACATGTCCAGGCCGCTACTCCCCTCGTCGGGCCGGTAGCTCACAATACCGCCGGTGATGCACGCTGCGCCGCGGTCCGGATCGCTGACGGCAGTAAGGCTCAGCCCCGCGCCGGCATCATTGTTAAGTACGGCCAGCGTCACGCTGCTGTGGCTCGTCACCTGTACATAATCCATAAGGGCCATCACGGTTTTCGGCGCCACATGCAGCAGGCCGGCCGACGTACAGCCTATTAGCGAAGTCCGCGTTGCGCCGATCGAGGTCGCCGTGCCCTGCCCCCAGATGACATCGACCGAATGCGTCCCCTGCCCGCTGATGATCCGCCCGCCATCCACCGTCCAGTCATGGCCCGCCGAGCTAACGAATGGCTCTGCCGTGTAACGCATCACGACGTCCGGACAGGCGCAGGTAGCACCGCTAATCGTCACATCGTCCACCGGCAGCACCTTAAGGCTAAAGCTCGCCGTACTGCTCAATTGTCCGTCCGACACCATGATCGTTATCAGCGCCGAACCGGTCCGGCCGCATGCGGGTGTCATCGACAGACGCATCGAAGCCGCCGTGGCGCTTACATTCAGGCTGCCCTCGTGCAGCAGAGCTTGATTGCCGGAAGTCGCCGTTACGAGCAGATCCGAAACAGTATTGTCAACGTCGTCGATGCTGAAAGCTGCACTTGTACTGCTATTTTGCGGCAGGCTCAGGTTGTCGATCACACTGATAATCGGCGCGTCGTTAACTGCCGCTACCGTCAGTGTTACAATCGTCGAACGCGTTAATTCACCATCAAAAACCGATAGCGTGACTTCCGCCGTTCCGTTGGCATCCGGCAAGGGGTCAATAGTGAAGGAGGTCGTTGCCCCCGTTGCGCCAATTACAATCCCATCATCCGCAAGCAGCGATTGATTGTTCGATGTCGCCGTCAACAGCAATCGGTTAAACGGCGTGTCGATATCCCCCAGGGCAACGCTCGCGACCGTCCCTACATCTTCCACCATCGCCAACACCGCCCCGGAGGTCGATATCTCCGGCGCATCATTAACTGCCGCCACCGTCACCACAAACGTCGTCGAACGAGTATATTCTCCGTCAAATACACTTAGCGTAACATCCGCCGTTCCGTTGGCATCCGGCACCGGATCGATGATGAAGGTGGTCGTCGCTCCCGTCACGCCAATCACAATCCCATCATCCGCCAACAGCGATTGATTGTTCGATGTCGCCGATAATATCAATCGGTTAAACGGCGTGTCGATATCCCCCAGGGCAACGCTCGCAACCGTCCCAACATCTTCCGCCATCGCCAACACTGCCCCGGTCGTTGTAATCTCCGGCGCGTCGTTAACAGCCGCCACCGTTACCACAAAGGTCGTCGAACGAGTATATTCTCCGTCAAATACACTTAGCGTAACATCCGCCGTTCCGTTGGCATCCGGCACCGGATCGA
>JANQRB010000030.1 GCA_028284775.1 Candidatus Kapaibacterium sp. | reverse complement strand
CGACGACGCAGTGCGGTCGAAGCAATCATAGGCCACCTGCAACAGGATCACCGTCTGTGCCGGAATTACTTGAAAGGTCGTCTGGGCGATGAAATAAATGTCATCCTGGCAGCGGCGGGATTTAACCTACGGAAGATTCTGCGGGACTTTTTGTGTGTGCTTTTGCAATGCGTCAGCACGGCAATACAGTGTCAGCGGGTTCAGATAGCTTCAAAGATTGGTTAACAAGTTAATCTGACACCCGCTGATTGGAAATACTGACAATAAAAAACGACGTGTGTCCCGTGCTGAATCGTAAAAACTACTTTTTCAGGATCGACTAGTTAGTCGTTCATTGTCGTAGCACTGGCGTTCAGCGGTGATTTGC
This sequence comes from Candidatus Kapaibacterium sp., assembly GCA_028284775.1. Taxonomy (GTDB): domain Bacteria; phylum Bacteroidota; class Ignavibacteria; order Kapaibacteriales; family UBA7675; genus JANQRB01. Next base: position 14,164 of record JANQRB010000030.1, on the reverse strand, counting down.
TTATCTGTGCTCGTCTACATTTTGTAGGATCCCCGGACGAATCCTCTGCATATCTACTTCGCCTAATTTGCCAACCCAGGCTAGAGAGTCACATCCAAAAGCGCCGTTCACCAATTGCCGTCATCTTACCTGTCTCTAAATCTGTAGATTTTCGTATTATGCGTCAGGCTAGAGCCACCACGGCCAGAATTGCATTTTCTCCTTAGGGGTGAAACCTATGACAGAATCGCTACGAGTGTTTCGTATTGTTATGAGCGTACTGCTCATCTTCTTGCCCGCTTCGCTGCCTGACCTTCACGCCGCCGCGTTTAGCGATAAGCTCGTCTATGACACAACGCTTCATTCAAAATTCGCCGTCCCGGTGCCGCGCGTCGGTTTCAGTGGCTCTGTGCATGATGCTCGTCTGATTGTATGTCTTGCTGCAAGTGAAGGTCAGGCCCTCCGTTTTGCCGAGCTCGACCTGAGGACAAAGACATTCCGGGAATTGCTTATTGAGGTTGACGGTATCGATACGCTGAGAGGCTTGGGCCGAGTCAGTTCGCTGGCATTCGATCGCAAATATCTGTGGCTGATAAGTTCGTTTCGTGAGCTGTTGATATTCGGTCGGGATGCCGACACTTTTCGTCATCTCGAGACGGTCCACCTGTCCGAATCCTATAAGTACCTGGGGATGCAGTATGGCCAGGTGGTCGCGGGCAAGATTTACAATTCTCATCCGCTGGATAGCCCGCACAAAACGATTGTTCAGGTGTTTAACCCTTCGCGTGCAAAAACTCGCAATCACATGTTTCCCGATTTCGACCTTGTCGAGCTGAGCCATTTTGAACCACATCACTGGATTGACATTACAAGCACCCGGATTGCAGTCGCGCAGGCCGTTCGCTATGAGGTCAGGATCTATGACAAGGACTTAAAAGAAACCGGGCTGCTTAGCAGGCGGCCGGACTTTTGGCGTGCGATGGATGTAGCAGAGGGACGGGAATTGATCAAGGACATCGATCCGGCTCAGGCCAAAGCGAGAATCGATGCGCTTTCACCCTTCTACGATAGCGCTTCCAGCGTCAATCAAATTCGCTTTCTTGGAGACAGCCTGCTCGCGATCAGGCTCCGGCTTAAACGCGGTGACGACGATTTTTCGCGTTATGTCTGGGACTTTTGGCGCTACCGTGAATTGGAATGGACTCTGTTTGCGCGGGATCTGAAGCAAAAGAATGTTTTCCGCAACCCGGACTTAGTGATGACGCCTGCGAATTTCCCTCCGATACCGGATCGCAATATGATGTATTTTGGCCGGCATCATCTTATCGTACTGCGCTTCGGCAGCGGACGCTCGCCGCTAGGCAAAACCTATAGCGCCTTCGCCGATGCAGAAGACGACTTCATAGCTCGACAGCGGCCGAGCTTAGTAGCAGATGTGTATCATTGGGATTGGAGCAAGCGGTGATTAATCGTAAAATAGTTATCGTTGCGTGGCTGCTCGCGGCACTCTTCGTTAGCGCTCAGGAACAGGATGTGCCTGCGCCGGAGCGGCATCAGTTGCTGGCGCTGAGTCTTGCTCGTGATACGGTTGAAGTTGCGGCGGACAGTATCACGACCCTAGTCATACTGATGAACCGCTACAATTGCCGCGCATGCTTCGCCAAAATCGACGACTATTTGCAACACTCTAGCTGCAAAGATTCATTGAGAGTCGTTGCTGTCTGCCGAGTCGGTCGGCGCTCGCTCGATCGGCGGGAGGCAGCTTCATTCATGCGAGCCGCCATGCCTTCGGTCGACACTGTCTTGTTCGACATACAACCCGGCCGTGATCCTTACCCGCCACGCGACGTTGAAGGCGGCCTCCACGGGGCGCTGGACATACGCTATACTCCGGCACTTGCGATTATAAGCGAGTTTGGCTTCCGCCTGTTGCAATACTCGGACGTCTTTGTGTCCGCTCTCGATGAACCGGAGCGAGCCGGTGAATTGTCGGAAGAGGGTAAACAAAAGTTGGCTGTGGCTTTGGGCTGCGATTGATCGGACATATTTATTAAGTCTATTAACAGCAGAGTGGTCGGAATTGCTGCAGAATTCTTCGCGGCAGCTGTGTTGAAATCCAGCATGTAAGGCTTGCGTTTGGCTATGTCAGCAATTTGGGATCAGTAAGTTTTCAAGGATTGCTGGCTTCACAATCACAGCAATGTCAGCCAGGCACCACAATGATACAGCATGATTGCAGCTCCATTCTCGGGTTTGAACTTCTCTCTGTTGCGCTTCTAATGCTTGCCAAAAAGGTAATCCGGCTTGTTTATGGACGAAAAGCCGTGTTAGCCTCGCAGAAGTAACAAAGCTACTGCTATAATTGTGGTGTCTGCTGTGTCTCATGCCGGGAATTGGCTGTCAATCAGCCTTTTCACTCAGTAATCGATGATTGGATGCGAAAGTATACGTAGGGTATTCGTAGTCTGTTCTAAAATATTGTGTAACTTTGCTAGTGAGAAGCGGAGAAAATCCTTGCGAATGAGCGAATACTACATTAATATTGCCATCAATTGATACGGACATGCGAACTCATTACATAATGTAATCGGCAGAGCTACACACCCAATTGCTCTGCTTGACTTCTTCGTAGCCTGTTCTATCAGTCGATTTCAGCTCTTGTGACGGAGACGCAATTCGGCTAATACCAGCAATCTCGCATTTAATTCAAAGTAATGCATGTGCTGGGATGGTCGATTATTGTAGTATTCTCAGTCTACTAATATCAATGGGTGGATTAATGAATGTTAACTCTATGGAGACGATCCTCGCAAAGTGAAGCACAAACGGACGTTAACGACCGGTCATGCCGGCCAGGATGTGTACATTCAGGTCGTAGCCCGTCGTTGGGTGCCTACGGCTTACGGTATATCCTTAATGAAGGAGCGGCGACTTTACCTTAATGATTCCACGCTGGTTACTGAGCTGGGGGCGCCCCTTACTGATGCGGAAATCTTTGCATTGCATGACATGTGGTTCGCGGCCGTGCTGGATTACTGCGATCAAGTAAAGGCGGCTACGGGCTGGCTACCGCAGCAAACTGCTCATTGGGACTTAACACCGGCGCAGCGAACTGTATACAAGTCAAAATACATGCGCGAGGAGATAGTTAATGGCAACTCCGTCTGGATGGAGAATCCGCCTCCCAGCCCGAAACGCAGGGTCAAGAGTGATAATGTGTTTCGCGTTTACGTCGGCGATGCCAGCTTACGCGACATCAATCCCAATCCTTCAGACGGCGCTATGCTGAGCGTGAATGTCGGAGCTTACCGGTCGGTTAGCGCCCGAATATCTGTTTTTAACCTCAATGGCGAATCATTGGGACAGGTGTGGCAGGGGACGATTGAATCCGGTAAAAGTACACTGAGCATTCCGATTGCGGCCTTGGCCCTGGCTAACGGATCTTATTCACTGATTCTGGACAAAGATGACGGCAGTCGACTGGACGCGAGGTATTTTCAGATTGTGCGATGAGCGAGCCTGACTGTACAGTTCCCAAAGTGTTTAACTGCAAATCACTGCTGTCCGGTAAAAAAATAAACAACAGGCTGAGCGCCCTGAAATATTCTTTGATTGTGACCAAACAAAAAGAAAGAAGCTCAAAGGAGCTCAGCCGAATGTCAATAAATACAATGATCAATCAGATATTCTAAGTCTTGTTTCATTCGTAAATTCAGCGCCAGGCGCGCGGATTCGGCCATGAAAGGAAGTCAGGACTTTTAGCTCGTAGCAACAGTTTAAGGTATTGATATAAGGTAGTGATGAACGCGCGGGTTTGTCAACCTGGAACTTACTGCGACAAGGATTGCGCAATGCGATAAAGAGCCTTGTCAGATCGAGTCGTTTTGCAAATGGATTAAACAGCATTTGAAATTCAAGAAGGTCATAGGCACGAGTCCCAATGCAGTGATGATTCAGATATGGCTAGCTGTGATTTACTATCCGTTGCTTTCGGACTTGAAATTTCTGAGCCAATCCGGATATTCCTGGTTGGAAGCGGTCCGAATTACCAAATCACCGGCATCGGAGTATCGAGAGTTGTTCGCATTGCTTCATCCGGATTCATGCGATCCGGCAACAAACAAGCAAAATCTACAATTAACATTTATGCAAGTCTCAAATTTACCGGACAGCAGAAATATACACTCATTAAATTTTCAGAGAATCAAGAATGATGAAATTTCTATCGCAGTTGATTTTGCTCATCACACTGAGTGCTGTAACCGTGGCAGATCTACAATCCCAGACCTATTGGGAAAAGGCCGGGAAAATGTCGGAAAAGGTCAATGTGTTATATGTGCGCGGAAATGGAACTTTGTACGCAGGTACGGATGGCACAGGCTTGCTGGCATCGACCGACGAGGGAACGACCTGGGAGCAAGTTGACGACGACACAGACCCTCGACGGACAACGATTCTATCAATCACTGAGAATAGTTTCGGTGAATTGGTCGTCGGCACAGATCGAGGCATTTGGTTTTATACGTCGGATCCCGACTCTCCGATTGACTTCTCGGGAAGCTTACAGAAAGATACGGACGTGACAAGTATTCTCGCCTTAGACGACGATTCCTACCTGATAGGCACTGATGACGGAATTTTCCTTAGCGTTAATCGTAGTGATTCCTGGTTATCAAGTAATCGTGGACTCAACGAATGCCCACAGACCTATGCGCTATTCTTGAGTCGAAACCTGATCTTTGTCGGGCTTGATTGCGGAATTTATTACACCGCCGGCTCTATCGACACAGATCCGGAGTGGGAAAGTGTTGGCGTGAGCGGGAATGCCTTCGCAATAGATGGCTTTGATAACGGGATTATCCTTGCGGGCGTTGACAACAAGATCAAGATGACTTCAGTCGAGGAAGGAGGGGGTCTCAACTGGGGCGACGCGCCCGTTCAGCCCCCGATTGGCGAGGATGACCTGCGGTCGATCTGCGTAACAGATCTTGGGACCGTGTTTGCCGCAACACGCAGCGAAGGTGTGTTTAGCGCTGAAGACAATGGGCGGTCGTCCTGGGCAGAATTTAATAATGGGCTCGACGCGGACGTTTTGATCAACTCCATGACCAAGGCGCCCAATGGCATCTTATACCTGGCGACCGACAATGGTGTTTATCGCACGCGCCGAAGTCAGACGGAAATTATTGAGCCGTACTTGAGCCTGGGCGATGCAGTGGTAACCTGCAATGACAATACCGGCGCAGCAAACAACTACGTTCTGGGCATTCTGAAGGTGCGGAATGCCGAAATACAGCCGCGCAATGAAAACTGGCAGCCTCCGATATATCACCATCCGACCTGGACCAGCGACATCCTCGGCGACGTTTTTTCGACCTGCATCGATATTGAAGGCGCGATCTATGTCGCCGCAACGAGCATCTACCCTGGTGATGCAGACGTCGGCATTGGCGGTGCGGGAGCGGTATATAAAATCGAAGCAATCACGAATGAAGTAAGTGTTTACATCGGCACGCTGGATGCGAGTGTTTACGATCCCGGCGAGAATGCAATTCCAAACACCGGCCCGGGGCTCGGCAGTATTGCATACGACGTTTACAACGATCAGTTTTTCGTCAGCAATTTTGAAGACGGCTGTATATACAGAATCAAGGATGATCCCGATAACCCTGGACGCGGGAAAATTGAACAGAAATATGACCCCCTGGAACCCGACAATTCTGTTTCCGGCCATGCTCCCAAAGGTCAGTTGATATGGGGCCTGGGCGTCATCGAAGGGATGTTGTTTTATTCCGTCTGGTCCGAAGATGAATTCGAGAGTTTCAACCTGAAGGCAACGCGCAGCAACTCTATCCGTTCCGTCGCATTGCTTCCTGATGGAGCAATTGATGGATCGACTGACGAACGTAAAATCGACATGGCCGAGCATGGCCTGGACAATGGCAACTTTACAAGCCCGGTCAGCGATATCGAGTTTAACATTGCAGGCGATGAAATGCTGCTGGCGGAACGAAGCATGCGCGGGTTCAAATCCAATGCCCACAAATCGCGAATTCTGCGCTTTGTTGAAGCCGGAAACGGTAGGTGGCAGAAAAGTGAAGCCGAATATAACGCGGGTACAATTTCCACGAACAATGCCGCCGGAGGATGTGATTTTGGCTACCTTGCAATGGACACAAGCGATAATTTTGTCGATTGCGACAGTCGCGTTTGGTTTTCGGCAGATGCATTTCGCGCATCGTGGGAAGGTCGCGAAGCGGACGGCAACATCTACGGTTACGTTCGGATGCCGCTTGGCGGCGGAGAAAACAGGGACGCGGTCGTCATTGACGCCGATGGCGATACCACAAGCAATGTCGCAAAAAGGGATCTTGGCGACATTGATATTTACACCGCCCGTTGCGGCACCTTCCAGTTGTTTAGCTGTGACGATATTTCAAGAGACACGGTCATTAACAGCAGCTCGACCGACCCCGACAATCCAGAGTGCTGCTGGGATTTGCTGTTCTCGATGAATCGTCCCGAAGACTTGCGCCGCATGCGCTTACGAGTCCTGTCGCCAGGCATTCGATTTTCCGAGGGAGGCGTGGATGTGTCGGAGTGGGGTGTCGCAAGTCTGGACGATGACGCTGTCGTGTACAATATTCTGCCGAACCCTGAAGTAACAGCCGGCGAACAAAATCGTGTCCGATTCTGCCTGGAGACAGATCAGGATATCGATGCGACTCAGTTCATAGAGGTTCAGTGGTTTGGCGTTGGCGGATCACCATGTCATGATACCATCGAAGTTGATTGCCTGCCCGGCAGAAGGGGCCGTAATTGCGGCGAGCTGGTCGAAAAACCTGTGGCGAAATGTGTCAGCTTCTTTGGCGGCGCATCGCGTCATTCCTTCAGTATCACAGTTACCAACAATAGCGGCAGCCCAATTCGAACAATACACTTGCGCCCGCCTAATGGCTTTGCAATTGCGAACATTTTCCCGCGTGATATCGTGCTTGAATCAACGCTGGATACAGGCGCGTCGTACACGACCGGACCAATCGACATCCACGGCATCAATCTCGATCGCGACACAAGCCTTGTCATGCGTTTCGCGATTTCGACAGAACGTGAAGATTACTGTTGTACATTCGAGGACACGCTGCGTTTCGAAACATGCCTTAGTTGTTGCCTGAGCAGCCCCATCCGGGTTGCCCCGAGTTCTCCCCTGGAGCGCGTTAACGGGCAGGTTGCGCTGCAGGTGCCGCTGAGGAGAAACTCGCGACCGATAACACAAATGACGGCGACAGTAGTGAGCGCGATGATTAACAGTTGCACGCTGCCGCAGCGCTGGACCCCCGTTGGTGGAAACATCGTCCGGGCGCCGGAACAGTGGGGCGGACTGCCGCGAGTGGATCTGCCGCGGCCGGAATCACAATTGCCCGCGGGGCTGACATTTGACAACGGCCAGGCAATTCAAACGCGCTTCGACTGTGTGTCCTACGGTTACGTCCCACGCGGAACTAGGCCAAACGAACCACTGGTGCTGCGTCTCGAATTTCCCCAGGTAGCCGGCGCGGCAGGATGCAGTGAGGACACCCTATACTTTGCAATGCGTTATCAATTCACCGATGTTAATTGCGTAAGCTGCGATACCTTGGTGTGGTATCATCTCGCGCGCCACGGTTCCATATTCGACGACCCACTTCTCGTCGGTCCGCCGTTGGTGACCGGTACTTCGAAGCTCAAAGCCGCTGATGTGATTCAAGGTGGTCAGGGGCTTGGACCCGATGCCGGTTTTGCGAGCCTGTTCATGCAGGACAATAACAGCGGTGTCCTGACTCTACGCACAGGCGACGCCTCCAACATTACGATCGATGGTTTCCGGTTCGAAACGGATCAGAATATCGAGATTGCGAGCTTCGTTTCCCCCGGCCAGGTATGTTCGGATATAGAGTTTCTTGGATACCGAGCCACAGTCGGCTGCGGATCGCTGGAAGAAGGCGCGCATCAATTCAACATCAGGTTTGTCAGAAGAGACGCTGATGCCTTCAACTGTAAACTATTTGTGCAGTTGTCGTACAACGATAGTTTAATTGGTGAAGGAGGGCCGGACGTCGTCGAGAAAGAGTTCTCTGTGATTCTGGATCCCGAGAAAAAGGACAAATTCAGCGATAGTGTATCGACCGAGGAGGTCGATAAGGCTCGTATCTTGTTTTTTACACTTAAACTTGACAATCGCAATGAATTCAAAGAGCCCATTCATTACGCGCGGATTAGTTTGTCCGAAGGCGCGAAGATCCTCGCTGTGGGGCCCGGCGTCGACGATTCGTGTGTGGTTACCAGGGTATTTAAAGACGAGAAAAGCGAATACCTTGTTCCCTGGACGCCCAATCTGCGTCGAGCAGGCCTGAACCCGGGCGACAGCATTGTTCCAATCTACCTGGCTGTTTCCGTGACCGACAGTACCGTACGCACAGTTTCCGTGTTGTACCAAACACTTGATGAAAATCAGTCGGTCATAAGCGAGGTTTCATCCGAGTTCGTGAACCCCGAAACCGTTACGACAGTGAAGCAGGAAGATTTTCGCGAGACCCCCGCGTATACGGTCAACGATTTCGGCTTGAATCTGCGGCCGAATCCGGCCGACAATTCGGTTGCGGTCACTTTCGAACTTGACCAGTATCGACACAATGTCAGTTTAACAATAGTCGATATGTCCGGCAGAACAGTGTCCGAAGTATGGACCAGGCGCAGCCTGAGCGGCGGTCTTCACGAATTCCAGGTGGAAACAGGTCAGTTGCCAGCGGGATCGTATCGTGTGAACCTGCAAGTTGGCGGCAGCAGAAGCAGTCGGGCCTTGAGCGTCGTGCGGTAAGCGATAACAGGTGTAATAACAGCAGGTGTGTTGCGATGCGCACGCCTGCTGGATTGCGCTGGAAGCAATGCGACAATTCAACACCCCAGTAAAGGTTAAAATCTGGTTGGATTTTAACGCTCGGGGTGTTTTTGATTGCGCGAGCGTTGTCACTAAACAGGGCCTGCTGAACTGTGTCGTCCTGAACTATGTTGATGGGCTTTCAATATGTAGACTGTTAACAGTAATACGGTACCCGACAAAAAATTATAACAGCTTAAAAACTGTCATGCTGATTTTAGCGTGGTAAAGACAGACAAACGTAATTATCACATAATAAGTAAGTATGAGGACGTTCGTTGTTGTACAGATAGATTGCCTCGCTGATACATCGTTAAGTATGGCCGTGCGTGGCGAAACGCGCGTCAAGGCTGTACTCGGACTTCAGGATGTCGATGTTGTCGTTGACCACGGCCTGGACGGCCCGTAGGATCGGCATTCCCACAATCGGTTGCGCCTTCACTTGAAGCTATGGTGGCTGTCGGCCGTGCGCCGCCGCCGCCGGCGAGGCGCGACAAGATGATCGTGCTGGCGCAGTATGTTAAAGAACCTGTCGCGACCGATATTGACGCACAGCTCCCGCAGCAGATACGGGAGCTTGCGGCCACTCCGCCGTGGATCGAGCATGCCGCCGACGGATCGCACACACTTTTCCGAACAGTGCATCCTGTGCGCTCTGCCGCCGCCGGCGCTCCCGAGCTGGCTGTGCGCGCCTGTCGGTTTGCTCGGCACGCGCGGCAGACCACCTCATGCGGCACCCGAGGCTCCCGCCGCCGTGTCGCGGTCTTTACCGTTTCGACCGCCTCACCGACAGTATCTTAAATCGGTCATGTGGTTGCATGTCCGGAGCCTTGTTGACCGCATCGCCGAACGCATTGCTGATCGACAGGTCCGCCACCATTTTCTCCAGTTCACGAATGCGCGCCTCGGCCACACACAGTTTTTCCTGATCATCAGTTGTTTTCACTTCCACCACCGTATCCAACAGATGATGTCTATCCAGTTGCTATTGCCATCGCGGTATTGTCATGCAGTTTAAGCTTTGTCCAAGCTAATATTGCATAGACAGCAGTACTCTGCATCGCCCTGGTTTCTCGCCCTGCGCCCCGGTGGCCGTTGGCATAGTATGTCAAAGAACAGGACCGTCGCCGGGGCTGCTGTTACAAGCGCCCAACATACGCATTTTTTCGTTCAGCGGTAGCGCTTTGGGTGGCCGTTCTTGTGCTGTGCTGTTGAAAGAAAAGAGAGCGCGCGGGACGAAGACGCAGCGGCCGGGGATCACGCCGGGGAGCGCTGCCGGCGCTCGGCTTATGCGAGCAGTTCGTTAAACTCGCCGACGCTCAGCCCGGCCTGGCGGATGATGCCGCGCAGCGTGCCGCGGTCGAGCTCCTTGTGATCCGGGACCACCACCTGGCTGAAAGGCTCTTCACGCCTGAGAACGATATGACTGCCTTATTGCCGTTTGACCTCAAAGCCCGCTTTGGCAAGCGCCGCCACGCACTGCCGGCCGCTGATTCTCGGCAGACCGTACATACGATGACCGTCTGCTCGGCAAAACGCTCTTCGGGTACCACGAGGCCGTCATCTGTCAGCGCTTCTTCGTACACCTGGATCGCTTCACGGATATTCGTGACGGCCTCGGCCATCGTCGCGCCCTGGCTGATGCAGCCCGGCAGCGAGGGACATTCGACCACCAGATAGCCGTCCTCGCCGGGATAGATTACTACTTGCCGCATGGGTATTCTCAGCTCCTTGTTGTCGGATGTTCGTCGCATAAAATACGCTCGCTCGCTTTGTGATACAACACTCATCTCAGCGGGTGATGCTCGGCGATAGCCGCCTGCAGCTCCTTGGTCCCTGTCTGGCGGTAGCGCTCGGTCGTGCTGGGGTACTTTTGGCCGTCGAAGACCTGCACCACGCGCAGATCGCGACCCTCGGCCAACAGACCGGCAATCACGCTCTGCCGCACGACGGTGGCCGTCACACGCCGGCCGGGGAAGAGGTGACGCGAGGTCTCGAACAAATAACCGATGCCTTCGCCTGTTTCCGGCCTGCCGCTCAGGGTGAGCAGCAGCGCGCCGGTCTCTGCCCGGAGCAGCCGCGGGCGGTCCAGGGCCAAGTAGTCCGCCATCAGCATCACCTGACGCGCTCTGAGCTCGAGCGTCCGGCCCTTGGTGCGGTTCGTGGCCGGGACGCGGATAAGCCCGGCCACGAGCTCGATGTCAACCGTACGCAAACGCAGCAGCTCGCCGGTGGTCAGGCCCTGGTAGATCAGCAGGCTGATAATCACCTGGTTGCGCCACAGCAGCAGATCATAACGTTCCTTGCGCTCCATCAGCCGTTCCAGCATCTGCCGTCAGCAGGTCCTGAAGCTGGATGTCGCGCTGTTGGCGGTCCTTCAGCCGGATCGACTGCGCCGGGTTGTCCGGCCGCGCTTCGCTTGCAACAAGCCACTGCCTGTGCTTAATCGCGATTAACAAGAATTCCCTCTGTGACACTGAAAAACCCGTTGGAGATTTTCACAAAGTATTGTCCGTTGGCTACGATATGTCCATCGCGGTTCTTTCCATCCCATAGTATTGTGTTCGCCCCCCTGTCAAAGAGCGAATTCTCGGTGATTGTCTGCACCAGATTGCCATTGCTGTTAAAAATATGGCAGCTAAGGTTCTGTGGGGTTGAGAGTGAAAACCGGATAGTCGCCTGATCAAACGAAGGATTAGGAACAATGTCTATGTCAATCCGAGAATATGGCGAAGTTTCTGCTGTTGCTAATGGCGCCGAAATGTCAAACACTATTTCATATTCGCCAGGATTAGCGCCGCTGTAGTCCATGGCCCACACGGTGTATGTGCCCGATTTCTCGGTCTGGAAAATCAGCTCGGCGTTGCTGTGGTTCGACTGCCAGGAGATTCTCTGTCCTTCGGGATCGAACACCAATATGTAGGGCGCAAAATCGCTCGCCGTCCTCTCGGCCATACGGACAATGCATTGCCGGCCGGTGTTGAGGTCGAATGTGTAGGTGTGGAGATCCCCGGCGACCCCGAAAAAACCGATGTTGTTGAGACCAAAGTCCACCGGACGTGCATTCCCCGGATCTTTGGATCGCTGAACGACAATGCCGTACTTGCCCGTGTCGCCGCCGCTGTAGTCCATGGCCCAAAGGGTGTACGTCCCCGATTTTTCAGTCTGGAAAATCACTTCGGCGATGGTTTGGTCGGACTGCCAGGAAATTCTCCGTCCATCGGGATCGAAGAGGTAGATGTAGGGCGCAAAATCGCTCGCCGACCTGTTGGCCATTCTGACAATGCACTCCTGTCCGGCGTCGAGGTCGAATGTGAAGGTGTGGAGCTCCCCGGCGACCCGGAATGACCCGGTGTCGTTGAAACCAAAATCCACCGGCCGAGCATTTCCCGGATCTTTGGAACGCTGAACGACAATGCCGTATTTGCCCGTGTCATCGCCTTTGTAGTCCATGGCCCAAAGGGTGTAGGCGCCCGATTTCTCGGTCTGGAAAATCACTTCGGTGTTGGTTTGGTCGGACTGCCAGGAGATTCTCCGTCCATCGGGATCGAAGAGGTAGATGTAGGGCGCAAAATCGCTCGCCGACCTGTCGGCCATTCTGACGATCCCTTCGAGACCCGCCTCAAGTTCGAAGGTATAAGTGCGGAGGATCCCAGTGGCCTCGAACCAATCGAATTCGTCGAGTCCGAACTCTAACTCACGCGCATTTCCCGGCTGCCTGGAACGCTGAACGACAATACCATAGTTGCCCCTGTCATCGCCTTTGTAGTCCATGGCCCAAAGGGTGTAGGCGCCCGGTTTCTCGGTCTGGAAAATCACTTCGGTGTTGATTTGGTCGGACTGCCAGGAGATTCTCTGTCCGTTGGGATCGAAGAGGTAAATGTAAGGCGCAAAATCGCTTGCCGACCTGTCGGCCATTCTGACAATGCACTCCTGTCCGCTGTTAAGATCGAAGGTGTAGGTGTGGAGCTCCCCGGTGACCCCGAAAGATCCGCTGTCATTGAGTCCAAATAGCACTGTGCGCGCATTTCCCGGATCTTTGGACCGCTGGACGACAATGCCATAATTGCCCGTGTCATCGCCTTTGTAGTCCATGGCCCAAAGGGTGTAGGCGCCCGGTTTCTCGGTCTGGAAAATCACTTCGACGTTGGTTTGGTCGGACTGCCAGGAGATTCTCTGTCCGTTGGGATCGAAGATGAAGATGTAGGGCGCAAAATCGCTCGCCGACCTGTCGGCCATTCTGACAATGCACTCCTGTCCGCTGTTAAGATCGAATGTGTAGGTGTGGAGTTCCCCGATTGCCCCGAATGAACCGCTGTCGTTGCGGCCAAATACCACCGGGCGCGCATTCCCCGGATCTTTGGATCGCTGGACGATAATACCATAGTTGCCCGTGTGTTCGCCGCTGTAGTCCATGGCCCGAAGGGTGTAGGTGCCAGGTTTCTCAGCCTGAAAAATCAACTCGGCGTTGATGTTGTCCCACCTGCCGCCTATTCGTTGTCCGTCCGGATCAAAGACCTGGATATACGGTGTGAAATCGCTGTTGGATCTGTCGGCCATTCTGATGATGTATTCCAGTCCGGCGTTGACGTCGAATGTATAACTGTGACGCATTCCGGTAGTTGAAATCGAATCGAAGTGCATGCGTCCGAATTCGAGTACACCCGGGGTTCCGGGCCGTATTGATCCTTCAACAAGGAAATCGTAGCTGCCGGTATAGTAGCCGTTGTAATCCATGACCCATACGGTGAAAGTGCCTGATTTTTCGGTGGAGAAGACCAGCTCGACACTGCTGTTGTTCCAACGGCTGCCGATTCGTTGCCCATTCGGATCGAAGACGTAGATCAGCGGTGTGAAATTGGTGTTGGACCTTTCGGTCATTCTGACGGTAAACTCCTGGCCGGCGTCGATGTCGAATGTGTAGCTGTGAAGCTTACCGGGAGCAGCAATTGTATCCACATAGTTGTGCCCAAATTCCACTCTGCGCGCATTCCCCGGCTGTCTGGATCGCTGGACGATGAAACAGTATTGGCCGGTGTTGTAGCCGGAGTTGTCCATAACCCATACGGTGTAGCTGCCTGATTTATCGGTGGCGAAGACCAGCTCGGCGTTGGTGTAGTCCAAATCACTGCCGACTCTTTGCCCATCGGGATCGAAGACATAGAACCGCGGTCTGAAATCGGTGTTGGACAAGTCGGACAAGTCGGCCAGTCTGATGATGCACTCCAGCCCGGCGTCGATGTCGAAAGTGTAGCTGTGAAAATTGCC
>JANQRB010000022.1 GCA_028284775.1 Candidatus Kapaibacterium sp. | reverse complement strand
AGCCCCAGGCCGATCGCCACGCCGCTAAGATCCACGGTGTACAGCGTGACGGCCTATGATGAGGCGGGCTGCGTCACCAGCGGCAGCGTCCGGGTGGAAGTTGAAGAAGTCGCGCCGGGCGGCGTCCGCGCTTCGCGGCTGACGATCTGCGCGGGCGAGAGCGTGCAACTGGAAGCTTTTGGCGGCGAGCGCTACCGCTGGCGACCGTCGGAGGGGCTGAGCTCGAACGACATTGCTGATCCGATAGCCTCGCCCGCGAGCAGCACGCGTTACACCGTTCATATCGAAAACGGAGGATGCAGCGGCGAGTATGAAGTGGAAGTGATCGTAGAGCCGGTACCGGAACTCAGCGTCAGCGGCGATACACGAATCTGTCTCGGATCGTCGACGCTGCTGCAGGCAAGCGGCGGCGTTCGCTATGAATGGCAACCGGCGCGAGGACTGAGCGACCCGCTTTCGGCCGCTCCCACAGCCACGCCGGACGAGACGACCTTGTACAGCGTCCGGAGCTGGAATGAAGCCGGCTGTGTCAGTTCGGCCACACTGCGGCTGGAAGTGCGTCCCCGGCTGCCGGCGACACTGCATCTGCCGGAAATCACGGCAACGCCGGGCGAAGAACTTCTGCTGCCCTTTGAAGTGGACGTACCCGAAGAATACTTGCCGGTGCGGATCGAGCGCCTGCGTTTCGAGCTGCGTTTCGATGGCCGTCCGCTGGCGCTGCGCGGCCTTGAATCGGGTGAATTGCTCGACCGGCGTCTGGAAGGAGATCATGAAGTGCTGCTGCTGGAGCTGCGAGACATAGTGCTGGAGGAAGCCCGCAGCGTCATCAGTTCCCTGCGCATCATAGGTCTTATCGCCCTGCAGACATCCAGCGCGCTCGAGCTGAACATCTTACAGGCTGACTTCGCGTCGGAGACCTGTCTGGATCTGCTGCCGGCCGACGGCAGCTTTGCCATTCACGACTACTGCATCGGCTATTCTCTGAGTTTTGCGCCGCGCCTTCGTGTACAGGTCCATCCCAACCCCGCGCGGAGCAACCCGCTGCTGCGTATCGCTGCCCATCGCGACGGCGCCATCCGGCTGCGTCTGGTGAACAATCTCGGACATACCGTCCTGCATACCACTCAGGCAGGCAGGGCGGGGCAGACGCTGGAGCTGGAGCTTAAGACATACGACCTGCCCGCGGGTCTCTATTTTCTGACCGCTGAGAACGGCGGGCAGAGCGTGCGGTCGCGCTTGCTGCTGCTGCCCTGAATTGGCGAGAGATTTCGACCGGAGGATTGGCGCCATTCCCCGAGGTGCAGCAGCCGGACAGTCACTCCGGCTGCAATCGTTCATTCACGCGACAGGGAACACAACGATGAGATCAATGCTAGCAGCTATTTGTCGGCCCGGACTAATTGCGCTCGTGTTCTGTTTTTTGCCCACCGCCGTGTTGCCGCTGGCGGGGCAGCGCGAAGCGGACCACTGGTACTTCGGCAACCGTTGGGGGGTCGATTTTTCCCAGACACCGCCGGTGGCGATTACAGAAAACGTGATGCGCACTTCTGAGGGCTGCGCCAGTTATTCAGATCCACAGACAGGCCGCCTGCAGTTGTATACAAACGGCTTCGAGGTCTGGAATCGCAACCATGACCTCATACCCAGCAGCGCCGCCTTTCTGCCGGTGAACAGAAGTCTGTGGCCGCGAACCGTGTCGACGACGCAGCCGGCGTTGGTGCTGCCCCACCCAGCGAACCCTGATTTGCTCTATATCTTCAACCCGGGCAACTTAACTAACTCCCGTCCGACCGATCCCAATGCTCTTCGCATGTTTTTCGAGTTTAGTTATTTACTTGTCGATATGAGTAAAAATGGCGGATCAGGCGAAATAGTGGAAGCGCGCGCCCTGAGCCCGTCTGTGACAATGACCGAAAAGCTGACGGGGACCGGATTTTGCACGGGCAATTCACGAGGCTATTGGGTTGTGACGCAAGTCCTGCTGTCGGACGCCTTTTATGCCTACAAAGTTAACGCCGGCGGGGTAGTCGCGACGCCGGTTATTTCGCGTGTCGGTCACGTCGATGCCGGTGCCCAGGCCGGCATCGGACAGATGAAACTGTCGCCCGACGGCACAATGCTCGCAACCGTTAATTTCGGCGATGAGCTGCGGCGGGTACACCTGTTTCGCTTCGATGTCCGGACCGGTCGGGTTTCAGATCCGCTGACGATTAACCTGCCGGATGCTCAGGGACTCTATGGCCTGAGTTTTTCGCCCGACAACAGCCGCCTGTATGTTGGCGAACTGCGCAATGGCTTTCATCAATTGACCGTCGATCCTTACACGCTGCCGTCAGTGAACGCAAGCGTGGTTAAACTGCCGGCGACGGGATCAGGATTTCACGGCCAGATGCAAATCGGTCCTGACCGCCGTATCTATATCGCGGAGGCTGGAGCCGCCAGCCTGGGCGTGATAAATTTTCCGAATCGCGCCGGCCTGGCTTGCGAGATCGGACGTCACGAAGTAGAGGTCGACCAATCGGTACCGACGCTGAGGAGCATCAATATCGGACTGCCGAATTTCATGGATCACATTTTCGATGACGGCGCCGGCGGCTGCGGAGCGCCGCGTGCCGACTTTACGATCGCAGAAGTTTGTGAAGGCGACTGCGTACAGCCGCGTGATCGCAGCCGAAACACGCCGACTGATTGGCATTGGTTTTTTCAGGGCGGTGTCCCGGCCGAATGGGAGGGACCCGCGCCGCCGCCGATCTGCTACGAACGCGCCGGCACCTACCAGGTCAGGCTTGAGCTACGCAATGCCGCGGGCAGCTCCAGCGCTACGCGCTCGGTCCTGGTCCACCGTCGTCCCGCTGTCGATGCGGGCGAGGATATCCGCATCTGCCGCGGCGCCTCGGTGAAGCTGCAGGCGCGGGGAACAGGCATAATACGCTGGCACACAGCGGCCAGCCTGAGCGCCCTCGATATCCCGGACCCCGTCGCCACGCCAGAGGAGACCAGCGAATATGTCGTGACCTTAACAAATGAGCGCGGCTGTGAAAACCGCGACACCGTTGTCGTGATTGTCGATTCCCTTAAACTGGAAGTGAGCAGTACGCAGACAATCTGCGCCGGAGAAAGCGTTCAGCTTAAGGCCTCGGGCGCGCAGCGTTATGAGTGGTCGCCGAGCGATGGGCTTAACGACCCGCAGTCGGCGTCGCCGATCGCCCGGCCCGGCAGGAGTACAGTGTATCGCGTCCGGGGCTTTAACGCCGAGGGCTGCAGCAGCAGCGCCACCGTCCGCGTCGAGCTTGTGCCGCAGCCGGTGGCGGAGCTAAGTCCGGATACGAGTATCTGTTCCGGTGAAAGCATACAGCTTCGCGCGAGCGGCGGTGAACGCTACGAATGGCAGCCCAGCGACGGTCTGAGCGACCCGGGCAGCGCGACTCCGATCGCCACTCCCTGGCGCAGCACCCGCTACGTTGTGACGGTATACAGCGGTCAGAACTGCAGCAGCAGCGCCAGCATAATGCTTGCGGTCAATGAGCCGCCGCGTCTGCAGTTGAGCGAGGATCAGGAGATCTGCTCCGGGGCGAGTGTCCGTCTCAGGGCCGAAGGCGGCGAACGCTATGAATGGCATCCGGCAGAGGGTCTCGACGATCCGACCAGCCCCACGCCTCTTGCCGGGCCGATTAGTACCACGCTCTACACGGTGACGGCCTTCGGTCCGGGGGACTGTGCCACGAGCGCCGCTGTTGAAGTGCGCGTCCGCGATGTTGCGATCGGCGGCGTCGCAAGCGCTGAAGAGCGGATATGCGCCGGTGAGGAAATTCAATTGCAGGCTTTTGGCGGCGAGCGTTACCGCTGGAGCCCGGCTGAGGGACTTAGCGCGAGCGACATCGCCGATCCGATCGCCTCACCCGCAAGCAGCAGGCGTTACACGGTAGAAATCGTAAATGAGGGATGTAGCGGCGAGTATCTGGTGGACATAATCGTAGAGCCGCGACCGGAACTCATCGTGAGCAGCAATGCACGCATCTGTACTGGTGAATCGACCGTTCTTCGTGCTGCCGGCGGTGAACGATTCGAATGGAGCCCGGCGCGCGGTTTAAGTGATCCGCAATCGGCCACGCCGGTCGCCTCGCCGGACGAGACGACCTTGTACACCGTCCGGAGCTGGAATGCCGCAGGTTGTGTCAGCTCGGCAACGCTGCGGGTGCTCGTGCGGCCGTGGCAGACGATGCGTTTAAGCCTGCCTGAAGTAGAAGTGACGCCGGGCGAGGAAATTCTGCTGCCGCTGGAGCTTGCGGTGCCGGATTCGCATTTGCCTGTTCACGTCGAAAGACTGCATTTCGATCTGAGTTACGATGCCCGCCTGATGGCGCTGCGCGGCGTGGATGGCGCGGAATTGCTTGATCGGCGACCCAATGGTGAATTTGAAACATTGACGCTGGAACGACGCGACTTCGTCGTGCGGGAGCCGAACAGCGTCGCCTTTGCCTTGCGGGTGATGGGGTTAATTGCCTTATCATCCGAAACAGAACTATTAATTGAAAGCGCCGCGCTTGACTTTGCGCCGGGCGCATGTCTGGAAGCGGAGTGGCGGAACGGCAGCTTTGCGATTCATGATTTTTGCCTGGGTTACGGCGTCAGCTTTGCGCCGCGTTTACAACTGCGGGTACAGCCGAATCCCGCTCCCGATGATGTCCGGATAGAGGTTCAGGCCGCGCGGGAAGGATCGATACGCCTGCAATTGCTGGATGCATTTGGCCGAACGGTGCTGCGGCAATCGTTGGCGGCAGTTGTCGGGCAGAGACAGGAATATTATCTCGCAACGGCTTCACTTCCTTCGGGTTACTACTACTTGATTGCCGAAAACGGCACGCAGATGCAGGCCGAAAGGCTGCTGCTCCTGCGCTGATGTAGGCCCTGCCTGCGAAGGAGCATCATGAGAAAATCTTCGATACAGAAACAAGCATGAATTTTCAGCGACCTGTTAAACTTGCTGTAAGTTGGATACTGCTGACTGCCGGCGGCCTCATCATCTGTTCGAGCGTCATTCAGGCGCAGCGGCAATCACATTTCTGGTATTTCGGTCAAAATTGCGGAATTGATTTCAATCAGCAGCCGCCTGTCGCGATTACAAATTCGGGGCTTATAAGCCTGGAGGGCAGTGCCGCTTATGCCGATCCCGTCAGTGGGGATCTGTTGTTTTACACGGATGGCTTGCGGGTGTGGGATCGCGACAATACCTTAATGCCCAGCAGCTCGGACTGGCTGCCCGCGGACATCAAGCTCTGGCCCAACACTGCATCCACAACGCAGGGGGCGCTCGTCGTCCCGCATCCCGCTAACGGCGATCTGTTTTATATTTTTAATCCCGGAAACATGACTAATCCCCAGCCCGCGGGGGATAAGGAATTGCGGCTCCACCGTGAACTGAGCTATTCCCTGATCGATATGCGTCAAGCTGAGGGGCGTGGCGCAATCGTGGCGCATCAGGCTCTCACACCGGGCCGCATCATGACCGAACGACTCTGCGGCACCGCTGTTTGTGACAACCAGACTGTGGAATATTGGGTGCTCTCGCAGGACAATACCTCTAAAGATATCTTCGCCTTTCGCGTTGCCCGAGACGGCGTCAGCGAAACAGCAATCGTATCGCCCATTGGTCCGGAGTTTCGCTCGATAGGCGGGGGAGTCGGTCAGATGAAGTTATCCCCGAACGGACGCTTAGGAGCGACGGTGCTGCAGTTTCTTTCACAAAGGGGCCCCGCCATCGGGCTGTTTCGATTCAATCCCGACGACGGCAGAATCTCTTCACCATTCATTGTTGAAATGCCGGAAACCAGTCAGTTCTATGGTTTAAGTTTTTCGCCGGACAATTCGCGATTGTATGTCTCGACTCTCGGGGGGAATCTGTACCAGTTCAGCCTGTCTTCCTTTGATGCCGCCGCCGTCAGTGCCAGTGCCGTGCTTGTTGCTTCGAATGCCGATGAAGCATTCGGTCAACTGCAGATTGCTCCGGACAGGCGTATCTATATGGCGCGGATGCAGTCCGATCGCCTCTACGTCATTAACTTTCCCAATCGCCCCGGCCTGGCCTGTGATTTTCAGGAACATTCCTTAACTGTCGGCGCCGATGAATTACGGCAGATTCGCCTTGGATTGCCAAACACTATGGACTTTATCTTTGGCGAGCAGGCCGGGCCCTGTCCTACTCTCAAGGCGGACATGAGCGTCGAATCGATCTGCGAGGGCTCCTGTGCCGAGTTCAAGGATCGCAGTACTCCTGAACCACGTGAATGGCGTTGGCAATTCGAGGGCGGCAGACCCGCCGTCTGGGATGGACCCGAACCGCCGCCGATCTGCTACGATGAGGCGGGCAGCTTTGCCGTTAGCCTCGAAGTACGCAATGAATCCGGGCGGGCGACGACGACGCAGTCAATAGAGGTTCTTCCGCGTCCCTCGCTGAGCACCGGCGGCAAGCAGCGGATCTGCGAGGGCGCAAGCGTCGAGTTAAGCGTGAGCGGCGGCGAACGCTACGAATGGAACCCTGCCGAGAGTCTGAGCGACGCTAAATCCGCCAATCCCGTGGCTGCACCGGAAGAAACAACGCTTTATACGGTTCGGGGCTGGAACGCCGCCGGCTGTGTCAGCAGTGCTACGGTATTGGTCGAAGTGCGTCCCTGGGCCGGACTGCGACTCAGCCTGCCGGATACGACCGTAACACCCGGCGAAGAGATCCTGCTGCCTGTTAATATGGATGTGCCGGAAGCCTACCTGCCTGTTCGCATCGAGCGTCTGCGATTCGACCTTCGCTACGGCGCACAGATATTGGCGGCCCGCGGCGCTGAAGGCGCAGGAGTGCAGGCGCGTCGCCTGGAGGGTGAAAGCGAGCTGTTAACAGTAGAAGGGCGTGATCTCGTGATTCAGGAGAGTCCGGGCCCGGTCTTATGGCTGCGCGTGATTGGTCTGATTTCCTTAACATCGTCGACCGAGATTGTATTTGAAAACCTTGAAGTGGATTTCGCTCCGGTCTCCTGCCTTACGGTGGAAGAGGAAGGAGGAAGTGTAGGTATCCACGACTACTGCCTGGCTTATGGCATCAGCTTCGCGCCGCGTTTGCAGATTCAGCTGCAGCCCAATCCTACGCGGGATGATGTACAGATTGCGGTACAAGGCACGCGTGCCGGTATTGTCCGGATGCGCCTCGTCAATTCTCTGGGCCGTTCAATTGTGAAGCTCATAGAACAGGCGGGTGAAGGGGAGACGCGCAACTTCGATTTTGCGACCGAAGAACTGCCGGCGGGAATCTATTTTCTATTGGTGGAAAACGGCGGGCAAGTGCGGCGGGAACAATTACTTATTAACAGGTAATGCTGATGTACATTGGCGAACTAAGCCGAATGAATCGCAAGACCAAAGAGCATTTTAACAACTGATTGGAGGATTGACTGAAAATCTGAACTCTGCAAGCAAAAGTCGGACCCCATGACTTTGTTCACATTCGCGCCTAATGCGAAAGGAAAAAACGCAGTGTTTAATCTTAGAATCTCAGACTTCAGGGGTCTCGGCTTTGCAAGTATTTTCATGTGTTTATTGTTGTGGAAGACCGCGACACTCAGCGGACAAAATGAAGCCCACCATTGGTATTTTGGCCAGTATTGCGGGATGGAGTTTACAGCGGACGGCAGACGGGTAATCACCGATAGTGACATGCATGTCAGAGAGGGCTCTGCTTCCTACGCGGATCCGCAAAGCGGAAAATTGTTGTTTTATACGAACGGCTTAATAGTTTGGGACGCCCTCAATGATACTATGCCTGGCAGCTCGCTGGGTCTACCGGCCGAAAAGCACTTGTGGCCGGGTACCAATTCCACGACACAGGCGGCTCTCATCGTTCCACACCCCGGCAGGCCGCGACAATACTACATTTTAAATCCGGGCAATCAGACAAGCGATGCTTCCAGCGATCCATTTGCCAGGCAGTTGTACGGTGAATTGAGCTACACCCTTGTGGATCTCAGTCTGCGCGATGGTCTCGGCGACGTCATTGAGCGCGCTTCGCTGAGCCCGGGCATTTCCATGTCGGAGAAGCTTAGCGGTACGGCTCGCTGTCCGGCGGAAGGGAATGAATACTGGGTTGTGGCCCTTAAACACCTGTCCAATACATTCTATGCATATCACGTAGGCCCTGACGGCGTCTCGACAACACCCGTTATCTCGCCTGTCGGAGTCTTCGCCGAGATAAACACCAGCGACAGAGGACAGATGAAAATATCGCCCAACGGCCGGATGCTGGCTCTTGTGCGTTGGGCTTCCAGTATCAATTCGATCCAGCTCTATCGCTTTGATGCCGCGACCGGCAAGCTTTCCGGACGCATCACTATTGATCTACCCGGCGTTGGCAGCTATTATGGCCTTTGCTTTTCACCGGATAACTCGCGCTTATATGTTATCAACGGTCGGAGTGACGTGTTTCAGCTCAGTCTTGGACAATTCAGCAAAGATGCCATCGAAAGCAGTGCGGTCATGGTTGCCGAGCGAGAAATTGGCCCATATCAGCAGATGCAGATCGGACCGGACGGACGAGTTTATGTTGCCACTTACGGACAGACGGAACTCTATGTTATTAAGCATCCCAACCGTGCCGGCCTGGCCTGCGCGGTTGAACGGGACACCCTGACTGTCGGTCAGATGGGATCTGAGGCCGAAAGAGCAGTAATCGCCGGACTACCGAATTTCATGGACTATATCTTCAACGAAGAACCGGACCGCTGTGAACTTCCGCTGCCCGCTTTTGAAGTGGGGAAAATCTGTCAGGGCATCTGCGCCGAATTCAGCGATCGCAGCCTTAACGAGCCCGGCGAATGGCACTGGCAGTTTGCGGGCGGCTTCCCATCTACCTGGAACGGACCCGCGCCGCCACCGATCTGCTACGAAGAAGCGGGTCGCTTCGAAGTGACGCTGGAGGTGCGCAACGACATCGGCAGCGCCGTTACGACGCAAAGTATCACCGTCCTGCCCGCCCCGCTGGTGGATGCAGGAGAAGACCTTCACATATGCCGGGGGTCGTCGGCGCAACTGCGGGCTGCCGGCAACGGAAGTGTTCACTGGGAGCCCGCCCGAGGTTTAAGCGCCGTTAACATTTTGAATCCTGTGGCGTCGCCGCGGACGACGACAGCTTACATCGTGACGCTGCGAGATGAGCAGGGCTGTGAAAACCGCGACACGGTGCTTGTTTTAGTTGAAAGCTTGAAGCTGGACGTCAGCGGCAGACAGAGCATCTGCGCCGGTGAAAGTGTTCAGCTTCGTGCTGCTGGCGGGCTGCATTATGAGTGGAGTCCGGCGGAGGGATTGAGCGATGTGGCTGCGGCGGAACCTGTCGCGCAGCCGCGGCGCAGCACGAGCTACCGCGTAAGCGCCTATGACGAATTCGGCTGTACGAGCACGGCGACGGTCGTAGTTGACGTCCTGCCGCCACCGGTCGCTGACGCGGGCGCCGATACGACTATCTGCGCAGGCACGAGTCTGCTGCTGCGTGGCAGCGGCGGCGAACGCTACCTGTGGCATCCCGCCGAAGGTCTCAATGATCCGACGCGCGCCGAAGTGCTTGTGCAGCCCCTTCGCAGCACGCGCTACACGCTGACGGTGTTTAACGGCCAGGACTGTTCCAGCAGCGCCAGCGTGCAGGTGACCGTGCGCGAGCGACCCGAATTGCAGCTCAGCGGTCCGGTGCGCATCTGCCCCGGCGACAGCGTCCAGCTCCATGCGGCCGGCGGCCTGCGTTATGAGTGGGAACCGTCGCGTGGTTTGAGCGACCCCACGAGTGCCGCCCCCAAGGCCGCGCCGGAGCGGACGACGCTGTACCGCGTTACCGCCTACAACGCTCAGGGCTGTTCCAGCAGCGGCACAATTCGCGTTGTGGTCGAAAATACTGTCGGCGGCGTACGCAGCACGCCGCTGAGTCTCTGCGCGGGCGAGGCCGTTGAACTGGAAGCCTTTGGCGGCGAACGTTACTCCTGGCATCCGCCCGAGGGCTTAAGCGACGCTACTACAGCGCGGCCGACGGCCAGGCCGAAGCGCTCGCAGCGCTATACCGTCCGCATCGGCCGCGGCGACTGCGAGAGTGAGCACAGTGTGGACATCAGACTTGTCCCGCGGCCCGGGCTGAAAGTTAAGTCCCGCGTCAGAATCTGTGCGGGCGACAGCACGGTGTTAAAAGCTGAGGGCGGCGAGGTCTACGAATGGAGTCCATCGCGCGGCTTAAGCGACCCGCACTCGGCCAGTCCGACCGCGAGGCCGAGGGAATCAACGGTGTATACCGTTCGCAGCTGGAATGCGGCGGGCTGCGAGAGCACCGCGACGCTGCGGATTGACCTACATCCGTGGCAGACGATTCAATTAAGCGTGCCGCAGGTAGAGGCGACGCCGGGCGAGGAAGTCCTGCTGCCGCTCGAAATAAGGGTGCCGGATTCGCATTTGCCGGTCCACATCGAGTTTATTCGTCTCGACCTGCGCTACGATGTCCGGCTCATTGAGCTGCGCGGCATCGACGGCGCAGACCTGCTCGAACGGCGCCGGGAGGGAGACGACGAAGTACTGGGATTGGAACTACGCGATCTCACCCTGCGGGAGTCGGGCAGCACTGCTCTTGCCTTGCGGGTAATGGGCTTGATTGCCCTAAGCTCGCAAAGCGATCTAGCCATAGAAAACGCCAGGCTGGACCTCGCGCCGGGCAGCTGTCTGGAAGCGGAGTGGAGTGACGGCAGCTTTGCAATTCATGAGTTCTGCCTGGGATACGGCATCAGCTTTGCGCCGCGTTTGCAGCTTCAGGTGCAGCCCAATCCCGTTGTGTCGGACATCCGAATACGCGTCCGGACCGCCGCAGGCCTTACGCACCGCCTGAAGTTGTTCGACGCTTTTGGCCGCTTTGTGTGGGAACGGCGTTTGCGGCCTGAAGCAGTTGCAAGTTCACTCGATGTACAGATC
This sequence comes from Candidatus Kapaibacterium sp., assembly GCA_028284775.1. Taxonomy (GTDB): domain Bacteria; phylum Bacteroidota; class Ignavibacteria; order Kapaibacteriales; family UBA7675; genus JANQRB01. Next base: position 2,034 of record JANQRB010000022.1, on the reverse strand, counting down.
GGCGCGGCCTCTCTGCCTGCCGGTTCCTATGTGCTCCGGCTCGAAAACCGGTGGCAGGCGGTTCATTCGAGACTGCTGATTGTGCGCTGATCTTGTTTTTGTGATCGAAAAGACCAATATTCACGGGCCTGATGCTAATTGCATTTCGCAGGATGCCACACTGTTGCGAAGGGGCTGCAATTGTATTCTTTCAGGCATGCCGGATCTGTCGGTAACCGGATCTAAGGGCCGCCGTTCCGCCTGGCATGCTATCCTACGGTCAGGTAGACAGGCGAAACCGGTGTATGGCCATTAGGATTTGAGAACGGAATATTATGCAGATGCCTTGTCTATGGACTTGCATCCCGTTTTGAAACCGACCGGCCAATCAGGGGTCAATGCATTGGTTCAACCCTGACAATACAATCAATCCCGCTGATCCATTCAATATGCACAAGAGTACGCTGCCCGCGGGAACGCACAATCGATATTCAGATCGTATTGTCCGCTGTCGAAGTTCAACACTTTAGCCGATCCGGTATTCTGTAGTATGAATATGTGGCGTCCACTTTTTTTTCTGATGCTTTTGATCCTTTGCCGACCCGGGCTGGCGCAGCAGGAGGCGAGCAACTGGTACTTTGGTTTTGGCGCCGGCGTGAATTTTAGCGGCGGCCTGCCCGCGAAGCTCACGGACGGCGAGATGTCGGTAGAAGAAGGTAGCGCCGCTTTTTCCGATGCGGCCACGGGCGAGCTTCTGTTTTACACTGACGGCATGCGCGTCTGGGATCGGGCGCATTTTCAGATGCCGAACAGCCGGCTGGTGTTGCCGGCTGCCGCCTGGCCGCAGGAAAACGGCTTCACGATTTCCACTTCGCAGCCAGCCCTCATCGTACCGCATCCGGGCAATCCACAGCAGTATTATGTCTTCAATCCCGGCAATCGCACCAGCACCCAGGGCCGTAACGAGATTTTGCCGGCCACTGCACAGCAGTTGTTTTTCAGTCTCTGTTATTCGCTGGTAGATATGAGCCAGCGAAGCGGCTTTGGCGACGTTATCGAGCGCCGGGCAGTGCAGCCCGCCGTTCGTCTTGCCGAAAAAATTACCGGCATAAGTGATTGCCTGCAGCAAGGCTATTGGATTATTTCGCACAACCTGCCCGGCAATGCCTTCTATGCCTACCATGTCGGACCCGATGGCCTGAATGTCCAACCGGTGATTTCGCGGGTCGGTCCGTCGCTTCCCTCCCGGATGGAGGGTGTTGGCTATATGAAGGTATCGCCCGACGGCAAGATGCTTGCGAACCTCAATTGGGAGTACCTGCGTCTTGAAGTCGAGCTCTACGATTTCAACACCGCCAACGGCACTGTATCGAATTTCCGCAGCATTACCCTGTCGCAGAATGCCGGGCGTCCTTCCTTCTACGGCGTCTCGTTTTCGCCGGACAACAGTAAGCTCTATGTCAGCAGCGAAAATCTGGGCGGCAGTCAGCGCTTGTATCAGTTTTCCGTGACCGAGGCAACGCAAAGCGCCATTCTCGCATCGGCGGTCAATCTTGCCAGCAGCTCGACGCTGCGAATCGGCGCGCTGCAATTGGCGCCGGACGGCAAACTCTATGTGGCAGGCGTGGGAGAGACGGCGCTGTCGGTTATCAATTTCCCCAACCGCTCCGGTCTTGCCTGTGATTTTCAGGAAAATGTTGTGGATTTCGCTTTTGATCGCGGCGACTTCGAACAGATCAGCGTTTTCGGCCTGCCGAATTACATGGATCATATTTTCAATCAGAGTCCGCTGCCGCCGCCCTGCGGCAAACCCCGAAGCGATTTTGCCGTCGACGATGTTTGCGTTGGCAGCTGCGTCGAAATCCGCGAAGGCAGCAGTGCGGAGCCCCTGGAATGGCGCTGGGAATTCGAAGGCGCTCTGCCAGCCAGTTCTGACGAGCGCGAGCCGCCGCCGATTTGTTTTGAAACTGCCGGCGCATATCGAATTCGCCTGATTACGCGCAATCTGGCCGGTGCCGATACGCTGGATCGCATCATCAGAGTACTCGAAGGGGA
>JANQRB010000001.1 GCA_028284775.1 Candidatus Kapaibacterium sp. | reverse complement strand
CTACTTCAAAGCTGTGGTCTCCCGGTGCCAGGCCGTGCAGAAAAGCCTCCCGTGTCGTGCTCCACCTGCTCCAGGGACCTTGGTTCAGACGGTAGCGCGTCAGAACTTCGGCCGAAGGGATCGCTCCCCGGTAGGCCTCCGGATGCCAGCTGCAAAATGCCGACTTCTGGCGAATGGCCGGCAGCGGAATAGTGACGACCGGCGCCGGATTCGCTTCTTCCTCCCGGCTAAGCTCGAATATACCGCCGCCGGAAGAACCCAGAAGAACTCGGTCGTCCAGGGGCAAAATAGGCCAGATATGGGGATGTGATAGTCCGTCGGCAGCGCCGATTGCCGCAAAGCTGCCGCTCGTGGTGCGAAAACCAAGCCCATTGGCTGTCGCGATCCACAGACAGCCCTCCGAATCCGCAACCACGCTCCAAATGCTATTGTCCGGCAGGCCGTCGGCCACGGTAAACGTCCGCAGTGAGCCGGAGCTGTCGATGGTCAGCAAACCGCTGTTCAGACGTTGAAAGGCGAAATAAGGCCGATCGTCTTGTGCTATTGCGACGGTAAAGACACGGTGGCGCGGCAGACCATCTTCAACGCCCCAGGATTGCCAGCCCTCCTTGCTCCAGCGGTGCAATCCGTCGTTAGTGGCGAACCAGCGTCTGCCCTGCGAGTCCTCGGCAAAATCATAGATAAAACACCCTTGCAATGGTCCGTCCTGCCCCCACAGCTCAAATCGCTCGCCATCGTAGATGACGGCGCCCGGGACGCCGCGTGAACCGTGAAAGTCAGCCAGCCCCAAAAACCACAGACGGCCGCTGCGATCATTGACGATGCGGTGAATCCTGGCCGCAATCAGTCCGTCGCTGCTGTCGAAGCGTTCCCAGCCGCTATCGCTTAGTCGCAGGGCCCCGATCGGCGAAGCACCGCTGCAGATCCAGATATCCCGCCGGCGATCTTCCACAACCCCGGTCATGATATCGAGCCTGACATCGGCAAGCGTATCGATAAAATCCACCTGGCCGTCGGGGCGCGCAACGAACATTCCTTTGGCCGTCGCCGCCCAGGTATCCCCATCGCTGCTGAGACAGAGCGCATTGATTTGCTGGTGAAGCGGACTTGTGCCCGGCCGTAAATTGCGCCAGCGATGCGAGGAACTCTTGAACAAGTACAGTCCGGTCGGCGAACCGATCCACAAGTCATCGTTGCTATCGAAGTGCAGACAGGTCGGCAGACCGATTCGGCCGTTGATATTGATATCGGGCACCGAATGTCCGTTCCTGTCCATCAGCCACAAGCTGCCGTAGCCGTCCACCAATACGCCGCTGCCGTCCCGCCGACTTGAGGCGGCTCGCGCGATTCCCAGTTCCCCAAGCGAATTCAGGTTTGGTTTTTGGCCGCGCCGCCAGTTCCATATTCCCCGATTGAATGTTTTGGCGGACTCATAGGTTGCCGCAAGTATCTGTCCGTCGGCAAAAGCCTCCAGCCAATGGATCTCAAATTCCAAATGGCGTTCCCATCGCATGCTCTCGCGATTCAGCTCGAACAAGCCGCAAAAGCTGTAGGCCCAAATGGAAGCGTCGCGTCCCTGCAGCAGACGCCAGAAAGGGGGGCGCACAGGATGAATCGTGTCAGGAGTGTTAAAACGCGCGAGGGCGTTTTTGCGCCAGCGGAAAAGAAGGCGGTTGGCGGAAATGAGATAGTCGTCGTCTCCGAGGACTTCGATATCACTCACGCGAAGTGAATCTGTCGTGTCATCGAGGTGGATCCGACGGATTTGTTGCTGCGTGACACGGTAGAGCCGCTGATCGGCCACCGCAAGCAGATCGCCGTTCTGATCCGCTTTGATGATCGTAATCTTTTTGTCTGCCAGCGAGTCGCCCCTGCTTATCTCAACCCACTGAAATCCGTTGAAACGGGCAACGCCGTTATCTGCCGCTGCCCACAGGCTGCTGTCGGCACCCGTAAGCAGACTCGTAATCCGATTCGACGGCAATCCTGATTCAGTGGTATACTTTATCCAGCGCCAATCTTCCTGGAATTGCGATTGCGTGAAACTGTCGGCAGACCGGACACTGCAGACAATCAGGAAGGCGAATACAAGCAAGGCACTGAGTTTGCGGCTCATAGATCAATACAACCTTTCCACCGAAATTATGAAAAATTGTCGAGCTTCGCCGCCTGATTGAGACAGATATCGCAAAGCCGGCTTCCTGCGCGGGTGTTCCGACTGCGGCGAAGAAGAACTAATCGGCCAAGGCACCGCAGCCGGGAAGCTTCGTAATCATCATTCGTCCTAAAGAAAGACAGCTCTTTGTGAAGGTCGATCCTTTCGGTGACACCGGCCCGGCAATTCCGGACCGGTCGTTTGCTGCTCAGTCTACAATTTTTTCTTTCGGCAGGGTGAAGTAAAAAGTGCTGCCGCGATCCTGGCCTTCAGAGACCACCCAGATAGCGCCACCGTGTACTTCCACAATGCGTTTGACCAGCGCAAGCCCGATTCCGGTGCCGGGCTGATCCGTCGCAAGGGTTTCGAAGAGCCCGAAGATTTTCTCCTGGAACCTGGGATCGATGCCGATCCCATTGTCGCGTATGTACACCAGGACATCGTCTTTGCGATCTTCAGCGCCAATTGCTATACAGGGTTTTTCCCGATGTCCGCAGAACTTGGCGGCGTTATCGATCAGATTTTGCAGGACCTGCACAAGACGGGAGCGATCGCCGCGAACCTGAGGCAGCGGCGTCTCGATACGCAGTTCGATGCCGCCTTCGGCAAGACGTCCGGATACAAGGTTGCTGGCATCGCGCACTAAATTGTCCAGCGACAGAGCAAGCGGCTCGTTAATCACCCGGCCGGCGCGCGATAAGTGCAGGAGATCATCGAGCAGACGCTGCATTTTGACGGTGGCTTTGTGGATGTGCTGTATGTCTTCCTGCATCCGCGGCCGGTCGCCTTGCTCCGTGTCGCGCTCGAGCATCCCGACAAAACCGCGAATCGTGATCAGTGGACTCTTGAGGTCATGCGAAACCGTATAGGTAAAGCTTTCGAGCTCGGCAGTCTTGGCTTTCAACTCGCTGATAAGAGCTTCGCGCGTTTCCTTCTCAGTCTGGCGCGCCGTCACATCCCGCATGATGCCTTCCAGGGCTATCAGACTCCCTTTGTCGTCATAGATCGGCACAGCGCGCAGCTCCGTCCAGATCTGTTTGCCGTCGCGACGTGACAGGCGCAGCAGCAGCGCGGCGGCAAAATCGGCCTCGCCGCGCATCAGTTTTTGCAGTCCCTGTTGATCGTCAGGGTGCAGCCGTTCCATGAGCAGATTCGGATTCCGGCGAAAATCTTCCGGCTGAAAGCCCGTGATAACACTGGCCGCCGAGTTGACAAATTCGAACTCGATTGCCGGCCGGATGCGGCAGCGGAAGACGATATCGTCCAGGTTTTCCGTCACGCGCGTCAGCCGCATCTCGCTGTCGCGCAGCATTTCCATGCTGCGACGGCGGCGACGCCAGTAGATGAAGCCGACTATGAGCAGACTGCCGAACCACAGGGTCAGCAGAATCTGAACCGCGGGAATGCGATACCATGGCAGCGGAATGTTGAGTACCACCCGACTGGCGACAGCGCTCACCTGTCCGAAGAGGCCTTTGGCCTGTATTGTCAGCACGTGCCCGCCCGGCGCCAACTCAGGGAGATACGCTTCGCGCGTCGTATTCCAGTGCGTCCAGGGGCTCTGATCCAGGCGGTAGCGTGTGGGCACCTGCTCAGAGGCCATTTCCCCGTCGTACGCAAAAGGCTGCCAGAGAACGAAGGCGCTATGCCCTGATATAGCCGGCGGCGAGATTGTCAGGATCGGCGCCGGGTGATACAACTCGTTGAATGCCAGGGAGTGGACGCCGCCGCCGATCGTGCCGACCAGTAAACGATCGCCGGCGGGCCAGAGCGGCCAGATATTCGGATACGCAAGGCCGCTGGCTGTACCCAAGGCGGCAAACTGCCCCTTATGCACAAGGCCCAGGCCATTGATGGTGCTGAACCACAGCCGCCCCTCGGCATCCCGGACAATGTCGGCGATGCCATCGTCCGGCAGGCCATCGACGACAGTGAAGATACGCGGCACATCATCGTCGTCCAGCGTGGCCAGCCCCGATCCGATATGTTGGAAGCCAAAATACGGCTTGCCCGCTTCGTCTACTTCGACGGTGAAAACGCGCCCTGTCGGCAGACCATCCGCCGCAGTCCAGCTCCGCCAGCCATTGGCGTCCCAGCGGTGCAAGCCGGAATCCGTTCCGAACCAACGTTCGCCTTCGGGTCCTTCGCAAAAGTCATAGAGCAAACGCCCGGCGATGGGACTGTCCTGCCCCCATACGGCGAATTCATGTCCATCGTAAATGTAGGCGCCCGGGAGGCCGTGTCGATCCGCAGGATCTGCCAGCCCCAGCAGCCAGAGACGACCGGAGCGATCGATTTCGATTTTATGAATGCGGGACAGAGCCAAGCCATCGCTGGAATTATAGGCCCGCCAGGCAGAATCCTTCCAGCACAACAATCCGATCGAGTCGGAGCCGCTCGATACCCAGACATTTTCGTCCCTGTCTTCTGCCAGACCGGTGATGATTTTCAGCTCGTAACCGGCGGCATTGTCGATCACTTCCACCTTATCGTCTGAATGTTTGATCAGAATTCCCGCCCCGCTGCCGGCCCACAATTCACCATTGCGTCGCAGACAAATCGAGTTTACCTGTTGCTGCAGCGCCGTTCGTCCCTCCAGCACCTGCGTCCAGCGCTGCGAGGCCTGCTTGAAGAGATACAATCCGGAGGGCGAACCGATCCAAAGGTTGTCATGATAATCATAATGCATGCACAGCGGGATCCCGATTCGACCATCGACGGCGGATTCATCACGCAGGTTCATTGCTTCATCGAATACCTTGACTCTCCCGAGATTGTCTATCAGCATACCCGTGCCACTCCCGTCGGCAAAATCAACGGCAAGAATTGCGCCGTTGGCGTCGAGGGCGGCGTGGCGAAGGGCTTCACCTTCACGCCACGACCACAGGCCGCGCAAGTCGGGTCTGACCGTAATCGAGCTGGCCATCAGCATGCTGCCGTCATGTAATTCCTTGATCCAACGAACTCCGTGATGCGCGATACGCTGCCAGCGTTGCTCATCTTGCTGCAGCAGCGCCAGTTTGGCGTGACTGGTGAGCAAGATGCGACCTCTCTGTGTTCGGAATAGTTTGCCGCGCGGATCTATCGCGGCGTCATCGAAGTCGGCTTCGAAGGGCAGCACGCCGGCTTCGCTGCGTTCGAATAAACCGTCGGCGGTCGCGACCAGATAGCGCCCCTTATCAAGTGGAACCGCTGATGTCACCGCAAGCGGTCGCCCGCCGTAGTGGATGGGAAGCGGTCGAATTCCTTTGCGATTAACCTGATAGAGATTCTTGTCGGCAACAAGCAGAACCGCGTCATGGAGATCGGGGACCATCGCGCTGATATTGCGAAGCAGGTTGTCAGCATCGGGCAGCGTTTGCCAGCGAAAACTGTCAAACCACGCAACGCCGTTATCCGCCATTGCCCAGAGCGTGCTGTCGCTGGCCGAAATGACGCCCGAAATACGATGCGCCGGCAGGCCTGCATTATTGGTGTAACGAATCCAGCGCCATTCTTCCTGAAAGAGCGCGCCGGAAGAGCTCTCACCGGTGAAGATCGGACAATGCGCCAGTGCCAGCACAAGAAAACAGATTTTACAAATACGACCCACTAATACTCCCGTCGCGCAAAATAGTACTTTTCAAAGAGGCAAGGGCATCGAATCCACCGTCGGCGAGCCGGACCGGTCCAGGTGTTACGCCATCGGCATTCGGGTAGCCGGAATCCGGGATCATCCTGCGATCGCATCCGATCCAGCGGCCGAGAGTCAGAATGACGCCACCGCATTTTTTCGAATTGTCTAAAATGTGTTATGTTTAAGATTCTTAGCCCTATAATCGGATACCAGTACGCAAAGTCGCCTCTCCGTCATTGCCTCTCTGTCATCGCCTCTCGCTAAACGGAATACCTCTTCACAATCGGTGATTATGATGACAGCAAAGAAGTCCTTCGCATTGGGCTGCTTTATTGGCGGCATGTTCTGCGTGCAGGCGGGCGGAAGTTCGCTCGCTGCGCAGCAATTCATTATCAATGAAGTCCAGCCCGCGCCGGCAGCAGATGAACCGGAATGGCTGGAGTTGCACAACCGCGAAAGCCGTACACGTATATTGCGCGCGGCCTGGATCAGCGACGAACGCAGCAGCGTTCCCCTACCCGATATCAGGATAGTCGCCGGCGGTTACGCAATCTTAACACGCGATACACTGGCCTTGCGTGAACATCGCCGGATTCCTGCCACAGCGACGCTGCTGGAAGTACGGCTGCCTTCGCTCAACAACTCACGCGATGCGCTGGTGCTGCGTCGCTCCGACTCGACCGCCATCGACTCGCTGGCCTACGAACTGGCCTGGGGACGCAAGGGCCTTTCGCTGGAACGTCTCGACCCCGGCCGTCCTGCATTGTCCGCGCTCAATCTTCGGGCAACGGAGGCGGCGGACAGCGCCACGGCGGGCTATGTTAATTCCATCGTCGCCCTGAACTATGATCTGAAAACCGAGAGCATCGCCGTGCGCAACGACAGCATTGTACTCGTGCTGCGCAACAACGGCCTTCAATCCCTGAAGGAGATCGAAGCTAGCTTGTATTTCGATCGCAACACCGACAATCGCGCCGATGGGGACGAACTGCTCCTGCGTGCCCAACCCGGACCCATGGCGGCGGGGGCCGAATTATCACTTGCCGCCGACGCGGCCGAGCTGCCGGACGGTTTTTTCCGTTGTATCGCCGTTGCGAGAGCTGCGAAAGACGAACGTCCGCGCAATGACACCCTGATCCGTGAAGTGTTTAAGTCCTACCGGAGAGCAGAGCTGCGGATTAACGAGTTTATGTTTCGTCCACTGGCCGATCAGGCCGAGTATGTGGAACTCTGGAACGAGGGACCGGACACGCTGCGCCTTTCACGCTGGCAATTGCACGATCAGGCGACGGCCAGCGGCGCCGACACCCTGACAATCTCAGCGCCGGGTCTGGTGATAGCGCCGCAGAGTTACATGGTCATCACCTGGGATGCCGCCTTCTTTGATCAGTTTCCATTACTTGAGGGAAGCGGGATAGCTTACTATCAAAAGGCCTCGCTTAACTTCAATTCGAACAGCGATGAGATCGTTTTGCGCGATCCCAACGGCCTAGCGGTGGATTCGCTGCGCTACGAGGAGAGTTGGCACCTGCTTGCCGCAACGGCGTCAATCGGGCGCAGTCTGGAAAAAATCAATCCCTCGCTCCCGTCGCTGCGCTCCGACGCCTGGACAACCTGCGGAGCGGCGGCGGGCGGCACACCGGGTGCCGCCAACAGCGTCGCCCGCTCGCTTCCGCCTAACGGTGATTTGACAGCCGCGCCGAACCCATTTGCGCCCGGCGCGGCGGGCGGCCGCGGGATTTGCATAATCTCGTATCAGCTGCCCTTCCGGCAAGCCTACGTTACATTGACGATCTACAGCCGCCGGGGCCTGCCCCTGCGCCGGCTCCGTAACTCCATGTTCAGCGGCGGCGAAGGCATAGCAGCCTGGCGCGGCAGTGATGATCAGGGCAACATTCTTCCTACCGGCCCTTATATCTGTGTGATTCATGCCGTCGATGTTCACTCTGCCGCGACCTTCGGCGACAAATTATTCCTTGTCATTCGCCCCTGAGCGTCGCTGGCTGCGCCTTCAAATGCCGGCCTCCTCATTGGCCGGGTGAAAATTTTGGGCTATCTTGATTGTTCCGACAATACAACCATCAATTAATAGCGATCCTTTATGAGTACGAGACAGGCCCAGGAAGCCGACGTGGAAGCCGCTCCCGTTTCCATCGACCTGAACGATCCGCGCTTGTATATTAACAGAGAATTGAGCTGGATAGAATTTAATCGCAAAGTACTGGATGAGGCCAAGGACGTAACGCATCCCCTGCTGGAACGGCTGAAATTCATCGCGATATTCAGCTCGAATCTGGATGAGTTTTTTATGATTCGCGTCTCCGGTCTCAAGGAACAGTTATCCGCCGGTGTCGTTAACCTTTCTTCCGACGGCATGTCGGCCGGCGAGCAATTGACAGAGGTGCGTCGCCGCCTTGCCCCGCTCGTGCAGGAGCAACAGAGCATCCTCAAGAATGACATCATGCCGAAGCTGAAACAGCATGGGGTGGTAATCCATCCCTACGACAGCCTGTCCGCCGGCGACCGTTCACACTTGCGCGAGTACTTTCAAAAAAATGTCATGCCGCTGATTACACCATTGGCGATCGATCCAGGACATCCCTTTCCCCAGGTGCTCAATCGACGTCTCAATCTGTTTTTCCGGCTGACCTCGGATGCCGACAGCGCTTCGGAGCAAGCGCGTTTTGCCGTACTGCAGTTGCCGCCCGGACTCTCGCGCTTCGTACAGATCGAACGCCGGCCCGGATCTCACTATGTCATGATGGATGAAATAATCCAGGCGCATTCTGATCTGCTGTTCCCCGGCCTCACGATTACGGAATCGTATGCCTTTCGCGTCGTTCGCGACGCCGACATTGAAATCGCGGAAGACGAAGCAAGCGATCTGCTGACGGAAATGGAAGAACAGGTCCGCAAACGCCGTTGGGGCGCAGCTGTGATGATGGAGGTTGAAAAGAGCATGCCCGCGGCCGAGCTGGCCATGTTAAGGCAAATTCTGAATCTGGAAGATTCGGACGTTTACGCCGTTGACGGCCCCTTGAACCTGGCCGACTTTATGCTGCTCGGCGGGATCAACAATCGCGAGCTCAAGTATCGGCCCTTCGCAACCCGCCCGCTCAAGGACTTCTATCTCGACAGCGTATCTCTTTTTTCGGCGATTCGCCAAAACGACCAGGCCGTTCATCACCCTTTCGATTCTTTCAGCAAGAATGTGGTTAAGTTCCTCAATGCCGCAGCCGTGGATCCCAAGGTTATGGCTATCAAAATCACGCTGTACCGCACCGGCGGCGACTCGCCGATTATCGAAGCTTTGAAACTGGCCGCCGAAAACGGCAAGCAGGTAATTGCATTTGTGGAACTCAAAGCGCGTTTCGACGAAGCGAATAATATTATTTGGGCCAAGGCGCTCGAGAAAGTAGGTGTCCACGTCGTTTACGGTATTATTGGCTTAAAAACGCACTGCAAAATAACAATGGTCGTACGCCGCGATGAAGACAAAATTCGCACTTACCTCCACCTGTCGACCGGCAACTACAACCAGACCACTGCTCGTATTTATACCGACCTGGGCTTCTTTACGGCCCGCGATGATTTCAGCGAAGACGCCATCAATTTGTTTAACTACCTCACCGGTTATTCCGATTGCAAATCATGGAAATGCTTTGCCGTGGCGCCGATAAACCTGAGCGCTAAAATTCTGGAGCTCATCGAACGCGAGACGGAGCAGCATACGAGCGAGTCGCCGGGTGAAATTTTTGTCAAGATCAACTCTCTTGTCGATGCGCCGGTGATTCGGGCCTTGTACAAAGCTTCGCAGCGAGGCGTCAAAATACGGCTGATCGTTCGCGGTATCTGCGGCCTGCGTCCCGGCATGCCCGGTGTAAGCGACAACATCGAGGTACGCAGTATCCTCGGACGTTTTCTGGAGCATACGCGCATCATTTATTTTCGCAATGGCGGCCAGGAGGAAATATATCTTTCGAGCGCCGACTGGATGCCGCGCAATCTGTATCGCCGCGTTGAAATCATGTTTCCGGTGCTAGAAGAGAGCATTAAAGAAGAACTGAAAAAGATACTGGAAATTTACTGGCAGGATAATGTCAAAGCCCATGTATTGCTGAGCGACGGGCAATATGAGCGACTCAAAGTCGACAAGAACGAAGAGCCTTTTGTAGCGCAGGAGTACTTCCTGCATGAATTGCAAGATTCGGCCAACCAAAGCGCGGGACGTACAAGAGTTCTCGCGCTTGACAATTAACACGTAGTGATGCAGCTTCCCTATTTTATCGCCCGGCGCTATGCTTTTTCGCGCCATTCGCTGAACTTCATAACAATCATTACGTCCGTTTCGATTGTCGGAATTGCAATCGGCGTTGCGGCTTTGATTGTGGTCACTTCGATTTTCAATGGCTTTCGGACACTCGCCGAGTCCGGTCTGATCGGTTTCGATCCCCACGTTCGCGTCAGCGCCGCCAACGGCGCTTTTATCAATGCCGCCGACTCGCTCCATCGGCTGATTCGCGCTGTCGACGGAGTACGAGCGTCCTCGTCGGTACTGTCCGGTAAGGTGATCGGCGCGAAAGGAGCCGAGCTGCAGGCACTGCAGTTAAACGGCGTCGATCCACAGGAAATCGACATGGTCTCCGGCGTCAGCGACAATGTGATTTCAGGCGAGTTCGACATCGGCCGTCACAATGGCGTCGCAAGGCTTGTCCTCGGAATCGGCGTGGCCGATAAACTCGGTACCTTTACGGGTGACAGCCTGATGCTCATCTCGCCGGCGGCGCTGGAAGAAAGCATCGTCTACTCATCCTATCCGCAAACGGTGAAAGCGGTCGTGGCGGGTGTGTTTCAGTTAAACAACAGAGAGTACGATGCTTTTTATGCTTACAGTTCGCGCGGAGTCGCGGCACGCCTGTTCAGGGCGGCGCCCAATACGGCAATGTCAATCGATATTCGCGGCGCGGGGGTGGAAGACGCCGACGGCATAGCGAAAGAATTGCGTGCGCTGCTCGGCGATGCCTTCCTTGTAGAAACATGGTATGACCTGCATGAAGACCTTTACAACGTGCTGCGCTTCGAACGGATGGCCGCCTTCACCATTTTTGCCATTATCATCCTGATTGCCGTGTTTAACGTCTTTGCCTCGCTGACAATGACGGTGAAGGAAAAACGTTCGGAAATCGGGGTGTTAAAAGCGATGGGCGCCAGCTCGAAGCTGATTGTTCGAATCTTCTTCGGCGAAAGCGTGCTGATCGGGGTTACCGGAACCTCGGCGGGCCTGGTATTGGGCTTGCTGCTCTGCTATGGCCAGATTCATTATCGCTGGTTTACCCTGGATACAAGCAAATACATTGTGCCGGCAATTCCCCTGGAAGTTCACGGCTCCGACATTATAACAATTGCCATCGTGGCGCTGGTGCTGGCGCTGTTGGCCGGGATCTATCCCGCTCGCAAGGCCGCTGCCGTGCGAATGGCCCGCGCCCTGATGATCGAACGCGGCATGTCCTGATCGCCCACTACAACTGCTGCAGCATTCGCTCGGCAAAGGGGTAATGCCGTCCCTGAGGAAAGGTTGATTTGATGCGTTGAAAAGTCTCCTTGGCCTTAACGGTGTTGCCAAGACGCAGGTAGGATATTCCCATGAGCTTCAAGCTGTCTTCAACGCGGTCCGGCCACACGTCTGTCGCCAGAAATTCGATGAAGTGCGGCAGGGCTCGCCGGTATTCGGCAGAGCCGAAATACGCTTCGCCAAGCCAGTAGTGCGAGCGTCCCAGTACAATTGCGTTGTCTTCGCTTTTCAGTACAAGCTCCAGGGAATCAATCGCCGCCGCAAATTCCTTGCGTGCTATATGCACCTGAGCTCTTTTGTAAGCGCCACTGTATTCAAAGCGTGTGATTCTCGCGGCTTCGGCGCTGCCGGCGCGCGCCTGACTGTCAGGCAAGCTATCCGTCGTTGCGCTGCTTGCCGCAGCCTGGGTGTCTTCGGCATCCGGCAGCAGAATCGTATCGGAAGATTCGTCGGGGACAGCCTGCTCCGCAGCGGCAGCGACGTCGCTGGAATCCGTGGCGTCAGGCAGCAGATAGTCCAAGCTGTCATTCGGCGGAGGATCGCCTTTGACGGCGGCGGTGTTGGTCAGCAGCTGAGTCGTATTTACGAGCGCGCTCAAGTCATCCATCTGACGTCTGAGGGATGCGAGATCGCTGCGAATGGCGCTGATATCGGTCTGCATGAGCGTTTGGCGCTCATCGAGACTGCGCATCATTTCACGGAGAGTCGGCAGACGTTTGGGAGCAGCAGCTGTGTCGGCGAGACTGGCAAGAAGTGAATCGACAGCAGCGGCGTCGCGGAGCGTATCGGCTTGCGCCGCGTTCGGCGATGCATCGGCGACTTCGGCGCCGGAAAACAGCGAACAGGCACTCAGCCCACAGACTGCCAGCAGAGCGAGTGCGATCCAGGCGCGTCCTGAACGAATCCTCATACTCTTTCGCGTTGTACCCTTTATTGGCTGCTGAGCGGCAGCCGCGCGCATTTTTGACGATACCGTCCGATCGAACAGCAACAAAAATATCTCCGCCAGGGTCCTCTTCCAAACGAATAAAACTTCAGCGTACTTTCAGCAAATGAACGCCGAAGTAGCGGCGGGAGTCTGACCACGTTTTAACCAGGCGATAGCCGGTTTGCTCGGCAAGAACGCGTACGCCATCCAGTGTATACTTGTGCGAATCCTCGGTTTGAATTCGCTCTCCCCGCTTAACGTCAAAGCTTTGCGAGGCAAGGTGAATCGTATGCTCGCGCTGCGCTTCGAGGTGCATTTCAACCCGCGCCTGCTCTGCATTGAAAAAAGCGACGTGCTTGTAGGACTCCACCGGAATGTCGGCGCCGAGCTCGGAGTTAATCCGATGCAGAATATTGAGATTGAAGGCTGCCGTTACCCCGCCGGCATCATTGTAGGCCGCTTCCAGTACCGCGCGATCTTTAATGAGGTCGGTACCGAGGACGAAGCCGTCACCGGACCGCAGTTCGCTATTGATACGATCCATCAAATCGAAGGCGTCCGGACGGCTGAAGTTGCCGATGGTGGAGCCGGGAAAATAGACGATCGTCTGATCGCTCTCCGACCGCTGCTTCTGACCGACCCATTCCACTCCTTTCATGAAATCGCCGCAGACAGCTTCCACGGTAATATCCGGAAAACGATTGCGGATATCTTCTGCGGTTTTGAACAGAAAGTCGCCCGAAATATCCACTGGCACATAGTGTGTGCGGATTCCCTGGCGCAGCATCTCTTCCAGTAAGCTGCGCGTTTTGACGCTGCTGCCGCTGCCGAGCTCCACCAGTGTGACCGCAGGCGCAAACTGCCCGCAGATATCGCCTACACTCTGCTTCATGATCTCGATTTCGGTCTGTGTCACATAATACTCCGGCTGTTCGGTGATCCTCTCAAACAGCTCGGAACCTCGCTCGTCATAGAAATACTTCGGGGAAAAACGCTTGGGTGATTTCCGCAGCCCTTCAAGGACATCATCTTGAAAGGTGTCAACGGGCGTATATAGATCGACACAGGATAGACGCTCGTCTTTTTGGATGATCATTTCGTCTGTGCTTAACATAGAAGAGATTCTCAGAATGGTTAAAATATTTAGGTGAGATTTCCAAGAAAACGCCAGCGCAACGCTTCCGCAAAAAATACCACCGCAGCCAAGAGTTTGTAAAATATTACAGCATGCAACGCCATGCTTGTTTTTCTGCATCAGGTCGCGATTAAGTGAGTGTGCGTGCGCAACGGAAACCGCAGATCATCCATCGCTCGTGTGGATAGAAAAAATTGCGATAACTGCCGCGGATATGAATTCGAGCTGTAGCAAACGATCCGCCCCGCAGTACTTTCTGATTCACAAACCACTTGTCATTATACTCGGCAAATTGCGAGCTGAATCCGGGATATGGCGCATAATCGGACGACGTCCATTCCCAGGCGTCGCCGATCATTCCATAACATCCTTCGGGGCTGCGTCCCGCGGGATAGGCGCCGATGGGCGCCACTCCCCACAGGTGGGAATCGAAGAGGTTGGCATGACGTTCTTCCGGCAGGCCATCGCCCCAGGGGAAGAGCGCTTTGCGGCCTATCTCGGCATCATAGAGCGCCGCCCGTTCCCATTCCGCTTCCGTCGGCAATCGTTTGCCCCGCCACTTGGCAAAAGCGCGCGCTTCGTGGAAACTGACGTGGGTCACCGGCTCGTCCACCGGCATAGGTCGCAGCCCGCTGAAATCACGCAGCATCCACTGGTCGTCGTGGCGCTCCCAGTACAATGGCGCTTCCCAGGCTTCTTTTTTTAACAGCTCCCAACCTTCGGACAGCCACCAACGGTAATCCTTGTATCCGCCGTCACGAATAAATTCCAGGTATTCGCCATTGCTAACAGCGGCGCGGTCGATGGCATAAGGCTGCAGATACACCTTGTGCAGAGGCATTTCATTGTCATAAGCAAAACGATCGCCGTTGTAGCCCAACTCAAACAATCCGCCCTCGATGCTTACTTCGCCTTCCACAGAACCGGCTGCCGGTGCGCTGTCGCGCCGGACCGGCGTATAAAGATCACAAAGCAAATGTTTAACATCGTAAACCATTAACTCCTGATGCTGCATCTCGTGCTCGAGTCCCAAGGTGACAAGAGTCAGGATATCGCCGGCATTATCCTGCTCTTCGAGATTCTCCAACACTTTGAGCATGCGTTCATCGATGGCGCTGCGATAGTCGCGGGTGGCGCGAACGGTGGGACGAGATTTGGTACCGCGCATCGACTTATCGATACGTTGACCGAAGACTTCATAATAACTGTTAAAATAGTACAGAAACTCCTTCGAGTAGATGGAATACCCGGCGACGTACTTCTTCATGACCATTTCAAAAAACCAGGTCGTATGGCCCATGTGCCAGCGCGGCGGACTCATATAGGGCGCGGTTTGAACGACATAGTCTTCAATTTCCAGGGGCTGGCAGATTTCCAGGGTACGTTTGCGTACGGACATATAGAGCTGCGGCAGTTCGCGCACGTCGCCCAAACTGCCCTGCACCATCAGGGGTTCTAGTTCCATATCGAAATTTCGGAGGCTTGGATGAAAATTATCGTCGGATTGTGAACAATGATGCGCTGAAATTATAAAAATAACCTTTCATAATCAAATAAACGGGCCGGTCCGCCTGGGCTATTTAATTGAAAATGAATCATATCCGGCGTAATTTGCAGCGATGGCTTCCGTAGTTGATTCCTTCGAGTTCGGTACTTCAGTTCGGCGCAACATTATTATCGTGCTGGCGGTGGTAGTGGCCGTCGTTTTTACGCTGCGTCTTGTTCAACTGCAGTTTGTCGAGGGCCGATTTTATCAGGAGCGATCGGAGCGTGCAATCAAGCCGCTTTCCACGAAGCCGCTTCGAGGCACATTGTACGATCGTCACGGTAAAACAATCGTTCACAACATTCCCTACTTCGCCATTGCGGTCACACCCAAGGATTTCACGCCTGAGTCGCGCCGGATGCTGGCCCATTTTCTCGATGTTGAGGTCGACGAGATCGACAAACGCCTCGCAAAAAAGAAACCTTCAGCTTTCACATCCACTGCAATCTTCAATGATGTCGATTACGCCGTCGTCGCTTCGATCGAAGAAAACTGGGACCTGCTGCCCGGCGTGGAAATCATGGCGCAGTCGAAGCGCACCTATCCCAACAATTCACGCATTACGCATCTGCTGGGCTATATCAAAGAAATCAATGAACGCCAGCTCGGCAGCGAAGGCGATTATTACGAACCCGGCGACATGATCGGCTACAACGGTCTCGAGAAAACCTACGAGCATATTCTCCGGGGCAAAAAAGGCGTCGAATACGCGGCCTATAATCGTCTGGGACAGAAAGTCGCCAGCTTCAACGACGGCAAGAACGACATCGCCTCGCATGACGGCTTTGACCTCAACCTGGCTCTGGACCTCGACCTGCAGGAATACGCCGAGTCATTACTTGATGGACAGCGGGCAGCGGCGGTCGTGCTCGATCCGCAGAATGGCGAGATACTGGCATTCGTCAGCAAACCAGACTACGACCTGCTGACCTTCAGCGGCCGCACGCCCGTGGATGTATATCGGCAGCTGCGCGACGATGAGGGCAAACCCTTTCTCAATCGTGTCACGAATGCGATTTACCCGCCGGGCTCGCCCTGGAAAATGCTGGTAGCGCTGGCCGGCCTGCAGGAAGGCATTATCAGCGAACACACATCATATCAATGTACCGGCTCCGTGCTTGTGGGCGGCCGTCCTTTCAAATGTCATGGCGGCGTCCATGGCCCGATTGCCGTACGGCGAGCACTCAAGGTATCCTGCAATTCCTTTTTTTACCGTCTGGCGCTGAAGCTGGGAATCGACCGTATGTCGGAATACGGCCGTCTGTTCGGCTTCGGCTCCAAGGCCAGTATCGATATCCACGGCGAAAGCAAGGGCATTATGCCAAGCCGCCAGTGGATGAACAAACAATACGGCCAAAAGAACTGGACTGACAGCCGCGTCGTAAACTGGGGTATCGGCCAGGGTGAAGTTACTGTTACGCCCTTGCAGTTGGCCACCTATACCGCGGCACTGGCCAACGGCGGTAAACTGGTGCAGCCACACGCCGTGCGAACAGTTCACAACCGGCAAACAGGCAGTATCGATCCTGTTGCTTACGGCAGCGAAACTCTGCCGATCGAAGCGCAATACCTCCAAATCATACGCGAAGGTATGTATGATGTTGTTAACGAGCTGGGCGGCACTGCGCGCTCGGCACGCATACCCGATATTGAGGTTTGCGGTAAAACCGGCACAGCCCAAAATCCGCACGGACGAGATCACGCCTGGTTTACCTGCTTTGCCCCCCGCACGAATCCATCGATCGTCGTCACCGTCATCGTTGAAAACTCGGGTTATGGCGGCGCAGTTGCCGGCCCGGTCTGCCGCAAAATCATGCGCAAATACTTTGGGCTCGACCCCGAAGAAAATCCCTATTATACGCCCGCGCCCGTAGACAGCATCAGCCCCGCCGTCCCCGCGCCGGCCGACAGCAGCAGCAGTCTGGTGGAATCGATAGGCGAAGAGTGAGGCGAGTTAAGGAGCATCACCTCAGCCGGAGAGCCCTGCAAAACGTTAAAAATTTGCGTCGGAAACGTTAAGCTCATCGCTTGCCCCTGCCGGGATTTTCAGGCAAGCGACGAAGAGCTGGGCTCGGACAGTTAATGTTTGTTTCTACGCTGCCGGATCCTTCTTAATCCATCTGCCTTTGTGCTTTCCAGGCTGCGACTCTTTCACTCACAACATCCGAAAAGGGCCGATTCTCGATGCGGGAAATCAGCCAGGCCTGAACATCGAAGTATTCGATAGCTTGCCGCTCGAATGGATCCTGCTTCAAAGCTTCCGTTTCGCGGAGCATACTCTCAAACAACAGTCGCAGCTCATGATCGCTGAGAGCCTTATGCAGTTGCCGGATGAAGTTGATAACAAGAGATTCGAATTGAAAGAGGTGTTTGCGTTTGATGAAATAGCGATAGGTGGAACGCAGCGTTGACTCCAACACCGCTACATTCCCGGCTTCAAAGTGAAAAATCAGCGTCAGGAGCTTGGCCTGATTCACCATCTCCTGGCGTTTCGTCGATTTCCTTGCCAGGACTTTTTCAAGCCAGACAAGCGCCTGCCGGGGATCCCCGACGCCAAAGAAGGCAATCGCGATTTCCAGGTAATAGGATTCCACATAGTGCGGCGTAATCTGATGGAAATATTCCTCCAGAAATCGCGTCAGATCGGCCAGCCCTGCAATACTGTCCGCATATGCGCCGGTCATCCTGTTGAGAGCCAACTCATAGAAGAACGCCCGTTCGCGTGCCCGCACTGTGACCGTGATCGAGTCCGACTCAATCGATCGCAACCGCTCGACATAAATTGGAATTGCATCACAATGCCATGTACTACAGCAGGTACGCAAATAATTGTTGATCGCGCTGATATAGTTGAGCAACTGGCTTGACGATGGTGGACTCAATTCCTTTTCGCGAACTTTAAGGACCTTGTAATTGTAGGCGAGCGCCTGTTCGTTTGCGCCCAACAGTTGGTGGCAATCGGACATTATCACGTAGAAATAGTTTTTGGCGCGCTGCGAAAGCGCCATTTCTTCGCTGCGCAACAGCGGATGCTGCATGAAGGTCGTCACCCACTCACGAGCTTCTTTCGTTCGCAGCGCGCTGTTCTTTTTCTGGAATTCATCCAGCTGATGCCACAGACGGACATAGGACATCCGATTCATATGCTCCTCCATCAGTTGCTGCTGTTGCAACAAATTGGCGTCAGCCGCGCGATAGTATTCCTCCGCCGGCAGTCGTTTCAGGAGTTGTCGCTCCTGTTCCAGCGCCTGAACGGCATAAATATGCGATTCGCGTTCCAGCGCTTCCTTTTTAGCGCGTTTCAGGACGAGGGCCGCCTGCTCGAACAATCCCTTATGGCGCAGAATGTCGGCAAAGTCCAGCTGTTCCTTGCTGTGATAATCGTAAATGTTCTCATTGTGATAAGCGCGCAGACTTTTAAGAATCAGACTGTACAGGTAGTTTTTAGCTACGGACAGGTAGCGAGCTACCTTGTGACCTTCAAATGTCCGTAGAATGCGATCTTCATCATAAACTTTCTGGCGGTTGATGGCTTCAAACAACTGCACGTAGTTGTTGCGCTTGCCCCGAACATGACGCGAGGCATACACCTTGAAGTAGCGTTTCTCCGAAGGTGTCAACGATGCAATGAGGTCAAAAAGAAAATCTTTGCTTTTCATGACTATTAAGATTCCTGACATAGCTGTGAAAGCACATTCTGCATTCCAAGCCGATATTTCACCAAAATCGGCATTTTCTCTGTGATTGATGCGATCTCTCGTACGCTAGGCCCTGCTCCGGGAGGCCATTATGATTTGTTAGCCTGGCTCTAAATTTGGTTTGAGAGCTCGCCCCCCTGCGAATATATTGGGTCCCAAACAATGACAGCGCAATGCCGGCATTCGGACGGTGATCATAGCCCGAAATCTGCTAAACGAACAACAGGGTCAGCGTTCGCTTCCGAGGAAGCGGACGATCGGGCTCTCCGTGGCAATCGCTGAGCGCATCTTTCAATTTTTGTCAGTACGGCAGAGCAGATGCGACAGCGCCCGGGAGGATACATCGGTGGACAAAGTACGCATCGCATTGGAAAGCTGACAAATGAAACTGCAAGGAATGCTCGCGCCAGGGTAGTCCTGTCCGCAGCGCGCACTCGCTGCGACATTACAAGTGCAAGCTATCTCATTCTATTATACATCTGGGAGTATATCGACATCAATTCTTGAATTGATTAAGGTTTTTGATTTCTCTTAACTCTTGAGCGTAGCCTGCGCCGCCGGTTTAATGCCCGCAAAGCAATTGAATCCGGCGGCGCCGGATTTTAAATTTCCATAGCGCTCGCCTGAGACATTCCAACGACTGAGCATGAGGAATCAAACACGAAGCCGGCTTTCGTTTGGCTGAATTATGCTAGATTGCGTTCGTGAATGCAGACAGTGACACGAACGCGCGATCGACGAGCTCCTTCCCGAGGCCCCGGCTGATTTTGCGCTTATTCTTTTTGATCATTGCCGCCGCAATCGTCGCGGTCTGCTGCAGCCCTTCCGAACGCCAAGGTAAAGCGGCAGCGACTCTTCACTACTGGCATTTCTGGTCGGAGCCTGCACAGAAAGCCGTGTTGCAGAAACAGATAGCGGCATTCGAGGCCCAGCGGCCGGATATCAACATTGAGCTTACCGATCTTAACTGGTCGGACGGTAAATCCAAGCTGCAGCTTGCGTTTAACTCGGGCCGAGCCCCGGATGTCGTGCAGCTTGGCTTTGAGTGGACACCGGAGTTTGCCGAGGCCGGCGTTCTCCAGGCGCTGCCGGATTCATTGCTGGCAAGCCGCAGCAACATTTTGCCTGCCGCACTGAAGGCTCTCAGCTTACATTCTACGCTCTACGCATTACCGTGGACTGTTAACACCCGGGCACTGCTCCTTCGTGGCGCTCACGATACAGTACGAAGCTGGGATGATCTCAAAACCGCTGTCGAGGCGGCGCACCGGCCGGAAGTCTCCTACGGTTTCGGCGTCAATGCCTCGGAACCACACAACGTTTTGAAGAAAGCGCTGCCCTTCATGTGGAGCGCCGGCAGTGCGATCTTCACAGCTACGCCGCTTGCGCAGAGCTTTGACCAGGCGGCTGTCCGGGGATTGACGTATTATCGCTCGCTGGCTCAAAGCGGCATTCCCGAACGCTCCCGTCGTCTTGACGAGCTCTTTTTGCAGGGGACCGTCGGCGCGTGGATCACCGGCGCCTGGATCCTGGACATGGTGGAAAATCATCAGCGCAGCTCCTCGTTTTCCGTTCTGCCGCAGATTCCAACGGCCAGCCCCCGCGATACAGGCTGGAGTATTCTCGGTGGCGATTGCCTTGCTGTTAGCGGCAGCAGTCGTTTTACGACCGAAGCCATGGATTTTATCAGTTTTCTGACTGACTACAGGCAGGCGCGAAGCTTCTGTCTCGCCGTTTCGGATGCCGGAATTCCGGCCGATACGAATGCACTCTCCGACGAAGCGTTTCGACAGACTGCCGGGCAGCGGGGTTTTTTGGAGCAGTTGCGCTATGCGCGGACGCTCCCCTGGTCGCCGGTCTTTCTGGAGGCCGAATCAATCCTGGAGGAAGCCATCGGCAAAGCTGTATATGGCGAGCTGACGGCTGCGGATGCGCTTAATCAGGCACGCGCCAGGATTAGCGAATTGGAGCAAAAACAGTAAGACCCTGCAAACTGAATCAGTTGCAAGGTCTTCGCTGCGCCGATAAAAATTTTGTGTTTTGACTTCTACAAAGCGGGCCTGCGCTCACTTGTTCAATTCCGTTTCGATGCGTTCGCTCAAGCCGTGACGCGATACACGCATATCGAGCACATTGCCCTCTTCGTCCACGAACACTTTGTAAGGGACGGCACCCTCACTGCCATAGCGAATTGCCGTAGCGCCGGTCGGATCGTAGGCCTGGAACCAGGCGAGGCTACTGTCAGCGATCATTTGCTTCCACTCATCGAATCGATCCTGATATGAAATGCCCAGCATCACGAAGTCGCGATCCTTGAAGCGGGCATAGGTTTCGCGTAAATCCGCCATTTCACGCCGGCAAGGCGGGCACCAGGACCCCCAAAAATCGATGAGCACGAGTTTGCCGCGAAACTGTTCGATAGATATGTCATTGCCGTCAACGTCCTTCAGGTTGAAGGCGGGTGCCGGCGATCCGATCGCCGACTCATTTTCCACCGGCGTTACCTGAAAGCCTCCGGTGCTGTCGTCATCGCCGCACGAAACTATACCTATGCCCATCAAAGTCAGCGCCAGCGCTCCCACGAGCAGCCGTACCTGTGTTCTATTGAAAATCATATCAGTCCTTCGCTGGAAGAAAATTGATAAAAAGCAAGATTCCAACTATCGATTAATTTGCAAAAACAAATTCGCCCCGATCCTGACGGACGAATCAATGGCTGTCACATACTGAAATTGTGAAGAACCGCGAAACACTCCAAATGTCGCAGGGTGAACACAGAAAGATTTCACTTTGTTCCTGTTGGCTGCCGGCAGGAGGACTTTGAGGGTCGCAAGCGGCATTACGTGCGGCACAAGCCGTCAGGGGTTTTATGTCATCATCGCGTCAACTGCGCTGTGAAGATCTCTAAGCATCCAGGGCTGAGGCTCAAGTCTAATCGTCATTCGGTTTCTTATAGCGATCCGGCCAGAAACCGCGCAAGCGTTCAGCGATTGCAGCTTCACTTCCCAACTCGCCGGGTCGGTAAAAGCTGATCGGCTGCAATCCTTCGGGAAAGTAATGTTCTGTCACAAAGTGATCCGGAAAATCGTGAGGGTATTGGTAGCGGGCGCCATAGTCTTCGTTTTTCATCAGCGCAGTGGGTGCATTGCGCAGATGAAGCGGAACAGTCGTCTGCAGCTCGGCGACGGTTTGCAATGCTTGTTTAACAGCCAGGTAGGATGCATTCGATTTGGGGGCCGACGCCAGGTAAGTCACACCTTGCGCCAGATTGAGCTGGGCTTCGGGCATTCCGATGAGGTTTACGGCGTTGAAGACATTCACGGCAAGGCCAAGGGCGCTCGGGTCGGCATTGCCCACGTCTTCGGAGGCAAAAATCACCAGGCGACGCGCTATGAATTTGGGGTCTTCACCGGCTTCGATCATTTTCGCCAGCCAGAACAGGGCGGCATCGGGATCCGATCCGCGCATCGACTTGATGAATGCCGAGACGGTATCGTAATGGCTTTCGCCTTTTTTGTCGTACTGAGCTGTTTTGCGCTGCAAGGCGCGTTCCAGTACGCCGGCGTTGATACGACGCTTTCCAAGCTCTGTGGGTTTTGCGAGCGAGATAGCCATTTCAAGGGCATTGAGAGCTGTTCGCGCGTCTCCACCGGCTATCCGCAGCAGAGCATCCCAATCTTCGATTTCAACATTTGCCTGACGAAGCTGCTCATCGCGATCGATGGCCTGCCGCACGACCAGTCGTAACTGTTCGTCTGTCAGATGCTGCAGGCGGTAAACCTGACAGCGACTTAACAGTGCCGCGTTAACTTCAAAGGATGGATTTTCGGTGGTAGCGCCTATAAGCGTAATTATGCCCTTTTCAACGGCGTGCAGTAAGGCATCCTGCTGCGATTTGTTAAATCGATGTATCTCATCGATAAAGAGAAGTGTTGAATGTCCTTGCTGCCTGGAGAACTCGGCGCCTGCGATTACCTTGCGTACATCTTTGACGCCGGCTTCAATCGCGGACAGCCGAATAAACCGATAATCGGCCAAATCCGCCACCAGCAAGGCAAGTGTCGTCTTCCCGACACCGGGCGGCCCCCAAAAAATCATCGATGGAAAGCTGCCGCTTTCGAAAAAGGCGCGCAGCGGCCCCTCTATGCCCAGCAGTTGCTCCTGCCCGATCACTTCATCGAGACTGCGCGGGCGCATGCGATCCGCCAGCGGTCCGCTCGCCTGCTCGCGCTGCCGGCCTGACTGGTCATCATCACGTGAAAAGAGCGTGTTCACTGAATACCGCCCCCGTCCTAATTAATCGGCTGCGGCGGCCGGGAGCCCCAGATAACCATAAAGAGAATTACCACGACGGCAATCAGCAACCAGAACATATTGCGATCCCGCGTGCTCATGGGGCGCTCGCCGCTCAACGGACTCCAGAATCGTCGCTTGCTGGACCGCGCAGGCCGTTTGATCGTCTTTTTCATCAATCCTCTCCACTATAAGTCGGGAAAATCGCTGCGTATTCAGGCCTGCGCCTGATCGGCAATCAGATAAGATGAGAATGTGGCACGGAGCCGATTGAACAGTCAAACCCTAAAGTTACGAACTGTAGGATTGATCAGCAAAAGGATTTGAGCCGTCAGGCGCGCCCGGAGGTCAGACTGCCGCTCGATTCATTATTTGTCTCCTGTAAAGTCGGCGGAACCTTACCGGAAGAACGCAGATTGATCAATTTGCCGAGAATATCGAACCAGAAGGGCGCACCAAGGGTGACGGCAACCGCAGTTAGAAAAAGACCGAGCAGTTTGCGTAGCCAGCCGATTATGTCATCCGGTACTTTGTCGGCGACAATTGTCGAAGGCGACCAGCCGAAGAGCTGTAACTCGTTAAGCTGCGCGCTGGCGAATTGTATTCGCTCCGTTGCCGCGCTTGTGTCGGAAATCGAAGCGTTTTCGACTGCCGCGCCGGCGTTTGCAACGATTGTATTGCGCATTGAAGCGTCGTTCCACAGGACATTAACAATCATAAACGTGTCGGCATTCATAACAACGGTAAGGACAACCGCCAGCGTGAGAATGATGGCCCGAACCCTTCGCTTGTACCAGCCCGAGACGCGATCCATCGCATCGTCATACCAGGTCTCGATACTCGTCCTGAATTTGTCCAGATCGTCCTGGGCATTGTTAACGAAACTCAGCAGGTTGTTCTTCAGATCGGGATCGGCATCCAGGTTGTTGATGGCCTGACGCACGTCCTGAATAGTCTTCGAGCCCTTATCTTCGTTCTCGGGAAACAGCAGATTAAAAAGCGCAAGAGAGAAAGTCCGGCTGGGAATATAGGAGGGCAAATGCCGGGTGCTCGACGTCACACGTCGTCCGAGCGACTTGACGAGAGGCAATTGAAAGAACTGTTGCGCGGTCCCCGATCCATTGGGATCGGACAAAAGGTTGCGAATGCCTTTTTCAAGATTTTTCGATCGCAGGGACATCACACTCGCCAGCAACTCGTTGATGCCGGAGCAGATGACGCTGAGCAGAAGATAGACGAAGACGAGACCGATGACGACATTGAGCATGTCGGATCCAAACATAACTCTTCTCCCAAAAAATGTTAATGGCTGTGTTGATTTTGCAGAATGGCTTCACTTTCTTCGGGATAAATGGCGATATAGTGCGTGCGCACATCGACACCGCGCGTTTCCGCGCTGGCCTGCACGACCAGGGCATGCGATTGACGATTCGGCATGTGACAGTCGATACAATTCTGGTTAATTTTGCTTGGCAGACGGCTTTGCATACCACAGTCCGCCTGTCCATGACAGCTCTGGCAGCGCTGCGAAAAGACGGTCAGATCGTCACGCTCGCGTTGGTGAACATCGTGACAAGTTGAACAGGACATATCGTCACTCGCCTGGAAACAGCGACTTTGCATTAGCAGACCGACCTGATTACCGTGGACATCCAGCTCATTGACATCTACGTGATAGTCGATCAGCATAAAACTATCCAGCGCTTGACCGGGGCGATACGTGAAGGGAGCTCGCACGATGTCCTGCGTACCCGAATGGCACCAGGCACATAGATCGACCTGACGCCTACGCTCCATGGCAGCCGTGTTGATGATGTGGCGGGCGCGTGTTTCTTCGGGCTGCGCCTGATGGAATGCCACATGAGCTGCAGCGGGCCCATGACATTTTTCGCAGCTGATGCCCAGAATGTAATTGTCGGGGTTGAAGGCGTTCAGATTATACTCCTGCAGACGCGCATAGACGGTCGGATCCAGCGCATCGATGGCGTCGAAATCGCGACGAGTTAACATCCGTGCTATGTCCCAGGGTGTGGAAGCTTCGAAGTATGTTCCATGGCATTCAACGCAGCGTGTTGACACCTGACGCCGAAAATTCAATTCGCCCACCTTGTATCCGGGCGAAATCACCCATTCATCCGAAACCGAATAGTAAGAAATCGGCAGTTGATACAGAAGGCTGTCTTTCCAATACAGATAAGTCTGACCTTTGCGTCCGGAGCCTACGACAATATCGAATTGATGCGGAACTTTATAACTGCCTTCCTCATCGCCGTACACTCCAACCTGGAAACAGAGACTGTCCCGTTGTTTCATGTGTACTTCCACATCGTCTGCGATACGGACTCTATTATGGGCGCTTGCGAACGAGCCGAGAATATTTTCGGGCCTTGCAGGGCGCGAGCTATTGTGATGCGCAGTACGAATAAACGAGGCATAGATATCGGGGTGACAGGCCCGGCACGATTCACTTCCGGCATAGGCGTTGCGCCCCGTGAAATCAATGTCGATAGTGTCCGGCTCCTGTAGAGCGGCATCTCTGCCGGAATCGCTGCAAGCACTGAGTACCACCAGCAGCGCCAGAAGAAAAAATCGAAAATCGTGCATTGGAGTCGATCAATGTAGTTTCACATTATCTCGCCGAAAGATATCTCGCCGTAAGGCTGGAAATTCTGTTACGCCAAGGCCGCGTAGCTGATGACACGGTATTAGTGAAGTGTACTCTAATCGTCCGGTCACTTTTTTGAATTATCAGGCTTTGCGGCGGAGAGAGGGCTGTCGGCTCTGATGGCACTAGTGCGGTTTGTTATGATCCTTCCGACAGAAATTGCGGCCGCTGTTTGCCTCGCATGACGCTCGCAGACAGGTACTGTATCGAGGCCCGGCACCTGCCGTCAAGCCGGGAACAGGGGCTGCTTTGCCTCAACTGCCGCCCATCGCAAAGCCGTCGAATATACGCCAAAGCCCGCGGAAAAGAAAGCAGGTCCGTTCGGCTTATGGAAGCTGCAGGTATTGAGTCTGCCGCGGCAGCAGCAAGTTCAGGCTGCGGTCCGGCGCTTGCCCGCTCCTGTGATTCCATGCAATCGTCAACTGCCCATTCCATGCGTTCCAGCGAACGCGCCCACCGCCGGACAAAGCGAATTCACAGCCCTCTGCCTGCTCAAGGAGGGTCTGCCCGTTAAGCACGGAAACGGATCGACGCTCCAGTGAGTCGATCGCCTGCCAGAATCGCGGATGTTTATATTGAAAGGAATTTGCAATAACAGCAATAACCTGCGGCGCAGCTAATGCAGCGGCATTGACGATGGCTGCCGGACCGGAGCAAACGACCAGGAGCGAGTCTGCGCCGGCGCTCAGATGCCGCAGCAGCGACCGATCGACAAAGGGCCACTGATCCGGACGACGATCCTGCAACAAGACAATGTCACGATGATCGCCGCCTCGCAGTACGACAGCCACAAGCTGATCTCTGGGCAGCACCTCAATCGCCGCTTGTTCGGGCAGCACGAGCGGCAGCAGAGCAGCGCCGAGAGCTGTGGCGATCAATGCTCGCAGCAGGAGTTGTCGACGACTGCGGGAAAAGAGCAGGTACAACACGGCGGCCGAGACTACCAGAGCACAGGCAAAAGCGTCTGGGCCTTCGATCGCCGCCGCCTCGAAGTGAACAAGTGTCGCATTAACAGTACGCGCAAGATGAAAACAGGCGTCAGCGGCCGATGCGTAGAGCGTGGCTGCATCCGGCCACCAGGCAACAGCAAGACAACACAACGACCACATCATCGCCAGCATCATGAGGGGGACGACGATCAGGTTGGCCAGGGGCGCAACAAGGGAAAAGATCCCGAAATACCAGGCCACGACAGGCCCGATACAAATCGAAACGGCAATTGTCAGGGCCAGGGACTGCCGCAGGTAATGAAAGATGGGCGCGGACAAGGGCAAGAGCAGCAGCAGTATTTGTTTACACGGTCGGAACAGTATGGCAATACTCGCCACAGAGAGCGCCGACATCTGGAATCCAAGGGAATATAATAGCTGTGGCTGTGCCAGTAAGAGCAGAAGGACCGTCAGCGCCACAATATTGAGCAAACGGATCTGACGCTGCCCGAGCGAGGCGATCATTATCAGCACCGCCATCAGCGACGCTCGCAATGTCGATGGCTGCACGCCGGTCGCCAGCGTAAAGACGGCAAGCGCACAACAAAAGACCGGCAGCCTGATCCACGGACGGCGAATGAAGGATAGTGGAAGCATAAGGAGTGCAGCGATAATACCAACATGCATTCCGCTGAGTGCCAAAACGTGCGCGGTGCCGGCCAGAGAATATTCGCGGCGGACCGCCGGTGGAATAGCGGATCGATCGCCGGTCAGCAGGGCCAGCGCCATGCCGGAAGAACGCATGGGAAAGAATCGCCGCACAAGAGCGCCGACCTGCTCTCTCAGATGGAGGGCCGCAGCCCGCATGGCGGGTTCGCGGCCGCGAACCATGACTTCACGGGCCGGAGCGGCAGCCAGCCAGGTGACGCCCAACGCCGCATAGTAGCCCTTTTCGTCGAAGTCCGTCGCTAAGCCCGCCGGGCGCGGAGGCCGAAGCTGAACATTAGCGCAAATCCGCATGCCCGGCTGAAAGACTTCCGGTCGCGGTGGTCGCTGAATCCGCAGGGCCAGCCCGGCATGCATGGCAGGTAGCGCCGCCGGATCGACTTTCGCATGCAGAATACAATGGACAGTGTGGCTGTCTCGCCTCAAAATGCGATCTATTTTCCCGTGGATCACGGCCGGCATACGGATAGCCGGAGTGTCGGCAGGCATCACTACCAGCGGAGTTGCCTGACCGAAAATCCAGACACCAGCCGCCGCGGTCGTCAGCCAGACAAAAAGGCCGCCATGCCGCAGAAGCCCCATTGCGCCCGCCATTCCGAGGAAGAGAGCGAGCTGCAATTGCCAGGCAAGGTACGGCGAGCAAAGCGACGCTATGGCGATACCGCCACAACAAGTCAGCAGGAGTCGTAAGGCCGGCAAGGCCGTTAAGGGAGTTTGCGCAGCCTGTTGAGGATGTACATCGGACATTGCCAGGTCTGCAAAGAAGATGGTCTTAAGAAATTGAGTTGAAGGAGATGCTCTGTCGTTATGGCTGAGGCGAGCATGCCGACATCGGGGATTAAGCTAGCATCGGGTTGGGCAGACTGCAAGAGTGACCGCCGGGATTTCGCGGCAGCGGTCGGTAATCCCTGCTCAACGTATCAAGGGCCAGGGGGATTTTTCTTTTTCGATTGATTCGGAATAATGCTATTTTTGAAGTTTGTGTGTAAAATTTGCTTGTCACAGCTCAGACGTGACAGGCCAGGCGACAAAATTCTGCCAACGAATTCAATCAGATACATTGGGAATTGTGGGGAGGAAGACACATGTCACGCAAATGTGAGCTTACCGGTAAAACAGTAATGTCGGGCAACAACGTCTCTCATGCGAACAACAAAACAAGACGCAAGTTTTTGCCCAACCTTCAAAAGCGGCGAATCTGGATACCCGACGAAAACCGCTGGGTGACGATGCGCATTTCGACCCGCGCAATGCGGACCCTGGACAAAAAGGGCTACCAAGCGATGTTGAAAGAGCTGAATAAATAAGATGAACGACAAGCCCTCCCCGCCGGAGGGCTTTTTTTATGACAGGCCGCTGTTTTGCCGATGTGATCAGTATTGTTTGCCACCGCGAAAATCGATATACTTTGCCGTGAATTGAATCGTATATGCACTTGCTGAATCAGTTCATCATTGTCAGCCCCCGGGGCGCTGATTCACGCCGGTGCGGAACCGAAACGCGATAAGCCGTGTAGTACAGGAGACTGACGTGAGAGGCTGACGGGCGATTGATCACGAGATGGCTGACAACCAGGGCAGATAGGGTTCAGACATGAAACAACCTGCAGGCAACGGACTCAAAGCAAGTTTAACAATACTTATTCTTCTCGCAGGACTTGTCTCCTGTCGGCACCAGAGTGCAGAGCGCAGCTACCACCCGGAGAGTGCTTTGTCCGAGGCACAGGTGCCTTCCGCAACCGAACGGCGAATCGCAATGGATCTGTTCAATCAGGCCTCTGCGCTTCACATGCAACAACGCTACGAGAAGGCCATTCTCAAGTATCTGAGCGCTCTCAAATACGATCCCTCGGCAGCTATTCACCACGCCATTGCCCAGTGTTACATAAAACTCGACATATTGGATGATGCTTACGACCACATTCAGAAGGGTCTGGCACATAATGCGGATTTTCTACCGCTATATGAAATTCTGGGCGAATACTATCTTTACAGTGTGCAGATCGACAACGCGATCGAGACATTCCAGTTGTTGGCCGACAAACAACCGGAGTCGCTGACGACGAGACTGACGCTCGCGCGAATCTATGAACTACGCGATCTGGACAAGGCGATTGCTATCTACGAAGACGTCCTCGGCGAACGCGAATCCGATATGGAGGATGACAACTACGCCCTGATGGCCAAGCTGGCCGAACTCTATGCCGAAACAGGGGAAGACGATAAACAACTGGCGATGCTCGAAGCAATGTATGATGCAGCGCCGGCAGCGGCCACACTCCCCTACACGCTGATGAAGCTGTTTCTGGATCGCAAAGATTTCGTGCGCGCCGAAGCGCTGCTGGCGAAGGTATCGCACACCGTGGCTGCCGAGGATGTACAGTATTACTTTGTGCAGTTTGCGGCCCTGGTGCTGGAAGAGATCGATTCGAACGCGGTGATGAATGATTTTGCACGGCGCTACGTGGCGCGTACCGACAGCTTCCTGACCGGCTATTGGCTGCCGCAGTTTTACGGTGTGTTACTGGCCGACAAGATTGACGATCGCGAAGCGGTGAGCCGTCATATCCACAACACCCTGACCCATGGCGATACGCTGGCCGAAGTACCGATTCGCGTCAGCCTGTTCCATTTTCAGCGTGAAAATTTTCCCGCTATGATTCGATTGCTCGAACGCTATGAGCCGCGCTTTGACGACAATGCGGAATTCCCTTTCTATCGCGGCCTGGCGCACTTTCGACAGAAGGAGTACCGCACGGCAATCGAAGCCATGGACCAGGCCCTGCAACGCGATTCATCATTCGTCGATGCCTGGGCCCAGCTCGGCATCATTCACAACGAGCTGCGCAACTTTCCGGCATCGGATTCTGCTTACGAACAAGCATTGACGCTTGATCCGGAAAATCCCCTGATCAACAACAATTATGCCTACTCGCTGAGCGAACGCGGTGTTGATATGCGGCGTGCCAAGATTATGACCGAAAGAGCGCTGGCTTCCGACCCGGAAAATGCCTCGTATCTCGATACGATGGGATGGATCTATTTTCAGCTTGGTAACTATGAGAAAGCTCGAACGTATATCCGGCAATCTCTTGAGCAGGATGACCAAAGCGCAACCGTCTATGAGCATCTCGGCGATGTATACGAAAAACTTGGCGAACATTCCAGGGCCGCCGAGGCCTGGGAGAAAGCGCTCCTGCTGGAGCCGGACCGCCCCTCGACGCGCGAGAGACTCGGACGCGACAAACGCGCCGGCGACTGAGCTCCTGCCCTGCGCAGCCCGGCATAATTTATTGCTGTTGTTTTTCTGGAGATGGATCTGAATATGACTCGAATCGCGCTTTTCTGTTCAGCGCTGCTTTTACTCGCAGCCTGTACTTCCGTTAAACAGAGCGGCACGACGGCGAAAAGCACACCTGTGTCGTTAATAGGTTCGGAACTTGCCAAGCGTTCACAGGCGTTTTTCGCCTTCACAGCCAGTGGCAGTCTGATCAGCAGCGCCGACGGGCAGACGCAGCGCGGCAACTTTGAAATGTCGATGTATAAAACGGATTCGCTGCTCATTTCGCTTTATGCGCCTTTCGGCAATATTCTGATCGGCAAGTTGCAAGCGACGCCGGACTTCTTCCTGTTTTACAATGTGTTTAACAACGAGGTGTATGAAGGGGTACCGCATTCGGACAACATGAAACGCATTGTACGCATCCCCCTTTCGCACCTGGAAATGGCGCGTCTGATGCGTGGTGAAACGCCCGACGGCTTTGACGGTTTCCGGCCCTTTGATGATGATCAGGGACGCGAGGTCTACGTCCGCAAACGCGAGTCAATCGTGGAACGCGTCCTTTATTCACGCGAGCATCGGGCAATCACGCAATATGCGCGCAAAGCCGGCGACGGGACAACCCTGGTGGCCGTCAACTACTCCGACTTCCAGTTGTCCGACGGTTTGCCGATAGCGAAAAAAATGGATCTGCGCTTTCCTTCCGCCAATGTGGCCGTTACGCTGGAATGCAGCGATGTCCAGGTCAACCGACAGGCGGCCAGTTATGTATTCTCTGTTCCCGCGGGCATAAAGCGAAACCGGTATTAATCCTTACACTATGTCTTTTTGGCTGCGGCTGCGTTCTGTGCATCCCCTAACGTCCTTCTTTTGCGCGGGAATGATTGCCCTTGTGCTGACGGCTGCGCCCTTGGCATCCACTGCTGCCCAGTCAGCGAAGCCTCGAACGCATGACAATGCCACCGACAGCCTCGAAGGAAGGAAGGACAGTCTCCGCACTCCGCAAACGCAAATAGTTGATACGCTGGCAGATCCTGCGCTGACGGTGGCGCGTGACAGCGCCGACACTTCGCGCCGAATTGTTAACGTTGCGCGAGACAGCGGAATCGACACAGTCGTAAACTTCTACTCAACAGATTCGGCTGTCTACTCGATTCGCCGGCGCAAAGTCGAGCTCCATGGCAATGCGCGGGTGGATTATGGTTCGATCCGGCTCGTTGCAGAGACCATTGCCGTCCAGTTGGACAGCGCTACACTGACGGCCTCTGCGGGCCGCGATTCGCTCGGACGTCTGACAGGCGTACCGAATTTCACGGACGGCGGCGAGGAGTTTTACGGCGAACGGATCACATTCAATTTTACTACACAGAAAGGGACGATCGCCCTCGGTGAAACCGTCATCGACAACGGCTTTTATTTCGGCGACAAAATCAAACGAGTCGATAACAATACTCTTTTCGTCGAAAACGGCTGTTTCACGACCTGTGATAAGCCACATCCGCATTTCTTCTTTAAGTCGCCGGAAATGAAGGTCATCACCAACGATCGGGTCTTTGCAGATCCACTGATTGTCTACGTGGAAGATCTGCCAGTATTCGCTCTGCCCTTCGGCGTGTTTTTCG
This sequence comes from Candidatus Kapaibacterium sp., assembly GCA_028284775.1. Lineage (GTDB taxonomy): Bacteria > Bacteroidota > Ignavibacteria > Kapaibacteriales > UBA7675 > JANQRB01. Next base: position 19,558 of record JANQRB010000001.1, on the reverse strand, counting down.
AGAACAAACGCGGCCGTCGCTCGGGCATACTGATTCCCAGTTTCTTCTTTTCCGGCAGCGCCGGCGCTGATGGACGTGGGATAATTTTTGAGAACGTCGGCTACTTCTGGGCTATCGACGACTATTTCGACACCAAGCTATGGGGCACCTTCACAACCAAGGGCGGCTTTCAACTGTGGGATGAAACGCGTTGGGTCATACGCGATAAGTTAAGCTCCACGCTGCGACTTTCCCTGGGCAATGTCCGCTTCAGCCCCGATGACGAGCATACGACGAATTGGGGAGTAAGCTTTCGGCACAACCAGGAGCTGACGCCCCAGTCGAACATCAATGCCAATGTGGAAATCGCAAGCCCCGACTTCAACCGTCAAACAAATACGAATATCGGCGATCGGGTGGTCCAGTCGATAACCTCCAATGCCGCATATTCGCGCAATTTTGATAACGGCACCGTGTTTTCGGTTAACTATTCCCGCAATCAGAATCTCATAACGGAACGCATTACGGAAACGCTGCCGCGTATCTCATATTCGATCCCGCAGATTAAGCCTTTTCGCGGCTTTGTAGATCGCAGCTCCTGGGTCAGTGATATTGCCTTTTCCATGCGCCTGGAAGGCAATCGCACGCTTAACTCGTTTCACATCGACGAAGTGCGCGACACGGACAACGCGGTAATCGAACAAGAGCGCGATTCGGTCGATATATCGCAAAAAATCAGCTATGCGCCATCGATCAGTATCTCGCCCAAGCTGGGATACTTTTCCCTTACACCGAGCATTCGGACCTCGGGCAATTTTCTCTTTCGCCGTCTAACGCGCGATTTCAATCCGGCGGATTCGACCATCAGCAACAGCTTCGAAGACGGTCTTTTCTGGCAGTATGACTTCAGCCTGGGTATGACGCTTGGAACGCGCCTCTACGGCACGGCCTATCCAGGAATTTTCGGCGTTAATGCGCTGCGCCACGTATTTTCACCGAGCGTTACCTATACCTATACCCCGGATTTTTCGGATAATTCTTTTGGCTTTTACGGTGAATACTTCGATGCCGAGCGTGGCGAAACGGTGCGCTACAATCGATTTCAGGCCGATGGCGTCGGAGTGGCGGCGGGCCTCGTATCCAGTATCTCGGTGCGGCTGAACAATGTGTTCGAAGCGAAAGTGGCGCAGCCGGACACCTTGCCCGACAAGGCCATCCGGCTGTTTAACTTCGATGCGGGCGGTTCATACAATTTTGCGGCCGATTCGCTCAACTTTTCAACGATCAGCACGGCGCTGCGAACTTCGGCGGGTGCCGTCAACATCAATGCTCGCGGTACTTTTGACCTGTACGAGCAGGTAGAAACTTTTGATGAAGACGGCGATTCGGAGGGTTTCCGCAAAGTCGACCGTTTGTTGCTGGATGCCGGCGGAGGACTGGCGCGCCTGGTTTCCGCAACGCTGACCCTCAGTACCGCACTCAGTTCGGAAGGTGTCTCTAATCCGCTTCAGATACGGGACAACTCATCATCAGCCGACAGTATTGACTTCGGGGCGCGTTTTCGCAGCCGCGATGCAGGAGACATTGAACAAAGCGACCTTTTTGGCGATCGTTCGCCGGGATACTCTGACTTCTCACTACCCTGGCGCGTCAACCTTTCGGCCAGCTTCAACTACGCCGAGCCCAACCCGCGCAGCATTTCGCGAAGTTTCAATCTTAGCGCCAGTCTTAACCTGTCATTGACAAATACCTGGCGTCTCAACTCATCGCTCAGCTACGATGTTATTGACAATGAAGTCAACGCGCCATCTGTTGAAATCAATAAAGACCTGCACTGCTGGGATCTCGCCTTCCGCTGGGTACCTTCGGGTTTCTCGCGTGGCTTTCATCTCTCGCTGGCCATCAAAGCGCCGCAATTGCAAGATCTGAAGCTTGAAAAACGCGAAGGGCCGCTCTATTGAGTTTGTATGAGCGACTTGAGCGATACTCGAATTCAGATGCGCTGTCTTACTTAGTCAAGACCCAAATTTCGTAATTCGCCTCGGCATCAAAATTTGCAGCGCGTCCGCTGGCACCCTGGAGCATCACTTTGACTCTGAGGGTTTCTTCGTTGTCTTCAAGTTGATAAATCGCATCGTTGGGAGTGACTGCTAAGCTGGCTATGGTCAGCGTAACCTGACGAGGGGTCGTCGAAGAATTAAACGTGTACGTCCCTGCTGTCTGCTGACCGGCGTCGGTAATTGTTAAATTCGGCTCGGCAAATACCCAGGTGACGACGCGGCCCGGCGATTCGCCGTCAATGGTCGAAACGCGCCAGGCGCCGTCAAGGCCGCTCGGGATGGTTACATCCGGTCCGGAGTCCGTCGGTTCGGGATCGTCGTCGGAGCAGGCAGCGGCGGCCGCGAAGCTGCAAAGCAGGGCAACAAGAGTAAAACGGCGTAGTAAATCTTGCATACTATCCTCCACTGTTGATTGAATTCCGGCCGGGGAATCGGCTGGAACAATTGTGATTCGTTGAGATTTCAAGATGATTCCCGGACCTAAACAGCCGGGAAAATTTAAAACATCATTTTCGTTGAGGCATAAAACTTGGTGCGCTCCGGCGAACGCCCAACAGCGAAGCTGAGATTGAAACGCCGGTTGAGAAAGGACATCCAGATGCCGCCGCCGAATGATGAATGCCAGCGCTTTGAATCCTGGCCGGACTCAAACACGCGGCCGGTATCGCCGAATCCGAGAAGACCGAAATGAAAGGGCATAAACAGCGCCATCCGGGCCACATGAACCCGCAGGTCGCTCTGCAGCGTCAACGCCGCGTCACCTTGAAATCGATCCCGTCCGAAGCCGCGCAGCGACGACTTCCCGCCGATAATAGCAGCCTCGAAAAAGGGATGGCGTCCCCAGGTCTTTTCTCCCTGCAGACGCAGCGCCAGTGTCGACTTCGTAATAAAGTCACTCGTCAGGTAGGTCCGCGCGTCGACACTCACCTTGGCAAAATCCTGGCGCGTATTGAGCAGGCCCGAATAATACCGTCCTTCGGATTTCAGATAAAAGCCTTCAAAGGCCGCATCGGGTTCATCGCGGGTATCGATCTTAAAGCCGGCGCTGAGTCCCAATGTCCGTATAGTACCGATGCCATAAGGTTTTTCTTCCAGCACCAGTGTGTTGTTAATACTGTCGATCGATGAAAACTGATAGAAGGCGCCCGCCGACAGTTTAAACTCGTCGGCAACATCAAACCAAAGCTTCGGCTCCAGTTTCGTCAGGTTTTGCGCTACCTGATAGAAGCGCTGATCGGCAAGCGATTGGACCAACTCGGTTTCATTACCGTTACCGTAATAACGGTTGATTTCCAGCTCGGTCGTTTCGGCAAAGAGATGCAAAACAGCGCCGGGAATAAAGCGGGTAAATCGAGCCTCGTAGATAATATCGTATCCTTCGGTGCCCGTTGCGTATGCGCCCTGCAGAATCATCGAAAAGTCGTAAGGCTTGGCGAAAACATCATAACGGAACAGTTCGGGTCCCCCGCCGATTGTCAGGCCGTCATCGGAATTATAGTTAAGCCAGGGTGCAAATCCCCACTCCCGGTCGCGGTTTTCCACAAATGGCTCCCAGCGGTCTACTTCATCAAGCGGCGGGTCCGGATTCAGAATAAAGACATCCGTTCCGCTGCCGTGAATAATTTCTGTGTCAGGGTCGTCATCGTAAAACTTGGTCAGATCTTCGGCATCGGAAATCGGGGTGACGTACAACAGGCATCCGTCGACGTGCGAGCTGTCCACCAGCACATCTGCGCCGGCGCCGCCATCGACGACTAAACGGATATTTTCATCAACAGAACCGCGCACAATTGCATAGTCATCGCCCCCCAACAGATGTACACGCAGCTCAACGGTTGTATCGATGTGGAAGGTTTTCTCCACCAGAGCCGGCCCCTTCTTTTCGTACGAATTCTTTTTGCGCCGGAAGAGCGCCACGTGTAAGCGCTGATCGTCAAGACGGGTAATCTCGGCGAATTCGCGTTTATCACTGCCGTAGATATCCACGAATCGATTGATAAGCCCGTAGTACTCATCTGACGTGGCCATCAGCTGGTCACGGCGGCTTTTCAGTTTGCCGATCAGATGCCCCCCTTCTACTGTTAACCACTCCGGCGGCATCCGGCGTACCGAAGCTTCGATGAGACTATCCGACAATCGCGCGCTCATAAATCGGGCCACGGAGTCCCAGCGGGTCTTTGAGATGCCGCCCAGAAACCGGCGGTCCAGATGACGACCGGAATACGTGATGTCGAATACTGCCGGCATATTTTCGCCAAAATGGACGTGCGAGATGATAAGCAAGGTAGTCAGCTGTGGCACCAGACCGTCGTAAAGCGGAAAGGCGAAATCGCGATCTCTTGGGATGGGTTTCCATAGCCACTGCTTTCCATGCTTGGTCTCTGATTTAAAGCCTGCCCATCGCCACTGATCCGCATGGCGATCCCGATCGCCTATGAAGATATCCATCAGGCGCGCTTTCAGGAACTCCACGTCATCCACGCGATTGTCATTATCTTCTTCAAGTCGCTCGAGCACCTTGAATCCGCCGATGACTTTGTCGGCGCCCGCAAATCCGGGCTCGCCGTCGGGGCCTTCATTCGGATGCTCTTCGATAGTTCCCAGCAGGCCGGCAAACTCCTCGCGAAAAATGCCGAGACGCGGTGAGTCAGGCAAAACGCAGACAATGGGTTCGGCATTAAAAATTCCGATGGCATTGAGCATCGGCGCAACGACAACAGCGGAAAGCGGATGGATGACACTGACCTGATCTTGCAGGATGTCGGCCACAATCGATTCCTGCAGGTCGGGCAGCAAGCCGCGAGCCGGATTCTTGTTGAGCGATCTGAACTTGTACACCCGACCGTCGGCGCCGCTGAATTTCAGCGACTGCGTTTGCATACCGCCGCCTTTCTTAAGCGGCGTCAGCCCGCCGGCAAAAGTATCGAGATTCAGGTAGGAAGCTTGAAAAGGTGTCGTCCACAAGTCGCGCCAGTGTTTGCCGGCGATGAAGGAGTGCATTCCGCCGGCCTCGTACTCCGCGCCCGCCGTTACGGTCTTGCCCGCGTCATCACTATCTTCCTGTGCGATTGCGTGGCCTCCTTCCCATGCAAACACCGCGCAAACCAGAAGGACAAAAATCACCATTGGCATCCGAAAATTGTGTTGGAAGACAAAAAGCAGCTGGCCGCAAGTAGCTCGAGAATTTATCACAAACGGGTAAAGATAGCACGCACCGACGTGATAGCCAACAAGGAAGGCCCTTCGAACTCCCAAGACAGAGGCGCAGAATTTTCTTGGTTGCTGCTGATGAAAACCGGTTTAATTTGTATCCATCGACTATATTGTACGTATTGATGCTCTCATTATGTTAAACCTTCAAGTAAGCAATCGACACTATGAAGAAAGAACAAAAGACCCAGGATAGTCGCGTACAAGCTACCTCGGCGATTTGGGGCCTGGCTGTCGCGATGTTTGGCATAAGTATTCCGCTGGAGGCGATGGCACATACGGACGGGATAATTCCAGTGTTCGTGATGTTGGGCGCAACGATAAGTACCGGCGCTGTCTGGTTTTTCGGTCGCAAGCGCCCCAATGAATTGCCGGAAAAATCAGAACAGTACGAGATTCTGGCCGACAGCATCCAGCAGTTAAGCCGGCATGTACAAACCCTGGAGATGTCAATTGGTGATGAATCGCTACGGCGCAGTATCGACGGCGCAGGAAGCGCTCGCCCACCCAGAGACAACAACGGCTTTGGCGAAAGTGTCTATCAGCAAAAAGATTCGAATTAGACCGCCGGGACAAGACCGACAGGAAGCCCCCCAATGTCCGTCGGAGCATCCTGACCGCTGTCGGTAAATTGTCCGAACGCCGCCTGACTGTCGCCACACATTCCGAAGAGGAATCTCATCCCGCTGAACATCTGCTCCGGCCTGCGCAAGAGTTTCTTTCGCTGCGCCCGGCAGGGTCAATCGCCTTCATCTTCGAATTGCAGGGCCGCAGAATTTATACAGTAGCGCTGCCCGGTAGGCTGTGGTCCGTCCGGGAATACGTGGCCCAGATGCGCATCGCAGCGGCTGCAGAGCACCTCTTCTCGTTCGACTACAAGACTGCGATCGATACGTTTTACCACAGATTCGTCATCCAATGGCTGAAAGAAGCTGGGCCAGCCGGAGCCCGAGTCGTATTTGTGTTGCGAACCGAAAAGGCTCTGACCGCAACAGACGCAGCGGAAAGTGCCGGGGTCTTTTTTGTCGTTGTACTCACCGGTAAAAGCGCGCTCGGTGCCGTGTTGACGCGTCACGTAATAAGCCATTTCGTCTAGCTCCTCACGCCACTCTGCGTCGGATTTGACGACTTTTTCTCTGGAGTTGTTTTTTTCGCTCATAGTAACTGTCCTCGTTTACCGCAGTCGCTAAAAACAATCGGCCGATGCTGAGTTTTTGGCAAGCGTCATCGCGACCGAATCATCGGCACTAATATACAGGCTTCGAAGACAATGTACTACTACTGAAGGATTGAATGCGGGGCAGAGGGGCGAAAATGAAAAAGCACTACTCAACGATCGAAAAAGTCTTGGTATCGCTGTAAGGACCGGAGAGCAGCCGATAGTAATACACTCCGCTCGGCAGATCGCGCAGGACGGTCCGGAAGTTGCCGGATTGCAGGGCGGCATCGATCGGCACCGACACCAGCTCGCCCAGCGAGTTGAATACTTCAAGACGCGTGGGACCCGATGCGCCGACGGCGAATTCGATGACAACGATGCCATTGCTGGGGTTCGGCAAAACATGATCCAGGTGATAGGCAATTCCCGAGAGCGAAAAGCCTCGCCGTGATCGCAAACAATAATCCGACAGGGTCACGCCGCCGTCTTCATAGTCGACATTCGAAACGCAGGAGCCTTCGAGATTATCGCGGAGCTCCTTGAAAACGACCGGCGAGAAGCTGGAATCCGAATCGGTGGTATATACTGTGAAGGTCAGCTCGCAGAAGTCGCCACCCAGCTTCAGCGCGGGACCGCTGGCATTGATGGTAAGTTTGTTAGCCAAGAGATTTTCACTGGCGTTAAAATTCCAGGAAGCCGCATCGCCCAGGCCCCGGACGCTGCCGACATTATAGCCAAGTGCCTGCATATCGTAACTGAGCGCCGTATTGAAACTCTGGACGCGGGCGAATTCAATATCATCGCCGCCGCCGGGTCCGTGAATTGCGATTGGAATCACTATCTGATCGCCCGGCACAAGACGTCTGAAACTCTTTCCGATCGACAGGGAGATATCGAAAGACTCGACGACGTGCACCGTCATCGTATCCGGGTTTACACAACTGCGGCCGTCGACAGCAGTGATGATATAGCTCGTGCTTTTGCGCGGCGACACTCGTACTTCACTCCCCTCACCGACGGCTTTGCCCTCCTCCGTCTCCCAGGAGTAGCGCAGCTCGCCGCCCGAACGCAGAATAGCCGTCTCACCGAGACAAATCGTGGTGTCAGAACCGGCGCTGGCGATTTCCGGCGTCACAACGTTTACCACATATGTTGCGGTACTTGAGCAATCGCCCAGGCCTACTAACAAAGTGTATTCCGTTGTGCTGAGCGGGGAGGCGATCGGATTAGGCACATCGGCGGCGCTCAGGCCCTCCGGCGGCGACCAGCGATAGGTAAAGCGCGGGTCGGCCTGTGTTCCCAGCTGGACCTGTTCGCCGAGACAAATAACTTCACGGGAGCCGGCCGCTACGACGGGCGACTCTTCTACCCTCACTTCTGCATAGGCCGTATCGCTCAGGCAACCGTTATAGGCTATCAGTTGAACGCTGTAATTTCCGGGAGCAGGGTATTCTACCGGCCCGGGAATCTGTAGGCCGGACCGGTCCGGGATGCCGCCTTCAAAGGTCCACTCCCAGCGCTCCTCGGCAACGCTGGCAATGTCGCCAAAGTCAATGACGTCGCCGGCGCAGACACCGTCCCTCGTTTTGGTAATATTGGCAATGGGCGTGCCCGGCACCGGCGCCCCCTGGTTCACGACCGATAAAATATAGTGCGGTAGGCCCGACCGGCAAACTCCGTCTTCCAGGTTGATGCCATTGGCGCGATATTCACAATCGTCGCCTTTTTCGTTGGGACGGTTAATCACCGCCAGCGCGCTTTGACCGTTTTGCGCGAGGTAAATCTTGCCATCGGGCGCGATTTGCATCTGGCAGATCTGCGGCGACAGACCGTTAGAGGGCTTGATGCGTAGCTCGGATCGGAAAATATCCGTCGGATCGTCCGACTCCACTTCATACTGCAGCAGGTCGGCGCGACCGACGGCGAGATACAATTTGGAGTTATCCGGCGAAAAGCTCAGGCCCAGACAGTCACGCTCGGACGCGGAAATCGCCAGCGGGACCGGATTACTCACGATACCGGATTTGATATCAAAACGCAGAAGCGTTGTGTGGCTGCGCGTCATCAGGGCGATCCGGCGACCGTCAGGTGAAAACCTGAGCGCCGCGACCACATATTCAGGGTCGGTGTTTGAAATCGACGGGCCCGCTTCGGATACAATCGGGCTGCCCGCAAGCCCCTGCTCCGTTATTCGCCAGGCATAAAACCTGGCGCCGGCGAAGGCATGCGATACCAGCCAGTAGTCCCGTCCGTTGCAATCGAGCGTTGCCGCCATCCCCTCAACGGCCGTCGGCAGCAAGAGCGTGTTTTTCGAGTTCACCTCGACAGCGCCTCTCCCGCCATTGGCCGACAGGTCGACGATCGAGTAATGCAGACCGTTACCGGAAGGATCGCGCTGATGGTTTTCCCAATCGGAAGTAGTAAAGAGATAAAAGCGGCTCGGCTTGCCCGGCACCGGTACAAACAGGGCTGCAGTGTAGGAAGAGCGACCGCCCAGTAATCCCGTGCCGCCCGGCAATTCGTTATGATCGGAACCCCAGACGGTCCGACCGTCGCTATAACAGAGGAGGTCGCCGTTGGCCCCGTCATTAATTACTGCCGCGCCTTCGGGAGCGAAAATGTTGCCGTCCGACAAGACTCGTGGTTGGCCTGCGGCAAAGCTCAGGCCGGCGCCGTCGCCGAAGTACCAGACGGACGCTTCTTTTTGTGCAAAGAGGCTGTTGTCGTTTATCAGAAAGGAGACAAAAAGGGTCAGCAGAGCGTATGAAGTGCGCATACCTGAGTTACCTGGGAAATTCTCCTGCGATCAGCTTGAGGCTGGAATAGGAGGAAAGACCCGCGAATGTCGAATTAATCACCGAACATCACATAAATATCTATGTCAAAGTCGAAGAGGCAACACTCGCCCGGCCCGGAACAATAGTCGGAGAGCAGAATCGTTCACCCCAGTTTTCCGGCCGGCCCTGGCGACCGACACCGCATGAATAGACATTCGACACTTAGCTATCAGCGTATTTTCGTCTTCTGGCTGCCCTTGGCTGTTACATGGCTGCTGATGTCCGTGGAGAATCCGATTCTGGCCGCCTTCATCGCGCGGATGGCCGAGACCAAGCTGAATCTGGCTGCCTTTGGCGCTGCTTTTGCCCTCGCTCTCTTTGTGGAGTCGCCGATCATCATGATAATGAGCGCTTCCACCGCTCTCGTCAGGGATCATATCTCCTTTGTTAAACTGCGCAATTTCACCTACACGCTCAATGCCCTGATTACGATCTCGATGCTCGTCTGCCTGCTGCCGCCGGTCTTTGAGGTCGTTGCCCGACAGATCATCGGTCTGCCGCCGCCGGTGGCCGATCTCTGCTATCCGGCCCTGGCCATTTTGCTGCCATGGCCGGCGGCAATCGGATTTCGACGTTTTTATCATGGTATCCTGATCCGCCATTCACGCACGCGTCTGGTCTCACGCGGTGGCTTCATCCGTCTTTCAACGATGTCGGTCACGGCCTTGTGCATGTTTGTCTTTTATGAAGGCCCGGGTGTTGTCGTTGCCGCAAGCGCATTATCGGCCGGCGTCGTTGTGGAAGCCATTGCCAGCCGGTTCATGGTACAGAGCAGCATTCGGCGTCTGCGGGACTCGGAAGCGGACGGTAGTGAAGAAGCACTGAGCTATCGCGGTATCCTGCGTTTTTACCTTCCCCTGATGATGACCTCCGTCATTGCCCTTGCTTCGCTGCCCCTGCTGACATTTTTCGTGAGCGGCAGCCGGATGTACCTGGAATCGCTGGCCGTCCTGCCGGTAATGTCGTCGTTCGTCTTTCTGTTTCGCAGCGTCGGCCTATCCTACTCCGAGGCGGGAATCGCACTGATCGGCGATGGCTTCGAACATTACCGCAGACTGCGCAATTTTGCCTACGGTCTCGCGGGCACGACCCTGGCGCTGCTGCTGCTGGTTTCCTTTTCACCGCTTTTCGATTTGTATTTCGGTATCCTCTCTAACCTGCCGGAGGATCTGGTTTCATTTGCGCGAATTCCCGTGCAGATCATGGCCATCGTTCCGGCGCTGGAAGTACTGATGTCACTCCAGCGCGCGGTTCTGGTCAAAGCGCATCGGACGGGACCGATCACCCTGGCGACGGCGATTGAGCTCATGGTGCTTTATGCGGGCCTGACGCTCGCCATTGACTACTACGATCTTGTCGGGGCTCTGGCAGCCGGCCTGGCCATTGTGGCGGGACGGCTGGCGGGCTACCTGGTGTTGATCCCACCCGCTCTGCACGCGCTCCGAGGCCAGCCGCAATCACAGGAGTTAATAGAGCCTGAAACGAATGTCGAAGCCGGATGAATCGTTGTACGGACCAGACCTGCAGGCCCGGCATTTCACAGAAATCGAAAAAAATCGCTTCCCGCGCGAAAGCCTTCGCTTTCCAGCCTCAGCTCCATTTTCCGTGCTTCAGTGGGATTGCCGATCGATAGGACAAATATCGGATCGGGGAAGCTTCGAAGGACGCTATCGTCCCCTGCCGTGTCCAGGCCGTACGCGGGCAGGTCCATTACTCTTCGCCCCGGCGGTCCCTGCTTGTTATCGATAAAACCCTGCGGCTCGATGCCTTCCGATTGCAGGAAGCGCGCGATACTGCGTCCGGCGCGGCCGGAGCCGATGAGGACGATCCGATGCGCTAGTTCGGCAAGGCCCGAGCGCGCAAAATGATGCACCTTGGCCTGCAGCATTGCCATCCGGCCGTAGCGCCGGTCATAACGCGACAGCGAAGCGGATGTCTCGCGCTTTCTTACCAGAATTTCGGGACACTTGGCGAATCGGGCGCCCCGGCGCAGGGCGCGCAGCAGCAGGTCATAATCTTCTGCCCAGCCCAATTGGCGATATTGCCCCAGGCGCAGATAGAAGTCGCGGGGGCAGGAAGTATGTCGGGTGGACAAGCGGCGCATCGATGTAGATGCTGCGAACAATGTCGTCGTGATTCACAAGCGTGTTGCTCCAGCGAACATAGCTTTCACTCTTGGGATTGCTGTCGCCGTCGGGGAAGTCGAGTGCCACACGCGTCCCCAGTACGAATTCGGCCGGCAGTTGTGCGGCCATGGCGAGTTGTTTAGCAAGACGCTCGGGAGCCATCCGATCGTCGGCATCCATCCGCGCAATATAGCGTCCGGCGGCGGCATCGATGCCGGCATTGAGGGCCGCTACAATGCCCCGGTGGGTACATTTCAAGAGCCGGATACGACGATCCGCCGCCATCGCGGATTCCACAATAAGGCAGCTCTCGTCTGTCGATCCGTCATCAACGACAACAAGCTCAAAGTCTTCCATCTGCTGCGCCAGGATGCTATCCAGGCAGCCGGCAAGCGCATCGGCGGCATTAAACACGGGCAGGAGGACTGAAATCAGCGGCGATGTCATAGGAATTTTCCACATTGAGCGTGGGTGTAGATTGCTAATCTATCATGAAAGATACGGGAAATCGCAATAGCAAAAGCGGAAGCCAGTCGTCAGTGGAACGACACGCCCAGTCTGTCCCTTCAGTCTTAATCCCGGATCAGTAGGCCACGATCAACCTACTATTGCCGGCAACACTCTGATTAAGCTCGATCCCAGCCTGACCCCAAAACGAAAGATTGAGCACACATCGCTAAGCGTCAATTCAAAACAAATTCGTGTCATATACGTACTCCACACCACGCCGTATATAATAATTTCGGCCCACAAGTTAAAAGGACGTGTCACATTGTGCTGCGAGCAACAGTCTTCTTATTTGCCATTTTCCCTTTTTCTTTGAAGCTGAGTTTTTAAGGGGAAGTCCGCTTCTAAATCGACGTCGTTTCCAATCCCGGGCCGTCCTTTCCAATCCCGGACAAGGTGTCATGGACACTGACCATTTAGCTCTGCGAAGACAGTAGTTGGGATATGGTCCGTTAATAGTTTGAAATTATCGAAAAAAAGACGGGGCAAGCCGGACGGATCAAAGTGAAGCGGCAAAGCGGCGGACAGGCGTAGCGATCACGGCCTAATGCCATCTGATTGGCGGAAGATTTGTCGTCGCGTTATTCTATCGCAGAATCGACTTTCAGCATAGCCGGATCGACTAGCAACAATACGCGGGGAGGAAGCTGTCAGTGCTTTCAAGCCGAACTGCCGAACACGATCAGTTACTGCGGAAAAATTATCGCCGGGCGACGAGTTTCGCTGCTACGCTACACCCTCCTATTCGATCCTGGAGGTTAATCTTGCCCTTTGCGAACGTCTCACTATGGAAAATCTTCCGGCACCCGCATGCGGCCTTGCGGATCATTTGAAGCATGGAGCCGACAGCGCGATTGTAACACTTCGTCGCCGCGCATGTAACGGCAGCCGCAAAGCCTGACCGCATCAAGTTAACAGGGCTTAAGGCAACTGGTTAAACGGACTGTGACCGATCACAACAAGAAATTCGACCGTAGTGACCAGATTATCCTGACATCTTTGTTCCCCACAAATCCTGAAAGACGTATCGTTCGATCTTGAAGTCGAGCTCATCGTCAAAAAACTCGACTTTAAATTATTGAAAAAGCTCTGTCTACGGAAGAGGTTCAAATATGCATCATCAGCAATATCGCTGAGTATTGGGCAGGACGCTGAGACGAAGTTCTCAGCAAGGCGACAAAGAGTATTGTGAGATGAAGAATCGTGGATGTTCAGAAATATCGGAATTCCTGCAGTTAACAAAAAAATATATGAAACCCGGCAAACTACAGTCTTAGACCGGCTTGACCCTTTCAACGACTTTATTCTTCATCGAAACGGCTTCGGCTGCACCGCAGATTCTTACTCTTCGATGTAACGATCAAGACCCCAAGTGGTTATTGTGTATTCCCTACCCGGACCCAATTATTTTATGAAGTTAGGAGACCTAAGTTTTGAATACCTCCCTGCATGAATTGATGATGCCGGTATGTAAAGGGATCATTTTGATAATAGTGTTAGCAGATTTTTCTAATCCGCTCGTCGCTCAACAAACCGCAGTCTGGCAAATTTCTGATACTGCGCGAAACCACTATACGAGCGGCAATGGGCTCCAGATTGCCCGCAGCAATGTCCTTGCCGCCGCTGACGAAAACCACGTCGTGGCTCTGGGACGAGCAACGCTCGCCAGCGAGACGACGACTCTGCTGCGACTAACGACGGACGGCGGCCTGACCTGGAAGTCATCGGAGCTGAACTCGGGGCGCGAGAACATGCTGGCTGTTGCGCATCCCGGTCCACAGACGATAGTCGTGGCCGGCGATGCCAATGAAATTCTCGCTGTGGTCGACGGTCAACTGCGGTCTATGTACCGGGGCAGCTTTTACCTTTCGTCCGATGCCGGTCAATCCTGGAAAAACACAGTGCTCGATTCCAATACGCGTCTTGCGGGTCTGGCGATGTATGACGATCAGCAAGGCGTCATGCTGCAATGGAATGTGACAAATATTTTCAACGATGAAAAGCTTAAACTGCCGGACTCCTTATTGTGTACCAAGGACGGTTGGAAGTCCTGGAAAGCGGTAGCGCTGCCGCAGGGAGTGCGAATTTGCGCGGAGGTGCTGTGCCCGGCGCCGGAAGTTTACATCGTTCGAGACGTGGAGGACCTGGCGAATGAACGATATGTGCTTTATATAAGTACCGACGGCGGAACAACATGGCGCAAGTCCGAACCGATGCCCGATGGCGTTGCAAACATTTATTTTTTCGACGCATTGACTGGATTTGGCGTCGGGGGACAAATAATTGATCAAGACGGTAATCGCAGCGACCGCATCGCCAAAACGAGCGACGGCGGTTTCACCTGGTCGCTCCTTCTCGATAGTGCGCTGGAACCGACCCTTGGTTTGCTCGAAGTCGACTTCGCCGATGAAACCAATGGTATTGCGCTCGGCAGGAGGAACAAGATTCTGCGCACCAGTGACGGCGGCAAGACCTGGTTGCGGGAATTCATCCCCTGCGAAGCTTATATCGGCGGGAGCAAATTTTTACAGGAAATCGTCTATCCCAAAAGCGACCGATCGCTGGCGGTGTTTTTTAATGGACCCTTTGTTCGCTATACCGGCGAAGAGACACTGCAGGCGCCGGTCATCCTTCAACCCTCAACGACGGCATCGCTGGCGGTGGATACACTTCAAATCGAGTGGACGCCGGTGGCCGGCGCAATGCGCTATCATCTGGAGGTCGCGCTCCAGCCCGGCGACCTTCACTTTTTTGACTTAAGTCGTTTCGATACTCCGATTGTCAGTATAATACTCGATGAAACTTCATTTAGCCTTGAAGACCTGATCTACGGCTACAAATATTACATACGAGTACGCGCACTGAACGATTTCGAACAGAGTGACTGGAGTTGCGATCGGAAGAGGACAATTTTCAGGACCGAAGAATCGACTGATGCGCTTATTCCTCCGCGCATCGTGTTTCCTCTTCATGAGCAGGAGGCGCTGCCCGTCACACTTAACATTCAATGGCAGGCTGTCGAAGACGCCGTATCCTACGACGTGCAGGTAGCGACAGACTTCGGCTTTTCCGGCAACGACGTGATGCCGCTCAATGCACGCGAAATTGTTGACACTTCACATGTTGTCAGCGGCCTTCAGGCTAATACTGTGTATTATGTACGTACAAGAGTCCGCACAAGCGAAGACATCAGCAAGTGGTCTTCGCAATTTTCGCTCCATTCCTTTCGAACAGGCACGCTCACCGGAGTGGATGACCGGCATATCCACAGCGAAGGCGTTGACGACATTGTAATCTTTCCGCAGCCGATTATCGAGGCCGCGACCATCCGGCTGGCACCGGGAATGTATGCGGCGGGGTCAAGCCTGCAACTGATCGATTTGCTGGGTAACACGGTACGCGACCTTAGCGGCTCCATTCAGTCTGATGCAGGCATCATACTGGACAGAACGGGTCTTGCATCCGGTGTTTATCTGCTGCGCTACTCCGACGGCGCTGCACACGCGCTCAGCAAAGTTGTCATCATCAAGTAATTAGAAGGCTCTTCTGGCAGGCGGCCCACTCTGCTGCCGGCCTATGCGCAGGTCGTTCGCAATCAGGCCGGTACGGCAGCCTGTGCTCGCAGGTGGCGGTACCGGTGGAATCGGTCAGGCGACCGCCGAGGGCTGTTGTTCATTCGGCCGGACATAGTTGCCCGCCTGGTTGGAATTGTCATGGAGCTCGACGGAAGAGTGCGCCGGACGGCTCCGGCATTCTCGTCGTGAATAACTGCGAAAACTCAGCTCACGAGGATTGGATGTCTGCTCAGTACCAGATTCCGATGCGGTCCCTAAGCGTGATACACTTGCTAGTACTGTTCAGGATTCTGACGCCATTCTGCATGCATTCCAAAAATGAGCAGTAGAGAAAACATCGCCGCTTGCAGCCAATAATCCTCACATCAGCATTCGTCGCTAGAGGGCAGTCCTTACCTGCGATTTCATCCGACGATCAGCCATTGTCGGGAAAACGACTGCTACAAGAAAGCACTTGCTGAAGCCTGGCCTTCAATTCTTGCACAAATTGATTATCTTGAGGGCAGACGAGTCAATCGTTTAAACAAAAGCGCCAGCACCATACCTTGCCGAAGATTGATCCGGGAATGCGACGATGCGACAAGAAAACATAAAGTACATCAAGAGTCTTCACGAATACTGTGAAGCAATTAATATCTCTCCGCCCAAGCATAAACACTTTGACATCAGAAGCTTTGAAGAAAACATGCCCACCGTGGTAACAGCTATGCCGCCATTCCGCCATAAGTTTTATGCCCTTGCTATCAAGAAAGATGGCAGCGGTTTCGCCAGAACAGGTACAGAACGCACTGCCGAGCGAGGTTACATTATGTTTTTCAATTCACCTTACCAAGTAACTTCCTGGGAGATTTTGCCTGACTGGCAAGGCTATTACATCATATTCACTCAAGAATTCGTAAGTAAGTCGGCTGTATTTAACAATCTCCTGCTCGACTTCCCATATTTACGCCTGGACCAGGCTATTCCATTTGATGTTCAGGAGCGCGATGTGCAAACTATCGTGCAGGTATTCGAAAGTATTTACAAAGAATATCACAGTCCGAACGAAGATCGTCTGAAAATCATTCAGGCCCATACCTTTGTACTGTTGAACTATGTTAAGCGCTACTATGATCGAAGCGAATTGACAAGCCACGCTCAGAAAAACCGCAACCAGGATTTACAACTCATTTCACGATATCAGGCTTTGATAGAAATCAACCTGGCAAAAGAGGAAAGCATTAACCCGCAGTTTGCGCCCCATTCAACCACCTTCTATGCCGAAAGGCTCAATATCCACCCAAATTATCTCAACACTCTTGTAAAGCGCATTACCGGAGATACCGCACTGAAGTTGCTACATAAAACGCTCTTCAATTACAGCAGTTCGCTTCTGTTGCAAACGCAGCTAAGTATCAAAGAAATTGCTTACTCCCTGCATTTCAAAGAGGCTGCTCATTTCAGCAACTTTTTTAAGAAATATGCCCGACAGACGCCCCAGCAGTTCAGAGACAACCAACCAACCTGAGCTTTTTCTCAACGCACCTTCCAAGAGCTATCCGACAGCGCTGACTTTTGAAATCTAATGGCCCCGGTTTGAAATCTGCAATGCCACAAGCACTCGCGGCCCTTAGTTTTGTAAGGTAGTCAAGTCAATACAAACATTTATGATATGCATTATGAAATCGATCATCATTGTTCTCTTCAGTATTATACTCTTTGAACCTTTAAAGGGAAACGAAATGACGTCAATCGAACATAGCATTCGTACTGTCTTTGAACAGGCAGATGCACGTAACTGGCAAGCTGTAGAAGAAACTTTTGCATCGAAGGTGCTATTGGATTATACATCGATGGCGGGTGGTGAACCACTATCCCTCTCTCCATCGGAAATTATTACATCCTGGAAGACAGTCCTGCCGGGTTTTGAATCCACGCATCACCAGGTGGGCATTTTTGATATTGAGCTTAAAGGGGACGTCGCGAAAGCAAATGTCCACGGTCTGGCATCACACTATCTGCCTAATCCGGCTGGTGATGTCTGGACAACTGTAGGAACTTATGACTTTGAGCTCGCTAAAATCGGCGATAGCTGGAAGATTACTCTAATGCGTTTTAACTTACGAAAGCAGGATGGCAATACACAGCTGGCAACACTGGCACAGCAAGCTGTTCAACAAAACAAGGTTCAGTCAAAACTCGCTCTTCCGGCTGAAGATGAAGCGCTAATACACGAGTTTTTTCAAGCTCTGGAAGCTCTCGATATCAAGCGCTTTATGCGTGTATGGGCCGAGAACGGTCAGCAAATCATGCCGTTGTCGCCCGAGAGTTTTCCTCAAGAGCTTATTGGCAAGAATGCTATCTACAACCAATACAGAAGTTTACCCGACGCTTATTCGTCAATGAGCTTTCCCCGACAGATAAAAAGCACATCTACGCCCGGTTTATACATAGTCTGTTACCAGGGTATTATTCCGATGAATGATGGCGGTACGTATAACAACATCTATGTAGGCTATTTCAGCATCGAAAATGGCAAAATTCAGAAGTTCGTTGAATATTTTGATCCATACATATTAGAGGCGGCCTTTGGCAAGCGCTTGCAGGAAAACTTCAATGTCAAATCGGCTATCGCAGCAAGTAAAGTTTCTTTTGTCAGCGAGGGTGCAATATTAACCGGCAACCTGTATCGTCCGGCAAATTTTGATGAAAACAAAAGCTATCCTACGGTAGTGGTTGCGGGAACCTGGACGTCAGTGAAAGAACAGATGGCCAATCGCTATGCGGCCGAACTGGCGCGCAATGGTCTTATTGCACTATCATTTGATTTCAGAGGGTATGGCGAAAGTGAAGGTGAACCACGCAACTTTGAAAATCCTGAATGGAAAATTCAGGATATCCGTAACGCTGTCACATACCTATACAGTCTGCCTGAGACAGATAAAGAGGAACTATTTGGCCTTGGTATCTGTGCCGGTGCGGGTTACATAGTCGGCGCGGCAGCTAGAGACGAACGCATTGCGGCAATCAGCCTTGTCGCACCCTGGCTGCACAATGAGACATTGACACATATGATTTACGGCGGTGAAGAAGGGATAGCAAAACTATTGCAACAGTCTGCAAAGGCGAAAGAATCATACGCTGCCGACGGAACCGTCGAATATGTGCCGGCGGTGAGTACAACGAATCCTAAAGCGGCTATGTATGGCGCCTTTGATTTCTATCTTGACCCACAGCGCGGCGCTATTCCTGAATGGGACGGTCAATTTGCCGTTATGGCCTGGGAAAAATGGCTTAACTTTGACCCGGTCGCTCTGGCAAGCCAGGTTAATGTACCAGCCCTGATTGTCCATAGCGAAGATGCAGCGATTCCCGATGGGGCAAAAATGTTCTATCAGCAGCTCAGTGGAGATAAAGATTCGCATTGGACAAGTGGTTCGCAATTCGATTTTTACGACGATCAGGCCAAAGTGAGCGAAGCTGTTAATAAAACAGTTGAGTGGTTCGGCCAGTAACCGGGCGTTTTGTTCTCGAAGCGTTGCAGAAATTCACGCTGTTAAGAAGTGGAACACCGGTTGAGAACTGCATTCGCCAAAATAGTAGAACTGAGTCTCCTCGCCAGTCCTGTGGCATTCCGCAGAGAGACTTTGATCAGCTGAAGATAGTAGTTCGAAAGGTTAACATCGCTTAATACTCATCATGGTAACTTCGCAATGAAACAGTCATTGCACATTATATGTCGCGTCTTGAGAGCCCTGAATGCAAAAAACCAGAGACGGTTTCCCGTCTCTGGTTTTAATCGCTGAGCGCATCCTCGGCTGTTCCCGGCTAAGAATTATATACCGAAAAACACGCTCAGTATTTTGCTGTAGTTGATTCGCGCAGAATGCTTAATCCCGAGTCAGCAGAAACGACTGCGCCGAGCTTCTGCTGTTCCCAAACTCTGTCTCACAGATTCCCGGCTATGAGTTACAATGCGAGAGAGAGTCATAGAGATTTTCCGTTCTTTTCAAAAGCTGCGGACCGCTGAGGCCCGAAGAAAGAAGTAGCGGGGGTACTGCGCAACCCCCGATACTTCCCTGCTCTATCCCGCGTTGTTCCCGGCTATGAGTTATTGCACGGGATA
>JANQRB010000190.1 GCA_028284775.1 Candidatus Kapaibacterium sp. | reverse complement strand
ATCGCGGCGCACAAAGAGCGCGACAATCAGAGCGCGGGTCCGCTCGCCGCCGCTGAGCGTATTGAAAGGCCGCCGCAGGATGTCCGCCGGCATGGCAAGCTGCATCACTTCCCGCTCGATATGCGCCTCGACTTCGTAGCCGCCGGCCGCTTCAAAACGTTCCAGCAGCGTGCCGTATTCCTGCAGGCTGGCGTCGTCGGCCCGGCCGGCCAGCGCCTCCAGCCGCGCTTCCCATGAGCGAAATGGCGCAATGGCATCCATAATGACATGTAGGGTCATGTCCGCAGGACAGGACACGGGATAGGGGAAGGTAAACACTTGGCGGGGCGCAAGCAGCGAGCCGCTCGCCGGTGACAGCTCACCAGCGAGCAAGCCCAGCAGGGTGGTTTTACCGCGCCCGTTGGAGCCTACGAGCGCCGTGCGCCAGGCCGTATCGATCTTGAGCGATACTTGTTGGAAAACAGATGTATAGGGATCGGCATAGTGGAAATCCACCATGCTTAAGGCAAAAGAAGCCATGAGTTCCGCTCTCAGAAACAGATGATTACTGCAGTGGTTAAGCGCTGTTTGCGCACTACAGGTCCGGCAATATCGAAAGGCCTATTATGAGAACGGATGGAATTTCATTGTCTGGGGATTGGTTCCAAAAACTGGCAGAGGGCAAGTTAACAAGGGCGGGCTTTTGAAGCAAGTTATCCTGTGGCACCTTACTTGCCCTTGCGCCGGCAGCAGCCTGAGACCATGTCGGAGCAGGGAAGCCGTCAGCGCGGATTAAACGCCTGTATTCTCCATCTTCAACAGCAGCCGGGGCGAATCCTCGCGGGCGCGATGCAGTATTTTGACGAAGCGCGCGCCGATCGCCGTCAGGTTTTTTGTCTTGAGCAGCAGGGCGAAGAAGAGTTTGCTGTTGCGGGCGCTGATCTGTCCGTTCTGCAATCCACTGACTTGCTGCGCAATGGCGTCTTCGATCACAGCAAAAATGCGCTGTTTGTCGCTAGCCAGCTTGTCGAGGGCGGCTGCGCCGAACTCCTTTGCCTGCAATTGATCGATAATAAAGCTCAGATAAGACGCAATGAGCTGCTGCAGACGAGCTAATGTTGCGACCTGGAATTCCTGCAGGGGAAGGTGCGCATTGTCAACATGATCGAGGCTGTGTTCCGCGACCAGGGTGGCGTTAAGCAGCAGATCCTGCTCCAACTCGTATATCAGCAGCAGCAGCCGGCCGTCACTGCTTTCCCTGTCCCGCAAACGCTGTAAAGAACGGTAGAGGCTGCGCTGCAGACGATCATTTTGTTTGCGAAGCGCTGCCACGTCCTGGCGGACGCGTCTGAGCTGACGCCGATCTTCGCCCTCCAGAGCCGCGACGACCTCGGTATAGGCCTTGCGAACGGCAACAAGCGACGCAGCTGCGGCATCGCTCGTTTCGTGCAGCAGAGCCGCACCGCCGGTAGTTTCAGCCGCCTGAAG
Source organism: Candidatus Kapaibacterium sp. (assembly GCA_028284775.1). Lineage (GTDB taxonomy): Bacteria > Bacteroidota > Ignavibacteria > Kapaibacteriales > UBA7675 > JANQRB01. Next base: position 26,356 of record JANQRB010000190.1, on the reverse strand, counting down.
CGATGAGCGCTCGGCGGCATTTTCGCGTTCGCGCGACTTGTGCAGCCAAAATGTCCGTATGATCAGGCCTGTAGCCAGGAGCAGCAGAGCCGCGACGGCCCAGATGGAGAAGTAATACACCAGGGCCGCAAAAAGGAAGGCACAGCCAAAGGCGATCAGGGCGGTAAACAACCAGCCCGTTATGACGTTGAGGACGCCCGCGACGCGGTAGCTGGCGCTGTCACGTCCCCAGGCCCGGTCGGCCAGGGAGGCTCCCATTGCGACCATGAATGAAACATAGGTGGTCGAAAGCGGCAATTTGACGGATGTCGCAAAGGAGATAAGGATACTGGCGACCGTCAGATTTACCGAGGCACGGACCAGATCGAAGGCCGGCGGATTGGAATCCCGGTCATTCCGCTCCATTGCCTGACGCAGCGGTCGGAAGCGCTTGTCCAAGGCCGTCAGCCAGTTCTGTGGAATTGCCGCCTGTAGCAGACGGCTGCCGGACAGCGCCGCGCGTACCAGCCAACGCGCCAGGGCATTGGGTGCAAATCGTTCGGCTCCTTCATCCTGCCGCCCGAGGTTAACTTCGGTTTCCGTAACCGTGCGCGCTTTTTTGGACAACCAGAGCGTGACAACCATTATCAGTCCCGCCAACAGCAGCAGGATGGTGGACGTACGAACGGGCTGGTTAAGCGCCTCCATCGTAAAGTCTGTCGCGTCACGGCCTGAATTCTGCCACAGGAGAAAGGACTCGAAGCCGGCGATGGGAACGCCGATAAAGTTTACGAGATCATTGCCGGCGAAGGCCATCGCCAGCGCAAAAGTGCCGAAGAGAACGACCAGGCGTAAAACATTGATCTTAAACAGCGTAAGCAAGAGCTGCAACAGCGCCGACCAGACGACAAATGACAGGACCAGGATAAGCACGCTGTGCTCTCTGACGTATGCGTAAGCGGCGTCACTGACGAATGACGCGCCCTTCAGCCCCTTGATGAGGATGAAGTAGCCGATCGCCGTCAGCGCCAGGCCCGCCCACAGAGCGCCGATACCTTTCAGGCGACGTTCGTATTGAAAGGAGAGCAAGGCGCGCGACAGATACTGCACGAGAACACCGACGCTGAAGGCGACCAGCACCGACAGGAATATCCCCGCTATGATTGTCAATGCCTGGCTGATATTGATGTACTCGACGATTGTTCCCAGGCTGCCGCCTTCGCTCAGCGTCTTAAACAAAGCCACCGCGCAGGCGGCGCCCAACAGCTCAAATACTATGGATACGGTGGTCGATGTCGGCATTCCGAAGGTATTAAAAAAATCAAGCAGGATAATGTCGGTAATCATAACCGCGAGAAAGATTACCATAATTTCAGCGAAGGCGAAGTTATCGGGCACGAATATGCCCTTGCGCGCGACTTCCATCATCCCGCTCGAAAAGGTGGCGCCTACTATGATGCCGATGCTGGCGACTATCATAATGATATGGCGCGGGGCAACTTTGGATCCGATTGCTGAATTGAGAAAGTTGACGGCATCGTTGCTGACGCCGACCATCAGATCGGAAACCGCCAAAATGAAGAGGAGAACAACAAGAAAGAGGTAAAATTCACTCACGAGGCGCTTTGCTTTGAGTGGAACCTGAAATCCAGCCTGCAAAGCTACATCATGGTCATTAAGAAGAGATTACAGACATGTTAACTGACTGTGTAATCGTCAATCCGATCTTCCCGGCTTCGGCGCGCTGAAGCCGGGAATGATCTGTCCTGCGGCCTAAGACTTCACAAAGCCCAGCGAAACGACCGTCGGCAGGTCCGCACCGCTGAGTACGGCAAAATAGTAGCCCGGCGCTTCCGGGCCGATCGCCCATGAAAAATCGGTCGCTCCCGCCGGCAGCCGGAGCTCGACGCCGGCTCCGAGCCGACGCCCGCGGACATCGTACAGGGACAGGCTAAGCCGGGCCGCCCGTGGGCTGGTAATCCGAAACATCGCGGCAGATGATACCGGTCCGGGATTGACCAGACGGATTCGCGCCGTCTGCGAGACATCGACATCGGCCTGCTGCAAATCGGTTGTAATCGTCTGCCTGCTCCGGTAAGCGCCGGCTGCCGTTGCGATGTACAGAACGCCGTCGCTGTCGATGTCCACATCATTTATCCTGAGATCGGCTGGAATGTCCGGTTCATGTTCCGTCCACGTTCGACCGCCATTGCGGGAATGAAAGACCGACGCTGCCGATGCCGCCAGGATGTTGGCTTCGTCAAGCAGCCGTACTTTGATAATCGATGCTCCGCCGAGGGGCGCCGCCTGCCAGGCTTGTGTAAATCCAGCGCTATAGTACAGCCCCGCATCCGTAGCAAGAACCAGTCGGCCGCCGGCGCTGACGGCAAGGTCGTTAACAAAACTGATCTGACTGAAAGAAGGATCGCTGTTAAGGTTTACTCCGCAGTCCGATGAAAACAAGAGGTCATTACTTCCCAGAAAGAGGTTGGGACCGGGACCGAATGCCATACTGCTAACGATTGCTCCTCCCGAATTAGTCCTGGACCAGGTAACCCCGGCATCCGTTGACTTATGCAAGCCATTGGCCAGATCATAAGCAACAACGACGTCCCCGCCTCTGCCGGCCAAAGCGCTTATGCTGCACCATTCCGTTTCACACTGTTCATCCCAATACACGGCTCCGACAGGCTGCCATTCCCGGCCATTGTCTGTGGAAGACAATAAAACGTCTTTCCCGCCTGAACGACCGGCCAACAGTCTGTCATCGGGCATGCGTTCCAGAGACATGATATCGAGGAAGTCCCGCGTCTGCCACTCTGCCCCTTTTGTTGCGCTGTGGAACAGCCCCTGCTTACCTGCGCTCAGGATCGTTCCGTCTGCGGCGCTAACCAGGGTCTCGATCTCGGTCGCCATGAGTCCGTCATTCAGTTCTTCCCAATCGGCGGCTTCATTGCTGGAGCGATAGACACCGTATTCGGTCGCCAGAAAGAGAGCGGCACTAGCTTCCGTCAGGCCACCGCGCGGAGGCAGAAGGGCGCCCTCCAAGCTAAGAGTCCATGTTAATCCACGGTCGGTCGATGTCTGGATCTCAAGATCAGAGCCGGCGACAAGGGTGCCCTCTGAGCTAAAGGTCAGAAACTTTGTGTCTGCCAGAGCAAAGTCCCGTCTGATCCAGGTGTCGCCGTTATCGGTGGAATGCCAAAGTCGATCCGTATCGCCCAAGCCGCGAAAATCGAAGGCGAGGAGTTCATCATCCGGACCGACAGCCAGATGACGGATACGCGGGTCCCCCGGATCCGATGCCCGCAATTGCCAGCTTGCGCCCCCATCCGATGAGCGATACAATCCTTCGGCCGACACGGCGAAAAGAACACCGCGCGTGTTACAGGCAATAGTCATCCAGAAGGTATTGGTTGGCAGGCCGGCAACGAGCTGCCAGCTTAGGGCATCGTCGTCGGAATAGTAGATACCGTTTCTACTTGCCAACCAGAAGTTGTCGCTGGAGTCGATCGCAATGTCAGCGATTTCCGGTTGGCCGTCCAATTGCGGCGCAGACCAGGACTCACCGCCGTCCGAGCTGCGAATTAACTCGCGAACAATCGCCCCAAGCAAGATGCCGCGGTCATTAACTTTCATGACGAGCGGGGAAGGGGCGGGCATTGCAGTCGGCCTCCAGCGCTGTTCACCCGCTGCCAGATGCCATATTCCGTTCGAACGCGTTGCCGCATAGACCTCGCCCGTGGATCTGGCGGCAAGTGAAACGATAACTCCGCCATAGGGGCCATTAGTCGGCAGCCATTCGAGTTGCTGCGCAAAAGCTACCAGGCTTGCAAGACACAAACAATGGAAGAACAACATTACTCTGATTAATACCGGCATTTCTCTGCTCCTTTCGAATCCTGTTTACAATACAACCTTAAACGCACTGCATGAGCCAGTTTAATACGTAGCAAATATCAGGCCATTCCAAATCAGAGCCTACAAATTGGAACCGGACTTTCGCAGCGGGAACCAGTCAGAGTTTTTGACAGTGCAACAAAAATTCAACAACAGAACATCTTCCGCGGCAACACAGCACACTGCCAGATGCCAGGGCAAATGCCCCGACAATATGGAAGGCATCGTCAGCTTAACAAATTTAATGCACAATGTTTGCCATGATATTTGGCGAGCTGTCCGCTTCAAGCATCAGGGCAGGACGCAACAAGTTTCGATCAGGTTGATTTCGACTAAATGAGGTATAGTTGGGCGATATCGAGCAATAGTAACAGCGATTGAGGAGAGGCTTCTGCTCGATTCGCAGGGGTGGCATTGCGCCGACCGAAACCCGGCGGGCTAAAGAACAGCAATGGCAAACCGCCGTCGCCGATAGGTTGGTGACAATTGACCCGACCCGGATACAATGCAGTTCCTGAGTTGCTCTCCGGGCACACAGCGGCAGATTCTCTCTGCTTGACCACTAGATTCATCCGACCACAAGGCAGGATTTCGATAGTCTCTTTGACAGACTGTTGAACGATACGACAAGTACTTAGACGACCATGAGTTTATCTTGCGAAAGAATACCTTCCAACATAATGTCAAGTAGAATTGCCAGCCGGAATTCCTCATTGCATTGCATGGGAATCGCCAGTCTCTTTCCTTAACAAAGAGACAGAAAATCGCTGTCTGAGACTTAGACTTTTAACACTTCTTTCAGATAATTTATACTTCGACTCAAGGCAAGATCTTCCGGCTAGCAGAATTGAAAGGTTCAACAAAGCGTGAAATGGGATGAGAACGCCCCTCATTCTCAATGACAGATCTGCGCCCCGGGTACTCGGATTAGCTGAAGATCTCGTAATCTCGCTAAACAGACACAGCAGTCCGATACATGTTTCAATCTGCCGAATTATTTATTTACTGCTTTATTGATGCCTCCTTCCGGCACCAGCTCACAGTCCTCACTTCGACGATACGGAATACGAGAAACGAGCTCTTCATTTCAGCCGGCTTGCTTCCTCGCAGACAAAATCTGATTTTGCCGGTCTCCTGAATTGATGAAAAGAATACACGGTACAAGCAATTGCTCAGATCAAATACTCAGACCGGGCAGTCATTCAGTTTCAGTCGGAATTTCGACTACAATCGACACTCCGGCCAAACGCTCTTGATTGATGCACTTCTTATTGAGATTCCACAGTTCGATTGAAAAAAAATTTTCTGCCTGGCTCAGGCATCGGTGTTCGCTGCATCGTCAGGCAGCATGTGAACCTTAGACTTCACCGGGATTCAAGAAGGTGCTGAAGTATCAGTTCATTCCTCGAATACGGCTAAAGACGCGCATCAACATAGTCAGGCCGCGCTTCGTGATCCCGAAGGGATTACACGATTCGCGCGGCAACTGCTCTGTTGTCCAGACTCATTGACCGGTCTAAGGCCTGTTCGGGGAGCGAGACGCCAGATGCCCTGCGAGCGTTTCGCGGCGTAGAGTTCTCCTGATGGTCCGGCGGCAATCGACAGCCTGCCCTCTCCTTAGGGTCCGTTGGTAGGCGGCCGCCCGAGCTGCTGCCTGCGCGATGCGAAGCAGGCGTATAGTGAGCAAGAGAAAACAAGGTCACCCGCCATTAATCGGGCATTTTCTCGCGGAAACAATATTCCGGACAATCCCTCACCAAACTGTCTGTCAAAACCGGCCCTTCGGCAGTTAGTAATTTATCGAGGCTTTTCGCAAACATTGCTAAATTGCTGATTCGAAATTGCGACGTTTTCGAGTGTCCCCCCGACAGAAGCCTTTCCCCGCGGCAATTCTGTACGCTCAATGCCTCTTGTTTTCCGAGGCTGAGTGTCGACGATTTGCGTTATCAAAAATCGCAATGGTACTTCAGACAGCTACTTCTTCAACTCTTTCTACCAAGGACTGACGGGACAGCTTATGACTAAAACTATCGCAGAACGAGTGCCTGGAATCTTGATGAATATATTGGGTTTTGCGCTGCTAAACATTGTTGCTTTTGGACAAAGTATGAATATTCAACATGCAGATTCAGAGCTGGGGATTACATTGCCGCAAGAGTACCTGGATTTTCGGGCTGATTATTCTCAGCAAGAATTTGAGTTTTTTTTCAGAATAGATACCTGGAAGTTTTTGGATATTAAGGCCGCCACGGAAAAGACAATTGAACTGCGAAAGACAAGAGCAATAGGCGATAGAGATTTTGCGTTTGCGATTAATGAAGATTTCCAGGTATTGTTTTATCAGTCATCCAGTAAGGTTGCAACTAAGATCAGCCACCTGGATGAAGAAAATGATATAATATTTTATGCATTTTCACTATCCGAATTTGCAAACTTTGAGACGACCCAGAGACTTATCGAAGAAATCGAAACAGATGGTTTTGAAAACCAGGATCTCAGTGTGATTAGCGCTTGTACAGGCAGTTTATTTCACTATGCTTACGCGCTCAATACTTCCGAATTTGACGAGAATTTTTCCGAAGAACGAAACAAAAAGGCCTTAGAACTGTTCATGCTGGCTGCCGACAGAGGTCATCCAGAAGCTGCGCATGAAGTTGCCAATTACTACTATTTCCAGGATGATGTGAATACAGACAGCGTTCTTAAATGGCGAGGAAAGGCTGTCGAAAACGGCAGCATCGAAGATGTCTTTGAATTGGCGGATTTTCTCATTGACCACAAAGCCGATGAAATTGACAGGGCCATCAGCCTGCTGGAAAGTTTGTTGAATAAACAATGGTATCGCGAAAGAGCGCTGTTAAAGCTTTCTAGAATCTATATGCGCGGGACGGGAGGCAGGCAGGATTACAAGAAGGGTATCCGGTATGCGAGAGAGTGTTCAGAAGAAAACAACTACAATGCTCTATCCGACTTGGCCATGTATTACTATAAAGGAATGGGCGTAGAGAAGGACGTTCAAAAAGCCTATGACCTACTGGTTCAAGCCGAAAAACGAATAATTGAAGAGACCGGCAGCGGGATGTGGGAAGACTTCATTAAAAAGCTGAAACAAGAATTGAAACAGTAATTCTGCTTAAGGTCGGCAGGGTCATCCCCATCGTAAATGCAAGCGGAATTTCGGCATTCAGTCCTCTTGCAGCAACTGTTGAAGGCAGCGTTCGACATCATGGAAGCGAAAGCGCTCCGTTTCTGCCTTCAGGGCTGCCGCGACCCGATCATTGCCCAGATTACCGATGCTTCCCACATGGCTGTGATGAAGACGGGTGGGCGGGCTAAAGTCGTCATCCTGCATGCTGTGGGCGACTTTTTGATACGCAGCCCGGAATGGCAGACCCCGCGCCACGGCTTCATTTACCAGCTCCACGCTGAAGGCTTCGCGATAGAGCGGGTCGTCCATAATACCCACCCGGGGCTGCAACTGCGGCATGCTGTGCAGCATGAGCCGCAGCGATTCCTCCAATTCGCCGAAGATCGGCATTATGACTTCTTTGCCAAGTTGATAGTCGCGGTGATAGCCGGAGTTCAGATTGGCACTCAGCAGCGTCAGGTTCATCGGCGCTGACTGCAGCCGGTTGCAGTGGGCCCGCAGCAGCTCGAAGACATCGGGGTTCTGTTTATGCGGCATAATTGACGAGCCGGTACTTAACTCGGCCGGCAGACGGAAGAAGTTGAAATTCGGCGCCAGGTAAAGACAGATGTCGGCGGCCATTCGGCCGAGTGTCGAGGCAACTCCGGCCAGGGCGGCGGCCAGCGTTCGCTCGCATTTACCACGCGTCATCTGGGCATGCATTGAATTGATGTTAAGCGCTTCGAAGCCCAGCAAGCTCGTCGTCATCTGCCGGTCGAGCGGCAGCGATGTCCCGTATCCCGCCGCCGAACCCAGGGGATTGCGGTTAACCAGCCGGTAGGCCGACTGCAGTGGAATCAAATCCTCCGCCAGGCTTTCGGCATAGGAGGCGTACCACATGCCGAAGGATGAAGGCATTGCGATCTGCAGATGTGTGTAGCCCGGTAGCAGGTACTCACGATATTTCTCCGACAGGCGAAGCAGGCATTCGGCAAGTTCGTTTATGCTGCCGACAATCTTCTGGATTGACGCGCGCATAAACATTTTCAGATCGAGCAATACCTGGTCATTGCGCGAACGGCCGGTGTGGATTTTTCGGCCGGCATCACCAAGCGCACGCGTTAACATCAGCTCCACCTGCGAATGAATGTCTTCCACCCCCGGCTCGATGCGCAGGCCCGCCTTGGCGGCCCGGGAATACAGGCGACGCAGCTCCCCTGTCAGCAGCTGAGCGTCGTCCGCGCTGATCAGTCCCACCGAGGCCAACATGCGCGCATGAGCTATCGAACCCAGGATGTCGAACTCCACCAGCGCCGGATCAAGTTCGGTGTCCCGCCCTGTTGTAAAACGCTCGATAATGCTGTCAAGCTCAACACCTTTATCCCAAAGTTTCATAACAACACCCATTTGTTAACACATGGAAAGTAACGCTTCTTACTCACGATCGGCTGATTGTGCGGATGGTGCAGGCGTCGGTACCAGGCCAGGCGGGATCATCCCGCACTTCCGCCGCCAGCGCCTTCAGCAGGGCTGCATAGCCTTCCAGGCCTTCCCGCACTTCGTCCAGCCGGATGTATTCGTCGGCGCCGTGCGAACGAGCCGATTCACCCGGTCCGATCTTAACCGAAGGCATGGGCAACAAGGCTTGATCAGAGAGTGTCGGCGAACCGAAGGTGCGCAGACCCAAACGCCGCGCTGCGCGCCGGAACAGGTGATTGTCGGCAATGCCGGAGGCACGCAAACGCATCGAACGGGCACGCACGTCACTCTTGAAGGCGCTGCGAATGACGTCCAAAATTTCTTCATGCGTATAGGCATCCGTAACTCTGATATCCACTACAAATTCACAACGGTCGGGAATGACGTTGTGCACGCTGCCGGCCCTGATACACGTAACCGTCATTTTAACGCTGCCAAGGTTTGGCGACAGCCGCCGAAAACGGTAGCGCTGCAACCATGCAATATCGTCCATAGCCACATCGATTGCGTTTAGAGCACCGTCGCGGGCGGCATGCCCTGCCCGGCCCGCGGCGCAGCAATCCAGCACCAACAGACCCCGTTCGGCAACGGCCATCGCCATGCCGGTCGGTTCGCCGACTATGGCACAGTCGATCGGCGGCAGCTGCGGCAGAAGTGCCCTTATACCGCCCGGTCCGGAATTTTCTTCTTCAGCGCTTGCCGCAAAGATGAGATTAAATGGCAATGCTTCGTCGTCCGCCATCATCAGAAAGACAGCGGCAAGAGCACAGAGAGCGGCGCCGGCATCATTACTGCCCAGGCCATAGAGTCGCTGCCCATCCGTTGTCGCTTCAAAAGGATCGCGGCTCCAGCCCTTCACGGGCGGCACCGTATCATGATGGGAGTTTAACAGAATGCTAGGCTTGGTGCTGTTGTAATGGCGTCCGGTGGCCCAGACGTTGTTTAAATATCGCTGCGGAGCAACACCGCGCTCCCGCAGAAAACTCTCTATCAGTGAGGCACTCTGCTCCTCGGCGCCGCTCATGGATTTGACGGCGATCAGTTGCCGCATCAGGAGTATGCTGTCCTGATATGCATCGTCGACCGTTCGGCTCTTATGTTTGCTCATCCTGCTCCCGGGCTGACTGTTTACAATCGCTGTCCGTATCGCGCAAAAGGCGCGTACCGACCACGTCCTGGTCGAGCGAGCCGATCGCATCCGCGCAACAAATGACAACATCCTTAACACCTGCCTTCAATGCCTGAAAAGCATTGTGCAGTTTGGGCAGCATTCCGCCGCCGATGCCACCCCGCGCCCGCAAAGCGTGATAGTCGCGCTCGGACAGGTCGGCGATCAGCGAATCCGGCTGCCGCGGCTCCGCCATCACGCCCGGCAGTTCGAAGCAGTAATACAGTCTGGTCGGCCGCGTGGCGGCCATTGTTGAGGCCAGCTCCGCCGCAATTGTATCGGCGTTGGTGTTTAACAAAGCGCCGGCGCCATCGTGCGTAAGCGGCGCCAGCACCGGCGTCATGTCTGCCTGCAAAAGAGCATCGAGAGCTGCCGCGTTGCATTCCCGTGGATCGCCGACTAAACCGAAGTCGACATCGGCAGGTTGTCGTCGTCGCGCAGTGATCAGATTGCCGTCGGCGCCGGTGAGGCCGAGCGCATTACAGGCGCGGGACTGCAGGGCGGCTACCAGCCTTTTGTTAATCAGACCGGCATAGACCATCAGGACAAGTTCAAGCGTTGCAGCGTCGGTTATGCGGCGTCCCCGGTGCATACGCGCTTCAATTCCCATCCTGGCGCCGATCCGCGAGGCCTGAGCGCCGCCGCCATGCACGAGGAGCTTGGATCCCGGCAGCGCGGCAAAGTCATCGAGAAAACCTTCCAGCATCGATTCCCGGTCGAGTACTGCACCACCGATTTTAACAACAGTCAGGGGCGACGCGCTCACATCATCTCCGTCAGCATCGTTTCCAAGACAGCCTGGGCGGCATACACACGATTGGCCGCCTGTGGTATCACCAGCGACGATGGGCCATCCAGCAAGGCGCTTTCCACCACGACATTACGCCGTACCGGCAGGCAGTGCATCAGGCGGGCGTCATTCGTCAGCGCCATTTTCTGCCTGCTAATCTGCCAGTCATCCAGGCCGCTGCCGCGCTGCCCGTAGTCGTCGTAGGACGACCAGTTTTTAACGTAGACAAAATCCGCATCTTTCAAGGCCTCATCCTGATCATAACAAACTCGGGCCCGCGAGCTGAAAGAGGTCGCGAGATCGAAGCCCTCAGGCTGCGTTATCCACAGATCGGCGTCCAGAGCGCCCATCCATTCGGCAAAGGAGTTGGCAACGGCCTGCGGCAGGGCTCGCGGGTGCGGCGCCCAGCTTAACACAACTTTCGGCCGCAGCTTTGTGGCATATTCCTCAATTGTCATCGCGTCTGCCAGGGACTGTAGGGGATGGCGGGTGGCGGACTCAAGGCTCAGCAGCGGTATAGAGCAATTCTGCACAAAGGCGCTTTGCATCGTTTCGGCATAGTCCGCGGCGCGATCCGTTAAGCCGGCAAAGGAACGCAGGCCGATGATATCGCAGTATTCGCCAAGTACGGCTGCGGCTTCCCGGACGTGTTCAACCGCCTCACCGTCCATCACGGCCTCATCGTTGAATTCGAGCGCCCAGGATTCACGCCCGGCATTGAGTACCGCTACCTGCATGCCTAGATTGGCGGCTGCAATCTGCGTGCTCATCCGTGTCCGCAGGCTGGGATTCATAAACATCAGGCCCAGCGTTTTGCCGCGGCCGAGGGCTTCATTGCGAAGCGCATGACGCTTGATCGTTATTGCGCGCCGGATGAGGGCCTTAATGTCCTTCACGTCGTGAAGCGATCGAAAATGTTTCACGTCTCTATCTCCTGTTTCATTTGTGTCAGAAGGGAGCGCAGGCCCGCAATAAAACAATGCGTCTCAGCCCTGTCGATCGTTAAAGGCGGCAGCAGACGCAGCGTTAGAGGACAGGCCGACGATCCGGTGAAAATCGCGTGGTCTTGTAACAGACGCTGCCGCAATGGCGCCGCCGGCGAGTCGAATTCCAGTCCCATCAACAATCCCCGGCCCCTGATCTCGCGCAGGGCAGGCAGATCGGCAAGCCCGCTGCGAAGTTGATCAGCCGCTGTGATGCTCCGCCGGATGAGATTCTCGGCTTCCATCACCTCTAATACCGCCAGGCCCGCGGCGCATGCCAGAGGGTTGCCGCCAAAGGTAGAGCCGAGCAGACCGTGGGCGGCGTGAATGCGCGGGTGAATCATAAGACCTCCGATGGGAAAGCCATTAGCCATTCCTTTCGCGACCGTTATCATATCCGCCGCAATAGCCGCATGCTGATGCGCGAAGAATGCGCCGCAGCGTCCGTAGCCCGACTGCACTTCGTCGAGTATCAGCATTGTTCCGTACTTATCGCAGAGGCTGCGCGCCGCCTGCAAAAAGGAAGGCGACGGCACATGCGCACCGGCAATGCCCTGAACACCCTCGACAATAAAGGCGCAGACGTCACCGGGCGCCAGCGCCCGTTCCAGCGCTGCGCAGTCATCCAGCGCAGTAAATCGCAGCTCGATCGATCTGCTTAAGGGCGACTGGACGGCGCTGCCCCAGCTGGCGGCGCCCGCCGCAGCCGTACGGCCGTGAAAGGCGCCTTCGGAGGCAGCAATCACCGAGCGCCCCGTATCAAACGCCGCAAGTTTCAAGGCGTTTTCATTGGCTTCAGCGCCGGAGTTGCACAAAAACAAATTGTAGTCGGGGTAGCCGCTCAGTACGCCGAGTTTAGCCGCCAGCTCACGCTGAAGTCCAATCGGAACAGCATTCGAATAGAATGCAATCTGCTGCAGCTGATGCTGAATACGCTCGAGATAGTGCGGATGCGAGTGGCCGATGCTGATGACGGCATGGCCGCCATAAAAGTCAAGATACCTGCGGCCGGCGGCGTCCCAGAGCCAGGCGCCCGCGCCGCGGACGATATCGAGGTCGAACTGCGGATAAACATTAAACATCTTCATAGTCTCAATACACCCCTGCTTTCAGATGAAGTCCCATAGTCTCGGGCAGCCCGAACATGAGATTTGCGTTCTGGATCGCCTGCCCCGCCGCACCCTTGAGCAGATTGTCGATCACACTGGTTATCAGCAGCATCTCCTTGGCTCTGGTGATGCCGATCACACACTTGTTGGTATTAACAACCTGTTTAAGGTCAGGATTCGCGTCCGAAAGATGGACAAAAGGATGCCGGGCATAAAAGTCCCTGTACAAGTCCTCAGCTGCCTTCTGCGTCAGCGCGCTCCTGGTATAGATGGCGCTGATAATGCCACGCTGAAAAGCGCCGCGAAAGGGTAGAAAATGCAGGGCTTGATCGAAGTGTTCATCGGCTCTGCGGAGGCTGGCGCGTATCTCCGGCAGATGCGGGTGCGTGAAGGCCTGGTATACCTGAGCGTTGGCGCTGCGCCAGGAAAAATGACCGGTCTCCGTTAATGCCCGGCCGGCGCCGGTGGACCCTGTTATGGCGCTGATGTGAACATCCGATTGCAGATGACCGGCGGCAGCCAAGGGTAAAAGTCCCAACAGAATTCCGGTCGCAAAGCAACCGGGATTCGCGACATTCAGCTTCTGCTTGCGTGCAGCACGAAGCGTCGCGCCGTGAAGTTCCGGTAGTCCGTAGATAAAGTTGTCTGTCTCTTCGTTGCCTGGTCGAAAATCACGACTCAGGTCAATGATACACGTTCCTTCCATAGCTGGCATCCGCTGCATAAAGGAAGTACTGTGGCCATGGCCAAGACAGAGAAACAGCACATCCAGCCCGGCGGGCAGCGCCTCACAGAAGCGCAGTTCTGTCTCACCGAGTAGGTCGGGGTGAACCGTGCTTAACCTACTGCCGGCCGCGCTGTTGCTTTGTGCCGCCGCCAGGTGCAGTTCCGGATGGCGCAGCAGCAGGCGCAGCACCTCGCCCCCAGTATAGCCGCTGCCGCCGACAACACCGGCATTAATGCTCATCGCTGTTCACCGCAAAATGGATCATCGTTGAGTTAGCCGCGATGCGCGCAAAACCGCGAACGTCATCACCGGTCCAGGCATCGTTCATTTCACCATAATGACCGAAGGCCGGCTGCATTAAGTCCTGCGCCGTCTTTACTCCGAGAATATGAAAGCGGTAAGGCGCACAAAAGATGCGAACCGTTCCGCTGACCTGCCGTTGAGTATCGGCGAGAAATACTTCGATGTTGCGCATCGCCGGTTCCAGAAAATGTCCTTCGTGCAGCATCGAGGCATAGTGAGCGGCAAGGCAATCTTTCGCCTCGGTTTGGCGTCTGCTCAGCGTATGTTTTTCGAGAGCGTGATGCGCCTTCAGGATTATCATTGCGGCAGCGGCTTCAAAACCCACCCGCCCCTTTAAACCGATAATTGTATCCCCCACGTGAATGTCGCGCCCTATTCCAAAAGGCTGCGCGATCTCGTTCAGCGCCCGGATAAGATCCGTCGCATGCGGAAAATGCCGACCATCAAGGGCCACGGGTTCGCCGCGCTCGAACCTTACATCAAGCGTCAGCGGATTAGTGCTGCTGACGGGCGTCGGGAATGCTTCTTCCGGCAGGTATTGATCGGATGTTAAGGTCTCGCGGCCGCCTACCGTGCTGCCCCACAGCCCTTTGTTAATCGAGTAGGGCGCCTGTTGCGCTGCCGGTGCGGCGTCGTAGCGCTGTAAGAATGCGAGTGCTTCAGCACGGGAAACCCGCTGGTCGCGGATCGGCGTCAGAACCGGCACGCCGGGCAGCAAGACGGCAAAAGCCATATCGAAGCGCACCTGATCATTGCCGGCGCCGGTCGAGCCATGCGCCAGGAAATCCGCTCCCACCTGCCGGGCATAACGGGCTATTGCACTGGCCTGAAATGCACGCTCGGCGCTGACGGACAGCGGGTAAACATTGGCGCGCAGCACATTACCGAATATCAGGTAGCGCAGACACTGCTCGTAGTAGTCCCGCGCGGCTTCGAGCACAATATGCCGGGCGGCGCCATGCGCCATTGCAGTCTCTTCGACAGCCCTTAACTCGTCTGCCCCGAAGCCGCCGGTATCCACTATAACCGTGTGAACCCTGTACTGCTTAATGGCCGTGAAATAGCGCAGACAGTAGCTGGTATCCAGTCCGCCGCTGAAGGCCAGCACAAGAAGAGGTTTATCGCTCATTGTTGTCGTCAGCCTCATTTGTTAAATGAATGATAGCTTCTGCAGCCTCAGATGCCTTGTTGCTTTGCACGGCTGGACGCTCTTGACTCTGCGGCTCGAAGAGCATGGCGGTACATAGGCACATCCGACGCTGCGTGCGTTGCAGAATATCGACGTTGGGACAGGAATTGCAGCCCTGCCAGAATTCCTCGTCATCAGTTAACTCGGCAAAGGGTACCGGTGTATAGCCCAGTTGCGAGTTAATTTTCATCACCGCATGGCTGGTAGTAATTCCGAAGATACGAGCCTGTGGAAATCGGGCTCGCGAGAGCGCAAAGGCATGCTGTTTAATCCGTTTGGCTAAGCCGCTCTTGCGGAATTCGGAAGCCACGACCAGACCGGAATTGGCCACGTAGCGTTTGTCGCTCCAGGTTTCGACGTAGCAAAAGCCGGCCAGCCGCGCTTCGCCTTCGCTCCCGACAGGATACAGGGCTATGATCGCCTTGCCTTCACGCATCTTGCTTTCGATGTAATCGGGCCGGCGTCGCGCGATGCCGGTTCCTCGGGCCTTAGCCGCCGTCGCAAGCAAAGCACAGACCGCCGGAGCAAAGCGTCTATGCTCTTCGGAAGCAATCAGGACCGAACAATCTTCGGCACAAGCAATACTCTTGTTCACAAAGGAAATCCTTCTGCGTGTCGTTGCCGCGGGAAATGGAAAATACAATCAAGTGCAGATGTTTGGCCACCTGGCGCGGGAAGAAGCTCGGACGTGTTTAAGGGAATAAAGGGACGTACTTAGCTGCGCCTTCGGTGGCTGGTCCTGATACGAAGGGGCCTGATATTCCTGCACCAGCGGACAGCTTTGGTGAAGCTGTTGTGCGAGACGGTATAGCTGGCGTTTACAGGCATTGTGTTAGATGTTTAATCCTTATTCGCGGAGTGTGCTCCGCTCTATTGTCAGAAAAGAGCCTGCGAATATACAGACTTGTTACCGACGGCGCAAGTCTTTCCGCAAAACTCAGGCTAAAATATGAGGGCCGACTATTAAACTCTTAAAGCTCCGGCTTCGATTGCCGCTTATTTGCTGATGACGTATGACGCGCTGTAGCTGTTTGCGCCGGCGTCTCCGTCATAACTGTAGTGCAGCAGATACTGTCCGGCGGCCAGACCTCGGGTTGAGATATCGAAGGCAGGCAACGCCGATGCGACAGTCCGACTCAGAATACGTCTTCCGAGAAGATCCCGGATGACCAGTACGCCGTCCTTCCCGGCGGCGGCGGCCGGCAGTGCAATCCGCAGCTCGTCTTCTGCCGGCTGAGGGTAACAGCGTAGTCCCGTCGTCGCTGCCGCGGCTCTTTCCGTGACGGTAGTTGTTTGGGCATCCCAGCGAATGACGTCGCCGTTGCTGTTGCCGATATAGGCGCGCCGGGGCGTGGGATAGGACACACGCAGGATGTTATGCAGCACTTCCGTCGGCGGCACGGCCGGTTGACGCCAGGTACGTCCGCCATCGCTGGTGAAGTATATCTTGCGCAGGTTGCCTACCGCGATGCCATGCAATCGATCGGCAAAATCAACGCGCCACAGGCCGAAGGCAGGCTCGACTTCCTCGTCGTAGACCATTTCCCAGGTGACACCTCCGTCGGTGGTATGGCAAATCTGGTCCCGCAGACGATGCCCCAGACCCGTGCTGACGCCGCCGACAGCCCAGCCTTCCTGTGCCGTCACAAAGTGCATGTAGCGGCAGCCCGGCGGCCCTTTGAATGCCTCCCAGGATTCCCCGCCGTCGGTGGAACGTACTATCAGGCGGCTGGTTTTCGAAACACAAAGGGCGATCATACTATCGGGTGAGATCTGCTTGATATCATTAATACCGTATGGTGGTACATCCGGATCGTAATTGCTCAGAATCGATTCCAAATCGCGGCTGCGCCAACTTAGCCAACCATCAGTTGTATGGACAATGCGTGTACCTTTGATGTAGGCAAGTCCAAAATTTGCGTCGTACATGTCAAAATTGTGAAACCGATTAATGTACTCGGTCTGAGTTTCCTGCCAGCTCCGGCCGTCGTCGCTGCTCCGCCGCACAACCCCGCTGTCACAGGCAAGAAAAATGTGCTTGGCGGCGGGATAGGCAAGATCCCAATGGGTCAAATGACGAAATGTTCGACCGACACCGGTAACGGTCGTATCAAAGAAAGCATTGCGCCAACCGCGCCCCGCGTCGTCGGTGCGACGCACCATCTCACCAAACTCCGCGCCCAGGTTGATCATAACGGCACAGTCGTCCGGGGCAATACAGTCGATACCGAATATTACAGTAGAAAAGCGGGGGTGCTGCCTGGCGTCGATCAGTGTCCAGGTGCCGGCCTGTCCGAAAACCGGCGCCGAGCCGACAATAGCACAGAACAGGATCAATGCAGACATATAGCCTTGTCCGATCCTCTGGGATTGGCTATTCATTGACTGTCATCTCCGGGATATAAATGTACCAGCCACAAACATTGCGACATTCATCGTTACTCAGCGGATTTTGATCGTCGAGCTCAGGACAATCAGGCGGTGGACCATACACAGACCAATCACTTGTGGGCGCTACAGAAAACTTGTCATTCTGAATCTTACATACCTCCATTGGAGTCAGACAACACGAAGGATCCTCATCACAGGGCCGAATCTGATAGCCGTATTCAGGATCGACGATAGCCCTCCAACAGCCGCCGATCGTCGATCGATAATACACTTCACAGTCGCCGATATTATAGGGTGGAAAATTTGACTCTTCGACAACATGTCCATCTGCAACCACTCGGTACAGCATCTCGGCGATGACGCAATTCATAAAAGCGCATTTGCGATAGCAATGATATTCTGACTATGCGGCAGCGATCCATCCCGATCACGCATAAAATGCTAAAAGATATACCTACGCGCAAGCAGATTTTCGGCTTTCCTCATCAATTCCTAATCTCCAGATTCAGCCGACTTCCCAAATTAACTGATCGACGCTTACTCCCCGGGATCATGCAAATAAACAGGCCGCTCCGAAGCTCGAAGCGGCCTGTTGTGTATGACAGGCTTGTATGTGAGCGAGCTCTTATTTCACAACGATCATCTTATCAACACCCACGAGTGTACTGTCGGCCATAAGTTGATACACATAGGCGCCGGCCTGTAGCTCGTCGCTGCTGATTTGTACCATTGTATTGCCGCGCGCGCTTAGCGCCAGCCGCTGCATGATGCGGCCCGAGCTGGCTTCGCTGATGATTAACTCCGCATGCTCGATACCTTCCGGTAAGAACATGGAAATCGTCGTCACGCCGGTAAAGGGGTTGGGTTCGTTTTTGCCGAGCATCGCTCTGCTTTCTGCACCGGGCAGGCCGCTGCCGCTGCGCTGATTAACTGTCTGGTTATCAAAGCTCTGGCAGCAAAGAGCCAGGGCTTCCTGCATTTGCCCGACCGTTGCACTCAGCTCCTGCATCGATGTGCTCAGCGCGGCGTTGGCCCGGCGCTGCTCCTGCAGTTCGGTTTCAAGGCCCGCGATATAGGCGTCCTGCTCCGCCAGGCGTGTGTCGAGAGCGGCGTCTCTGGCATCCAGTTCCTGGATAGCGTTAATCGCGATGTAGGGCAGAGAGCTGGGGTCGTAGCCGTAAAGTTCGGTTGTCTCGGCATCGCTTTCCTGCATTTTGGATTGCAGCTTGGTAATCGTATAGGGCGCTACTTCTTCGATTTCCTGCGCCAGGACACCAACGTATTCCTCCGCATCGGGCAGGCCCGCGAGACCATTGTATTTGTAAAACACAGGTCGAATCTGCTTGGCGATTGCCAGACCATCTTCAAAAGCGCGGATGTCTTTTTTCAGACGGGCGTCCGAGAACACCAGCCAGGAACCGCCGCCGGGTTTCGAAGCACTGCCGTTAACCGTCAGATCACAGGCCGGGGCCGTTGTTTTAATTCCGACCCGGTTGTTGGTGCCGCCGGCAAACAAAAGCGGCGTCGACACGCCGAAGCCAACCATTAGTGAATTGGCGATGTTATTGTTTAAGCGGGTTATTGAATTCGTGCCCTTGCCGATCGTAACGCTGTTGGAGGCCGTCGCGTCAACCCACTTACCAAATGCCATCGACTCCAACGCGGAAGCGTAGGCATCGTTGCCGATCGCAACCGAATAGTTTCCGTTCGCAAGCGAAGAAAAGCCGCCGGCCAGGGAAGCCAGGCCGTTAGCGCCGTTGTCGTCACCGTAGGCAAAGGCATTTTGCGCCGTCGCGCGCGAGTCTTCTCCGAAAGCAGCGCTGTTAATACCGGAAGCTTTGGTATCATCGCCGAAAGCAACGGAGCGGGCGCCGATGTTCGCATTATCCCACAGGGAACCGGAAACGCGGCCGGCGCGCAGAGCGCCGAGCGATGGAATCCACATCAGGCGGGTGCCAGCGCCGGATACTGGCGTAGCGCCGACTACGCCGTCCCAGAGCAGGCTACCGCCCGTACCGTGCAGGCGCGCCGAGGGCGCTGCTAAGCCAATACCGACATCGCCGTCGGCTTCGATGCGAACTCGTTCCAGGTTGTTGGTTCTGATCGCCAGTTTTTCATTGTTCGTCGTACCGAGAAATTCGGTTGCTAATGCGGCGTTGCCGTTTCGCTCCCAGGAATTTGCGGCGCTGGGCGTTTCCCAGGTCGGGTCCAGGGTAGCGCCATTGGAGGTAAGCACCTGTCCGGCTGCTCCCGACGCGCCATTTAACAGAATTCGCTCCGTGAAGTCGGCATTGCCGTTGAAGGTCGCGACGCCGCCCACCGTTAGATCGCTTTGAACATCGGCGCTGCTGTTAAGATCCAACGCGCCGTTCAGCGTACTTGTACCGCCGACCGTCAGCGTCGTCTGAATGTCCGCGCTATTGTCAACATCCAACGCACCATTCAGAGTACTCGTGCCGCCGACGACCAGCGTCGTCTGGATGTCCGCACTGCTGTTGACATCCAGCGCGCTGTTCAGGGTGCTCGTGCCACCGACGACCAGCGTCGTCTGGATGTCCGCACTGCTGTTAACATCCAGCGCACCGTTCAGTGTGCTCGCGCCACCGACGACCAGCGTCGTCTGGATGTCCGCACTGCTGTTGACATCCAGCGCGCCGTTCAGTGTGCTCGTGCCGCCAACGACCAGTGTCGTCTGGATGTCCGCACTGCTATTAACATCCAGCGCGCCGTTCAGTGTGCTCGTGCCGCCGACGACCAGGTTGCTCTGAATGTCTGCGCTGTTGTTAACATCCAGCAGGCCGCTCAGCGTACTCGTGCCGGCCACATTCACTGCGCCGTCCAGATCGGCGGTACCGCTGACCTGCAGGCTGCCGACAACGTCAAGGGTATGTGAGGGTGAGGCGGTGCCGATGCCGACATTTCCGCCCGACTGAATGCGCATCACTTCGGCATTGTTGGTTTTAATGACAAGGTCCTGAGCGTCCGTGGTTCCCAAAAAATTTGTTCCGGGCGTCGTGCCGCCGTTGCCGAAGAGGCTCCAGGGCGTTGAGCTGGGTACGGCCTGCCACTGGGGCGAGGCGCCCGTGCCCTGCGACACCAGAACATCACCGGAATTCCCCGCGCTGCCATTGACAATTAGTTCGTTGTTGAGGGTTGTCGTGCCCGTGATGCTGGCGTTGCCGCTCACCGTCAGGTTCTGACTGATGATCGCGCTGCCCGTCACGTCGAGGGCGGCGGCCGGGCTCGTGTTGAAGATGCCGACATTATTTTGTGTCGTCACCTGTCCCGCGCCGATCACCCAGTCACTGTCGCCGCCGCCACCGCCGCCGGTGTTAAGCGTAAGCCAGCCACTACCGGTCTGTACCTGCAGGTTCGTGCCGTTCCAGCGAATAGTACCGGCGATCGTCGAGGTCGAGTTGGCGACGTTAACTCCGCCTGCAACCGTTAACAAGGCATTGGCTGCGGCGGGGGCCGGACCGATGTGCACCGGACCGCCTTGAAAAATACGCATCACTTCCATGTCGTTCGCAGCCGGAGCCTGCGGCCCCGGAGCAGCCGAAGTACCGAAGAGAATGTCGCCGCCCATTTCATTCGTGATAATCATATTCTGCGTACCGGGAGCGCCCGCGACCTCCGGGATAATATTAATCGTATAGTCGCCGGGGGTAGAGAGCAATGACGTTGGCGCATTGGGCGGCACGTCAATCGTACTCTGCGCCATTGTCCACAGGGTGCGCGGCATGGCCAGCTGCGGCTGCGGCGCCACCGTTAAGCGGACTTCGGGCGGTGCGGCCGGAAAGAACAGACCCGGTGAAGCGGGCACGGGAATGACGCCGCCCGGAAAATCATTAATGTGCAGAGCCGCGCCGATACCCGGCGGAATAGCCAGTGCGGGCGGCGGCGAATAGGGAATAGTCGGAACGTTAATGCCGACCATGGGGCCATTGTAGGTTCCGAAGGCCACACTATAACCCAAAGGATTATTATGCTGTCCGACCGGCGCAACACCAACCGGCAATGGAACGGCTGGCGGCGGAACCGGTGTAATCGGGAGAAACTGACTCCACATGGCGGCAGGGACCAGGAGCAACAGGATTACCATTGAACTGACAAGACGCTTGGGATGAGCTTTAGGCATGATACCTCCGATTTGTTAAATACGATTGTCGGATACTGCCGCTCCGCTATCGCAAACCGATGCTTCGCCCAGGGAAAGCATAGGCTTCCCTACCTCAGTTCAGCAACTGATGTTTATTGGTTTAAGAGCAGAATACCGATTGCGACGGCAGCGCAAAGACCGACGTGATGAAGCTAACCCGTCCCGAACACTCGAAGGCGACCGCATCACAGGATGATGCGGAGGTGGATAATTCAATCAACTATTGCGTAGCTAGTAAGACCACCGTTTTCAGGGTGTTAGTGTGTCTGCTTTATTCCGTTAACACACGTTTTCGACACTATGGCGGCAGTTTTCCGGTTCACCCTGGAGAACCGGCTTTCAGCAAACCGACAGCGTTAACGGCGTGACCATCTATTCCGATCTCTGTGTTTTTGAAGAATCGCATCGTGCGAGCGTGTGACATATTCCCGACTTCGGTAATGCGATCTCTCTGTCGTTTCTTCTCACAAATTAGCTATTGCCCGCACTGAATTCTATAGGGAATTGTCTGATTTTCGCCTAAGGGAACATCTGAATTTGCCCTAAGGGTTTTTCTGATTTTTGCCTAAGGAAATCCCCTAGCACGCATTTCGCTCCTGGAGGCGGCCGGTGCTTTACATCAGATCGACAACATCCGGCCCGGAATGAGGGCAGCGGCATTTGCAAGCGACCTTTCGATCATCGATCGCAGCTGCTGTACTCCGCCGGCGTGTGGCTCAGCACACAACAGCGATAAACATCCGCCGCCACTGACACGCTCTGGCTGATTCCGCTTACGCTGACGCCATAATACCGGCTGTAGAGTCGGGCCGGGGACGAGTCGCTTTGTGCCATCTGCTGCATGAGAGCGTAGATGCTTGGGGCATCCAGGGCGGATGCCTGATAGGCCCGGGCAAAGTCATATTCTACGCGCCAGGTAGCGGCGCTCGAGTAGGCGGCAGCGGGAAAGTAGCAGGTGGGAATCGTGTCGATAGTGGCAGCCGGAGCCGCGAGATCGAGGTAATGTGTGACGAATGTGCTGAGGGCGCCGCTCGAACGATCATAGTGATAAATCTGATACGCCGGATTGTTGCCGAAAATGGGACTGACGGCCGGCGCGATTTTAGTGAGCAGCCGGCCTTTGCCGTAGTCCAGCAAACGGTAGTCATCCATATGCGTGTGACCGGCGAAGGCTACCTGCACCAGGTCGCCGTAGGAAGCCAGCAAAACGCTGAAAGTCTCGGTCGCTTTGGCATCCCAAAACGAAGCCGGACTGCCGTCTTTGGCTGTCGTATAGGAATTGAGTCCAGGCGGGATGTGCATAAGCAGCCAGACGCGCTCACCGGCTTGGCGCGCTTCGGTCAGCACCTCTTCCAGCCATTGCAGCTCGCAGGCGCCGGGGCTGCCGGCCGTCCTGCACAATGAGGGCGGCACCGGACGCAGACCGTTGTCACAGGGCCCCTTCGGATAGCCGGCCGACATAAATATACTGTTGAGCACAACCAGGCGATGCGCCTTCATCTGCGGCAGCTTGATGCTGTAGTAGCCACCAATCGGAACATGCTCCCGGAAACTCGATAGGTCCGCGCCTTTGCCGAGAAAGCGTTGCCAGAGCCTGGCGAACATGCGCAGGAAATCACCCTTGGGTTGAATCAGATAATCGCCGCAAAAGGCGTCATCGTTGCCCAGGGTAGGCAGCACCGGCGTAGCGCCGAAAAATTTGCGGAACTGCAGCCCCATAAAGGCGATCGCCTTGCGCGTAAATGCCTGATAGCCCTCGGCGCTGCCGAAACAGGCCAGGTATTGTTTATACCATTCGTGCGCCATAAAGTCGCCGGGATAAAGAATGAAATCGGGCGCCGGCAGGTTGCGGCTCGCATCCGCCAGAGCAGAACGCATTAGCTCATAATTTGAATCGTAGCCATAATTGCTGACGCGGCCCGTGTCCGCCGCCGTCGCGAGGATCGATTCCCATTCCGAAGCCGGTTTGCTGGCAAGTTCACGACTGAGCTCCGCCGTCCCGAAAGGCGAAAAATGAATGTCGGATATAAGCAAAAAACGGCCCTTCTCTTCGCTAGCGGCCTGGGTTGAGGCAAGGAACAGCGTCAGAATTACAATACGGATGAAACGCTGGGTAGAAGGAATCGGCATGGTAGATGCTTCCCGATAAGTGAGTTTGCACATTTGCGGTCAGAACGGAATCTTCCGAATGCGACAATGAAAATAGTCAATCGGCGGGAATGCGAAAACCGGGAAAGGTCAGCCAGGCGATCGAGCAGGAATCGACAAAGCAGTCAGGGTATCCAAGACAATGTTACTTGCGCGGGCGGCGTGCAGAGATCTCATCATCGACCAGAGGTATTTCGCCGTCGGATGAGATTCGATCCTTTGCCGTAGCGATTCCACGCACTCTGCACACCGGGCAGCAACTATTGAAGATCTGATCATGGCAAAACAAGCAGGACCGGCAGTGCCGGCCCTGGTATTGGTAATGCTCCGCTCTCATTATTGTGGCTCGAGCGAAGCCGGCCGACCTTCCTCAGCGCAGCAGGAGCGTTTTAGTCTGCCGACCGACGGCGGAGCTGAGTTGATAGAAGTACAGGCCGGCCGGCAAGTATCGGCCGTGGTCATCGAGGCCGTTCCAGTCTATGGTATACCTGCCGGAAGCGCGACTGCCTTGCAGCAGGCTGCGCAGACAACGCCCATGAACATCGTAGATGCCCAGCTCGACCCGGACCGGAACGCGGCTGTGAATCTCAAAGCTGAATTGTCCCCTCTTTCCGCCGGACGAGGCGGGCAGAGGATTCGGAAAACAATCGCCCAGTAGCGCCGGACCGGCAGGCCCGGACTGTTCTTCAACGACGCTGACCGGGTCGCCCCATAAGTCGGGCGTGCCAAAGAGCAGCTCCGTCAGCGCCGGGTCACCGTCAAAGGCAAGGGCCGGGCTGTCGGCAATGCAGGTGAGATCGAGCGGCGCGGTAGGGTCTGTCAGAAATGCGATATAGAGTGCGGCGGCGCAGTCATTATCGCTGAGGATTCCATGTTGACCGTCTGGGAAAAAAGCGAAGGTCTGATACGGTCCGTTGAAGTGCAGGATCATTTCCTCCAGGGCCTCGCCGGTCATCGTCGGGTCGAGACCGCCATGCAGCATCAGGAGTGGGCCGTCGTAGTCGGCGAAGGCATCGGCGGGCTGCTGGTTGTATACAGGCCAGAACTCGCGTGCGCGGGCAAAGGAGGCGCTGACGCCGGTGGCCATCAGGTAGTTCTCCAGATTGGCTTCAAGAAGGTCGGCGCCGGGGGCGTCATCGTTCCACATATCGGACAGCGCCACATGCAATTGCAGGGCCTGCGCGTGACTGGGCGGCTCTCCCAGCTCTTCACCGAGCACTTCAGCCAGGTGGTTGAGCGCCGCCTGATCGGTCTCCGAACAGCGCTGCAATCGGTGTATAATGGCGGGGATATAGCTGCGCAGCGGACTGCCGACCAGGAGCAGCGCACCGAGTATCTCTCGAAATTCATCCGGTCCGATGGCCAGCTCGGAACAATGACCCGCGGCCAGCATATCGATCAGGTTGCCTGTCCTCGCCGCCGGGTCGGGGCCCAGATGGGCGCGGCAGTCTGCGTCATCAGCACAGCGCGCCAGTAAACGCCGGCCGACAAGGTCCATACTGGCGTCGAAGGACTCGAAGCCCCAGGTCGCCGGTACGAGACCATCAAGGATTACGGCGGATGGCTGCTCCGGAAAGAGCTGCAGGTAGCGATTAACCAGGTAGGTGCCATACGAGACGCCCCAGATATACACCTCCTGTCCCGGCCGACGCGTCGCTTCGATCAGAGCCGCAAGATCGCGCGCACTCTCGGTCGTCGAATAGGCTGCCAGCCGATCCCCATACTCATTCAGCAGGTAGGCGGCGCAGTCTGCTTTTTCGCTGTCTGTGATTTCACGGCCTCCATCACTTTCGGGCGCTTCCTGGACCGGACAGCTCAATCGCTGCGACCCGCCCGTGCCCCGATGATCGACCGTATAGATGTCCAGATCGCTCAGGACGTTGACAAAGGATGCCGGCAAAAGGAAGCTTGTCGTGCCGGGATCGCCCGGGCCGCCATTAATGAACCAGAACTGCGCCCTCGCCGTCTGCGAGAGCTGTAGTCGTTTGACGGCGATAGCAATCGTCGGCCCCTCGGGCGCATCATGAAACAGAGGCAGCGGCACCTCGGCGCACTGGGCAAGGCCGTCGTCCTCGTCCGGCACAAGCGTACAGCTTTGCCATTCGATTTCGAGCGGCTGAGCATATAAACCCGGCACAAGGCTGCTTAGTGCGATGCTCATCAGCATCATGGCCAGCAGCCCTCTACATGCTTTTTCGGCTGCAAGCGATCGAATGTTCCCATCCTTTTCTGTCATTCTGAAACCTGTCACGAATTCGTCACTCCATATTTTCGATAAGAACCTGTGCCGGGAACCTTCACGGCAGATATCAGCCATTCCCTGGAATCGGCGCAAAGATCTCTGCCAAAGCTCTATGTAGTCTCAAATTGTCTGCCAAAAGGAATTCGGCTCAGATCAGCTGGCACAAAACCCTACATAACAACTAATTACAGCATTCACCTCAAAAATCGCACGACCAGTCTTGGAACGATATTTCGTTGCAGCGACGAAATATCATCCGATTTTCCCGCATATCAAGTCGCAGAAAAAAATTTGTACTCACAGCAGAGTCTCATTGACAGCACTGTCAACTTATCGACAGCGCCATGGAGTCGGCAGACAACAATCAAGCTTGGTGAGCAGTCGGGCTATGATAGCCGCTTCCGGCGTTGCGGCACAGCCGGAAAGGAAGACAGCTCGCCGGGCAGGCCGGCCAGATGATGGCTACGAAGAGGCAGCCCGCCACGGTTGACCGCGCTGCCTCATGCATGTGCGATAATACGCGGCGTATTGCCCGATTGATAGGGCCAGCCTTTCCGCGAAACGAAAGCCCGCGCTCGGTGAGGTTGCGATTAAATTGGCGGCCTGCTGAGATATCAGGACTTGCGCATGATGCCGAGTTTTTTCATCCGGGAGGCAAGGGT
>JANQRB010000188.1 GCA_028284775.1 Candidatus Kapaibacterium sp. | reverse complement strand
CCGCCGACAATTGCCGTGTTAAAGGCATGGGTCGCGCGGACGCGCCACTTGCCTTTTTCACCGCGCTCGTACACGTTGGCGTTGGCGGGCGTGCCGTCGGCAGTAAAATACGCTTCGTAGCTCCAATTGTCGTCAAAGCTCGTTGCGCCGGCCTGCAGAACCGAGTTATGAAATGTTTCGGCGAGTGCCTCACGCTGGTTGTCGGGACAGAATTGAAACATCGGCACCGGCTGGGGACAGCAGTCATTGCCGCCCTTGCTAAAGATCAGCTCGCCATCCTCGTTAAGCCCAAAACGCGCATCGGAGGGCGGGACATTGAGATCGACGTAGGTCTTCTGCCAGCGGTCCCAGCCTGGCTGGTTGCCCAGGACATCGGCGGGACAGGCAATCGGCAGCTGGACGCTGGTATGCGGTTCTTCGACGATTGTGTAGCTCAGCGTGCCGAAGCGAATGTTATCGTAGGTATACGTTACGGGCAGCAGACCGGGCCCGGTGAGATCCGTGAATTCGAGGTAGCCATCGTTGTTTTGACTGAAGTACCCTATCGTAGTTGTAAACGGCCCCGCCGCCATCCGATCGGCGCAGCTGACAGTTGTATTCTGATGAAATGCCCAGGGCAGGTTGGCGTTGGTATAGTTGCCGCTTAACGAAGAGCCGAGCCAGCTCTCAAGCAGCGGTGTCGTGCCGTACATAAGTTTTAGCGAAACAAGCCTTTCGTCGCTCAATCCCGCATCGCCGTAAGCGCTCGGCCCCGCAAAGTCGTAGCGCGGGTCGGTCGGTTGCAGGGTCAGGCTCAGCGGCAGGCCATTGGAGGGCACGTCATTCGCGTCGAGCACACAGTTAAAATCTGCGGTGGCCGTCTGCTGGTCGATAGTTGCCTGGATGCCGGAGAGCGCGCCGGGCGAATATTCGCTCAGCCAGAAACCCGAGACCGGCACACAAATCTGTCCGTTCGGATAGGTGGCCAGCGGTGTAATGGCGGCATCGACCGTACTGCCCCAATAGCTATCGAGCAAGGTATTGAGCATCGTCACCATCGGATGGCTGGCACAAGGCACAACGATCGGATCGCTGCGCACGCGGCCCACTTCAAGCAATACTTCGGTCGGCGAAACACTGATGTCGATGCTGGCATCGTCCGGCAGGGCCGCGCAGCTAACGCCGCCGGGCTGCATGGGATCAACGAGTGAGAAGTGCTGGCCGCCGGGTATCTCGCTGCCGAGGATACTGCCGCCGCCTACTTTCAGTACTTCGTTAAGAGCATGAACTACGCGCTGGCGCTGCTGCAGCAGGAGCGGGTAATCGAGCATCGGGTTGTCGCCATAGGTACTGATGCTGCCGGCCGGAACGGCAAGCTGATTCGTGCTGCCGCTGCGGAGCACTTCGATGTTAACTTCGATGCCATCCGGCGTCAATGACCCGGGAGCGGGCGGCGCTCCATAGTAATTTTCCAGCAGGTCGATGCGTTGCCCGTCGAGCTGCGCGATGTGATACAGACCCTGCGATGTCGCGGCCGGACCGGCGCTCTCCCGCAGTTCGATCATATCGCCGGGACCAAGGCGCGACAGATAGTCGCAGACGCAGTTCGGCGCAAGAGCGCTGACATCGATATAATAAGAGCCATCGTGCTTAAGCGTTAACACGAGGTCGCAGACATCGCCTGAGCGCAGCAGGCTTCGCTCGTTCAGGGCTTTGGCCCCCATGGCATCATAGTGGTCGGCAGCGGGCACGGAGTAGACGTAGTACGATCCGTCATGGGCTACGCCGGGCTTGGCGGCAAGATCCAGACCGTGAAAGCCGTCGGTGGTCCGTACGATGGCGGGCTGCCCCGTACCGGCGTCGAAGGCAACATTTTCGGCCAGCGAGGCGCGGCCGTCGCGAAAGGTCTTCACGCTCTTGACCAGTGCGGGATAGCGGACGATTTTTGTCGTTACATGTGTTTTAAGTAAGGCTTCGTTGTAATGCCCGCTGGGCCCGACACTGCCGACAACAGTGGGCAGAAGGGGTGGTGGCCTGAAAACAAGATTCGCGTCCCACTCCACATTGCCGTCGATAGTAATGTCGCTGATCGACTTGGATGCCATAACGACTTCCATCTCCTTGCCGGGGTAGTATTCACGCAGCGGCTGCGTCAGTCCGTCGAGTACCTGAATCGACTCATCGGGTTCAAAATAGCTGTATTCCACCAGTGAAGAGGGCGTCCAGTCCCCGCCGGGTCCCGCTTCGGCATCGGCGAGATAGTCGCCGTAGCTGCCGGCATAGCTGGCCACGCGTTTTGGCTGCCCGTGCATTTCGTGCAGCACGAAGCTGTAGCCCTGCGTCGCAAAGAGCTGATTGATCGTCAGGCTGCCGATCGGCGTCACGATCGGCAGCGGTTCCCAGGACTTGCGGTCGATGCCGCTGCGCTGTACGCCGGCCGACAGCGGGTAATCCTTCACCGTGTTAAAGTCGAAGACGCTGAAGCCGGTAGTCGTCTGACCGGGCTGGCCGGCTTCCCGCGCACCGCCCGTCACGGCATTGTGAATGTTGCTGACAATAACGCGGGAGTAGGCAATCGACGGCCCGGGCAGCAGGGTCTCGCCGATCGGCCCCTCGAACTGCTGGCGATCCTCGCCGCTGAATATCCGCTGCCAGAAGCCGTTATCATCTGTGCGCCGCTTGTACACATTAACAAGAGCATTCTCTTCACGAATCATCGCCGGTTCATTCGTCGCGACGCCGCTGCTGACAAGCTGGTTAAATTCGTCTTTCGTCCGATAGATATATTCGTTGCCGTAGAGTGCCGCGCCTTCGCCGGCCATTCCCTCGTCGTACATCAACAGGCGCTTCACCCGCACCCCGCCGCCTTTTTTCGGCTGCGCCAGCGGCACCCGCAGGAAGGAGTCGGCGAAGTTCATCTCGTAACATTCGGGATCGCCGAACAAATCGCCCGAAACTTCAAACAGCCGCTCGACCATTTCCCGTATCGCGCCCTCGGCCAGCCGGCCCGCGGCATTGGAAACGATCTGATCAAATCCTGCCGCTTCCTCGCCCGCGCTACCGCGTCGATGCGTCTTAACATATTCTCCGCAGATTCGCTTCGGCCAGGTGAGCTCGTCATGGGAGGTGCCGATAATGATGTAAAGACCATATTGGTTAATACCGACGTCATCTACATGCGCATAGCCATCGATGTATTCGGAATGGCCCGAATTGCGATCCAGTGTCGGCGATTCGCCGTCTTCGAGGGCGTACAGGTATTTGAAATACATTTTTTCACGATGATCGCCATTGGCATCGAAATCGTAATAGGCGCGCAGGAAATCTTTAAAGCGATGCAGCTCGGGATTGGCCTGCGCATCGGTCAGGTCGCCGCTAAGCGGGATGCCCAGCTCGGGGCCGACATCCAGGTAAAATTGCCGGTCTGTCAGGGTCGGAGCATCCGGCGGCGCGTTTACCAGACTGACCATCGCCATGGCTCGTTTGTCCTGCACATAATTGTAGTCGTGCTGCTCGTACTGCACATGAATTTCACCGCCGGAGGGCAAACGAATCTGTTTCAGGTGCCAGGCCGCCGGATCAAAGCTCGCCGTCGGATTCTGGTCCACCCAATAGCGCATGCGCCGGTGTCGCTCGCCGCCATCCCGCCGGTAGTAACCCCAGCAGTCCACGTTCGCCGGGTCGTACCATGGATTCTGCGGATCTTCTTCCCAGATGTAGCCGGGGTTATTTTTACTGAGCTCGTTCAGCCCGGCGGTAATTGTCGGATAGGTGCCCAGTACTTCGGCGGGGTAGTCCAGCTTGTAATGGTAGTCGAAGCTGTACGGGGCGATGCGGGCATTAACAATATCTTCGTATTCGAACCAGACGCGGCTGAGCGTTAATTTGCCGATGCTGCGGCCATAGGCCATATCGCCGCCTTCGATCTCGGTAATACGCGATGAGTTTGGCAGGTTAAAAGGCATCAACTCATTCAGGGGTGCGGGCGATGCCGGATCCAGGTGCGCCATCTGCGCAGTCTGATTGGCATATTCCAGGTGGACGGTCTTCAGCAGGCGGCCGGGGTTCCCGTTGTCGTCCTTGGCATACAGTTCGATCCGTTCGAGCATCTCCGATTTGTTAACCGGCGCGTTTTCCTGCTCGCTGTTGCGCGTGATGCCATCCAGCTCGTCCGCCAGGGCGTCGCGAGTTCCGGCATCATTGTATTCGGGATGATGAGCGACCGTCGCCTTCGGATTCCAGAGCGCCGCGATTTCATTGTGCGAGGCTTCATAGGCATCAGGCCGTTCGCGACCGGAGCCCTTGATTTCCAGACCGTTGGCTGTCGTGAAATTCGTCTTGTTCGTTATGAAATAGGCCACATGCGATTTTGTTTCAATGACCTGCATGTAGTAGATCTCTTTTTCACCGCGGGATACCTGCCCCAGGTCGTCCTCGCCCTCCGAGAGCGTATTGCGCTGATAAAACAAACCCGTGTAGGGCATCCGCCAGTTGTACCAGTAGCGATGCGAACTCGATTGTTTGTTGCTGAGGTCTGCAAAAGCCGCTTCCTCATCGCCATTGTGATCGCCGGTAACATGCGGTTGCATCGCATAGCGATAGTCGAACTTCACCCAGGCGCCGAAATCGTCGGCGGTCGGTCCGTCATTGCTGCGGTCGACGAAATCCGGCGATGTGATTTCCGTTAAGAGATAGCTGTTTGCATAAGCGCTATTGCGCTCCTCGCCCCGCAGGATCGGCGCGTTATCGCGGTGAACGGCGCTCAGCTCCGTATGTCCATGCGTCGGCTCGGCCGGCAGCAAAGGATGATGCATGTCAACAACTTTCTTGTGGGATACGAGGTTGTCGTCGTCGGTCACATCGCCGTTACCCGCCATGTCGATACCGTAAAACAGGGTCTTTTCGTTGCGGGAATAAACCGGCAGGCCATAAACATAGCGCATACCGTCGCTTTTCGTGACAGCGAATTCACCGATTGACTTCAGAAAGTTTTCTTCCTTTGTTGTGTAAACACCGGCTTTGTTTTCATAGTAGCTGAGGAAATGGCGCCGGGAGGCGTCATCTTTGTTATGAGAACGATAATAGATCCGTTGCGTCTGGCCATTGTCATCGTGCTCCTTGTAGGCCAGCATCTCTTCGAGGGTCGAGTAGGCGATATGTGAAGAGCGGCCGCTGCGCTTGCCCTTATTCATCTCTTCATACAGCGAGGAAGGCGGCTTAAGATTGTGACTGCTGAGCCCGCCCGTGAGCCAGCCGGAGCTGCCGCCGATGCCCGCCGCTGCCGGCCTGTCGTCATCGGCAAATTCAACCGTGCCGCCCATGTCATTCTGAAAGCGAAAGAAGTAAGGTTCGCCGTCGCCCTCCGTTGCCTGCGCGGCGCCGGAGCGGAAGGAGTAGGGCTTGTCGTCACTGTTGCCGCGCCAATGACCGACTTCAATATTCTGATAGCCGCCGGAGGCATTGCTGCCGGAGCCGAGTACATACTCGACCCCGGGCGTGCCGGTCGGGATGTTAATACCGGCGCCAATTTCGCCGAAGTAGGTCGGGCTGTTCTGATCGGGCGCTGCAAAATGCCCCGGCGTGCGATGGTGAAGCCGGAAGCCGCCGCTAAGTCCTTCGCCCGTTGCGATGTAGTTGTCAGGCATACTAAAGGGTATCGCCAGAAACATATCGCGACGCGAGTAAGGCAATTCCTTTTCCATCATATAATCCATCTGCTGCGTGCCGGACGCCGCTTCGCCGGAGTAAAGATATCCGCAGGCCGTGTGCTCAGCCTCGTCCCGGTTGGCCTGATAGGTGAAGTTGCCGAACAGCGTTGTCTCAGGGCCCGTCGGCAGATTTTTCGTTGCGTCCTGGTCGGTTTCCACCAGGGACAATTCCAGATTGGCCGAGACGCCCGTGGAAGCGTTAACCGCCATCTGCCGGACAGGATCGGAAGCCGAGGAAATGCCGTAGCGGGCGGCGGATGATAGAAGCGAACGCGAAGCATTGTACCATGTTTTACTCGTGACATCCTTCCAGGCGCCCGGTTTACCCAGGTCGTCGAAAAAAGAGAGGAATTTGGCGGGGTTAATGCGGTAGTTGAATCCAAAGCCGCGATCCGAGCTGATGGAAGGTCCCAGGCTGGCAATGCCTTTGACATAGGCCGAAACGCCGGCGTCCACGCCGAAACCCTTCTGACTGTTGTAGCGCAGGGATACCCGCCCGGTATAGCTGTCCGGCAGGCTTGCGATGTCTTCGAAAAAGCTGCGATCCTCTTCATCGAAGCTGAATTTTTCGAAGCCCTTGCTCATTCCGCCCGACACCGTCCAATGCGCCGGCGTGCGACTCCAAACTTTAACATCGCCTTTGTGATAGTCATCGGGAAGTCCCCGCGTTGCGCGGGAAACAGCGCCGGGACTAAGCGACCAGCCATAACCGACCCATGAGGCCTCCTGTTCCATTGAGAGCCCGCTGTGATAGGAGAGTGAAACCGGGTAGCCGCCGCCGTTGGCTCCCGGCACCGACAGCAGAGGCAGATTGTAGCTGAACGAGCCGTTCAACTCGTTAACCATGCTCGTTGTCGCGACCGATTCGAAGCTGGCGAATTCCGGCTGCTCCGGTCCGCCCGTCAGGGCATGCAGGGCAAGCGGGAAGAGAAACTGATTGACCATTGCGGCTGCAGCCAGCACCGCCAGCAAGCGATAAGCTCTATTCGTTCGATATAAATACATAGTAGACCGTTCAGGGTATTGTCGGAATTCGTTTACAATTCAGGCAGGTCGAGACGGGGAAAACTCCTGATATCAGCCCCGTGAAAAATGAAATGACTGATGCCGGTTCCGAAGATTCTGTCCTCAAAGACGAGGTCCAGTGTTTCGGCGTCGAGCAGCGCATTGGGACGGTCGCCGGGGTTAAACACAAGAATGAAACTGCGCGCGGCACCCATCCCCTGTGCGTGTTCCGGCGCAGTCAGTGCCGCCTCGTAACGCAGGCCGTCGGCACGGAGATATACATAATTTTTCAGGCCGTAGTTAAGCTCGCGCTGCCGGGCATCATATTCAGTCTGCGAGCTGAGACCCGCCATGATAATGTCGCTTTCGTAGGGGCTGTCCTTCGAGGGTTCGAAGCGCAGCAGCAGATACGCATTTCGACGGTAGAGCTCAAACAGCGAGTCGCGATGGGCGACTGAAGCAGGACGGCTGCGCAGCTCTTGCCAGAGCATGTACTCCGGCGGCAGATAACGCGCGCGGATTGCAAGGCTTCCATAGGACTTAACACGTGACAGGCCGTGGGCCTCGTCCTTCAGGCACGCCAGATAGCTGTGAATATTCCGAATCGCATCGCCTTCCCTGCCGCAGCCGGCAAAGGACAGCGGCAGCGTGACACAGAAAGCAATCAGCAGAACCGGGACGGTGGAACGACTGTTCATTGCAGCAGACCTCCCCGGTAATCGCGGTTGATTGCCGCAAGCACTTCGTCAGTGATGTCGAATGCCGCGCCGCCATACATCACGCTGCCCGCATGGGTCGTGCCGAGCACAATGTCATAGCCTTGCCGCCGGCCATAGTCTTCCACCAGCGTGTTAATCTGTTCGAGCACGGATTCGACCATACTGTTCTCTTCGTCCAGCACTTTTTGATCAATGGCCTCCTTGTAACTGAGGAGGTGATCGTTCTGCCGGCCGAGCAGCTCTTCCTGATCCTGTCGCTCACTGTCGCTTAAGCCGTCACGACGCTGACGGTAGTTCACTACCGCCGTCTGGAACTCGGAGGCCAGCGTATCGACATTGGCCTTCCAGGCCATTGTCTGGCGTTGCAGACCGCTGCGGGCTTCCTTCAATCCCGCAAAGCCGGCCAATAGCTCGCCTGTCCGGATATAGGCGACGCGCGGCGCGGAGTGGCTCTGCAGGAGCAGAGCCGTGACGCTCAAGGCGCAAGAGACGAGAGTCAGGGCGGCCAGCAGCGCCAGCATCCCGGGCGACACTCGTTTTGTTGCAGACTGCGCTTTGATATTGTTCATGATTGCCATCCGCTGGAAAGGGTGTCTCTGCCCGTTAAGGGCGTCAAAGATTTGTGAATTAACCGATATGACAGTTTCGTGTCTCAGGCCTGACCGTTGCGACCGTATTCGCTCCCGGACGGACAAGAAGTTTAACGATCGATAAGAGTTATCGTGCCCTGCGCCTCACCGACGCGACTGCTCAGACGGTACATGTAAACGCCCGGCGGCACGCGCAGACCATTTTGATCTATAGCATTCCATTCGAGATTATGCAGCCCGGCGGCGGCGGTTTTGAGTCGCAGGCGTCGCAGCTCCCGACCCATCAGCGTATAGATCGTCAGGTCTACATCGGCGGATTCGGAAAGGCGAAAGCTGAGCCGCACTCTGTCGCTAAAGGGATTGGGTGTCGCTGTGGCCTCCAGGGACGTTTTGAATGCACCGCGACGTCCGGTCCCCTGCTCGATCAGGTTGTGTGTGTTAATCGAGATGTCGTCGAATACTTCACTTTCAGGCGCGGAACCGGGCCAGCGTACAACGAGCGAATCGATGTGCGTTGCCCCTCCCAGGCCGCAATGAAGACGGAAAGGATCCTGCATCAGAGCGGCCCGGCCGGATCGCACGTGACGGGTGATTTGCACAGCGCCAGTGTGCAGCGTGACTGTTGCTCCCACTGCCCGGCGCTGTCCGGCGCGCGCTTTCAGGTCGATGGCCGCATAGTTGCCTGCGTCACGACATTCGTTTTG
Source organism: Candidatus Kapaibacterium sp. (assembly GCA_028284775.1). Lineage (GTDB taxonomy): Bacteria > Bacteroidota > Ignavibacteria > Kapaibacteriales > UBA7675 > JANQRB01. The sequence goes on along the minus strand of JANQRB010000188.1, from coordinate 28,654 downwards.
CAGCAGACGCAGAGCGCCGTCGCGGTTGCACAAAAGATCCAGGCAACCGTCATTGTTAAAATCGAACCAGATACCGTCGCCGCTGTAAGCCTGGCGCTGCATGCCGTAATCGTAGGACGCCAGACTGAAACTATGGTCGGGATTCTGCAGGTAAATCTCGGCATAGTGGCAGGGGTCGGAGGTCGCGACGAACAAATCCTGGTAGCTGTCGTTGTTGACGTCGCCCCACGCGCCGCCGGCAATTCGTTGTTCAAACTCCAGGCGCGGCCCCGCCGCCGCCAAGTGCCCGCCGAGAACTCGACGATCGTTGGCAACAATGTAGGCGGGTATCGCATTGCCGGACGCCAGAGATGCCGCGTCGACCAGGAAGGGAGCAAAGAGGTCGAAGTCGCCGTCGTTGTCAAAATCCGCCCAGTCGCAGCCGGTGCCGGCAAGCAGCGCGGCGGCGCTCGCCGATCCCGATGCCGGATTGTTCTCAAGCTTCACAAAATGCCGGCCCCTTTCATTCTGCCACAGCATATCCCCGCCCCCCGATGCCGCGCGAATGGATAAATCCGCGTCACCGTCAGCATCGAAATCCACCCAGGCCAGGGCATAGGACGCCGGTACGGCCGCCGGCAGCATATCATTGCGCAAAACGAAACCGTATTCGCCGTCATTGAGATAGAGACCGTAGGGCAAAGTGGAGGAAGCCGTTCCCGGTTTCGGCGCTACGAAAATGTCCGGATAGGAATCATTGTTAACATCTGCGATACTATAGCTGGACGGCGGAGGCAATTGTGCAACTCCCTGCTCCTCCTGTCGAAGCCGAAAAACTCCCTGACCGTCGTTAACAAACAAGCGCGTTCCCGCCGCTGTCTCGTCCAGGGCGCTGAACAGCAGAATGTCCACAGCGCCGTCATTGTTCATGTCGATAAACAGACTGGCGTCGGCTGCTCCCGAGAGTCCGGCGGTGCCGGTGATTTCGCTGAAAGCACGCCCGTTCCGATTGCGGAACAGACGGCCGCCAACGAGCAGATCCTGCCAAAGGTCGCCGTCGATATCGGCGCAGGAAACACTGGCAAAGGACAGCGAATCCGGCAGGCCCGCAGTCTGCGTAATATCCCGCAGCTTCCTGGCGTCCGCCTCGCCGGTATATTCCAGCTCGAGACCAATAGCATAGGCAAATACGCCATACTGCCAGGAGCCGTCGCGATGCTGCAGATATTGATAGAAGTACTTCTCGTCCCGCCCCGAGACACAGGCGGCCTCGCGGACTTCACTGTCGGAGACCAGGCTGACGCCGGGCGCAAGCTGATCGATCCCGACAAACAACTGGTTATTGTCGACATGCAGAGGACGCGGGAGATGGATAAGTAACTCCTGCAGACCTCGTTCGCTTTTTTGGACAAGGATAGGCTCGATCAACTCATGCCCCAGAACGGGAATGTTAATGCCGCCTTCATAGCCGAACAGATGCAGACGCGCGGCCGCCGTACTCTGCTGCCCGGTTAAAGTGATCCGCAGCCGGCTGACGATCGCCGGCGCCGGCAGGTCGAAACGGGCTACATGCATGCGGACGGCCGGGTCGGTGTAAAAAATCCGTCGACTTTCCTGTTGATAGTGTAGCAGCAGCTCCGCGGCTTCGAGCGACAGAGCGGCTCCACCCGAGCAAACAACCAGCATCGCAAGTCCGCAGATCAGTTTCTTTAACAATTGTATCGGCATGTATTCGCCTTCGATAGATTTTCGAGAATCTCTTTGGAACATCATCACGACAAGTTCGGCGCAAACGGCAGTTTAACACTACCTGTACATATTCAGCAGAACGTCCCTGCTTGACTCATCGGCAAATAAACATACCGGGTTCCCGAATGAAAGCGTATTCGGTTAAGCGCCGCCGTTTTTCGAGCCAACGATTGAGTTTGAAGGGTAAACGCGCCGAACAGGCGAGCGCTGGCTTCCTGCGAATTCAGCATTGCCTGTCGACACTCCATTCTGCACACCATATATATTACATTGATATTCATATTAACAACTATGTTTACAACAATTGACTATCACGGGCAGCAATGATTTTTTCAAGTCTACCCCGGCATCCTTCCTGCAAGGGCCGGTGATTGATTCACTCTGGCCGGGGGAAGGACAGATTTGCCGGCCCAGCCTTTCGCCGGTCGCCGCCGGTCTTCCGAAGGCACCGAGAAAGATGTTTTACTACGCCTTTATATTCAGGGACGAACAAGGCGCACTGCTGTGCCAGGCCTGCGCTTCACCGGTAAGCTCTTGACCAAACCTTGCGTTCGGCACCGTGTGCTTAAACAGGGGGCATAGCCTGGAGGCCGATTCGGCGTTCCATGCGACAGTCGCTCGGGCCAGGTTAAGGGCCGGTTCCCTGCCCTGGTCAGTACGGAAAGCCGGCGCGGCTCAACGATGCGCTGCTCGGCACGCTAGCTTTACGGAAGTACAAGGCTTAACGGCAGGCTTGCATCCTTTTGATGGCAGCCGGAAACTGCGTCTTCAGCAAGCAGAAACATTCGGCTCAAATGCCGACTCGGATATGGGTGTAGCAGCGAGCTAAAAGCATCCCTTGTTGTCGCGCGTCTGAAAATTGGGGGGCGATCCTTCAGGCCGGATTTTCACAGCGACAATCAACAGGATGCCGGATCGCGAACAATATCTGTACGCCTTGAATACACAGTCCGCACTACGACAGCGGACGGGGCAATAAAACTCATTGCCCTGCTGCGTCAAAGGCTTTCACAGTGTCCGCCGGTAATTTTGGAGTGAACGCGCGCTGTTGGATGGTGAACGCCGCAGATCCCGCCCGGGCAAAAAATAACCGAGCTGCAGACGAGTGAATTGCTTCACGCTACAGCCCGGCGTTTGGGCTACCCGTACCCATAAAACTTATTGGCGATGTCCCGGCCTGCTCGCGGCAGGGTGATCATCGGGGGGAGTCGCGCGCCGGTGTTCCGGCTATTGTCCCCGCTTTCCGATACAAAGATGAGTTATTGATGGCCGGAAAGAAATGCAGAGAAGGCGAGCGTCGTATTCCATCTAGTAAGTGTTGCGATCCGGCGGGTGAACGTCGGCGGGTGGCGCTGAACGACCGACGATTGAAGCAGCTGCGACCTAGATATTCATCCTAATAACAACGCGGGTACCGGGTCGTTCAGTATTGCCCGGAGCGGCATCACCGATATGCACATCGCTGTGCTGCGTGCTCAGCCTGCTCAGCAGGTCCAGCCGCTCATGCGTAATCGACATACCCCGCGAGCTATCCTCAGCGGCGAGCGCATCGTCTGCTAAACTGTTTTCCATCCGCATGGCCTTGCTGGCCCGGACGCCGATACCGTTGTCGACGATTTCAATCACAAGCTGATGTTGAGTCGCGGCCTTGATAGAAATCGAGACTTTGCCGCCTTCCTTCAGCGGCGAAATGCCGTGCCAGATAGCGTTTTCAACATAGGGCTGTATTATCAGCATCGGGATCGTGATGGCGTCGACGTCCAGGTCGTCGGGCAGCTCGATGGCATAGTCCAGGCGTTCGCCAAGACGCATTTTTTCCAGCTCCAGATAGAGGCGCAGACGCTGCAGCTCTTCTTCCATCGTGATGACGTCTTTATGCGTATCCTCCAGGATCATCCGGATCAGCCGCGCAAAGCGCGCCAGGTAGGTGTTGGCGTGCAGCAGGTGTTCACGCTTGTTAAAGAAAAACTGAATCGAATTGAGCGCGTTAAACATAAAGTGCGGATTGATCGAGGCGTCGAGCGCGCGCTTTTCGAGATGCATCATCTGGTTGCGGATTTCGAGCTGCTCCATTTCGCGCCGGCGCCGGCGCTCGACACGGTAACGCGCCGCGCCGTAGACAGCGCCGAGCAGCAGGAGCAGCGAAATCGACCGGAACCACCAGGTCTGCCAGAAGGGCGGCCGGATGACGATCGACAGCTGCGCGGGCGGATCACTCCATGGGCTGTTGTCTATGCGGGCGCGAAGCAGGAAGTCATACTCGCCGGGCGCAAGGTTATTGTAGTCGCGCGTCCAGGAACGGCTCGTCTGCCAATCATTGTCGAAGCCGACCAGGCGGTGCTGAAAGACGATACTCTCCGGGTGATTGAAACCAATGCCGGCATAGGCAATTTCAAAGGAGGCGCTGTCGTGACCGAGCTCTAATCCGCGCGCTTCGAGCACCGTCCGGCCGAATGCCGCGACACTGTTGATATACACCGGCGGGGCCGGGCGGACAGGCTGAATTGCGCGCTGCGGTCTGAGCATCGAAAGGCCGCTCGTTGTGCCGACCCAGAGTTTGTTGCTGCGATCGACGTAGGTTGTCCGTACTTCTTCCGCCAGCAGACCGCGCTGCTTGTTAAACAGAATAATGGTCGAGTCCAGCATGGCATGCAGACCGCGAATCGTGCCGATCCAGAGTGTGCCGCTGTTGTCAAGGGCTAAAGACGTACAGGCCTCGTGATTCAAACCATCCTTCCGCCCGTAGCGCCGCCAGGTATCCTGCCGGCGACAATACAGACCATCGTCGGCGGCAAACCACAAACGCCCCTGCCTGTCTTCGCAGATCGCGTTAACGCGGCTGTCGGTGCAATTGTTTTCCGCTGTATAGACACGCAGACTGTCATCCGTCAGTCTGGCCGCACCCGACTCCAGCCCGAGCCACAGCGCACCCGAGCGATGCCGATACATCGCGTACACACGCAAGGGCTTCAGGAGCGCCAGCGAATCAAATGCCAGAATCGAATCATTAACAATCTCGTATTGATCTTCGATGCCGGCGCAGAGTATTCTTCCGGAGCGATCGGCATAAAATACATACATGCCGACTGTGTCAATCAAGCTGATCGAGCCCGTTTTGTCGATCAATAAGTTTTCACTATGACGTCCGACCCACACGCCGCCGCTGCTGTCCACTCCCAGCGATTCGATCCGCCGGTCTGATCGCAGAACGGCCTCGAGATTTTGTTTCGGGAGCGATATTCGGCCGATCTCCAGATTTCGCAGGCTGCACAGGCCCTTGTGAGTTCCCAGCCACAGCGTGTGGTCCTGGTCTTCGGTAATGCTGATCACATTCTCGTTGCTGAGCCCGTGATCGCTGGTATAGTTGCGCCGGTGAACATCCGGCACACAATAGAGACCGGCGCCGAAGGTCGCAAGCCAGGCATTGCCTTCCCTGTCGATACAGATGTCGTTAATTTCGATATTGTTAACACCGAGTTCATCGCTCAGATCTTGCATCGTATCATCCGCAATCAGACCGAGAGCGAAACTTTTACCGCCGACCCAAATCTGACCAAAGGGATCCATGATCGCCTGGCGGACAAAGCTGTTGCGCAGCAGACCGTGTGTGTAACGGCGCTGAATACGACCGTTGGCAGTCAGGCGAACGAGGGACTCGTAGACGCCGAGCCAGATCGAGCCGTCCGGGGCCACGTCGAGACCACTGATGATACCGTTCAATTCAGGGTCGGTATTGAGCAGATGCAAGCCTCTATCGTCGTAAAGATAGGCGCCCCTGCTGCTCGCGATCAACAATGAGTTTCCCGGCCCCGGTTTGACGTCGTTAATCCGGGAGGTCGATTCAAGTTTGCCGCGCACATAGCTCGCCGGCATAGGATAGTGCAAGCCCTTATCGAGCGAAAGCGCATAGATGCTGTCGTTGCGCAGGCAGACCAACAAGCCGCTCAGTTCGGAGATCAACCAAATCGTGTCGTCGCCGCCGGCGTAGATATCCGTCGCCGACCGTGGAAATTGTCCGCCGCCGTCTTGTACGGGCTGAAGCCTGCCCCTGTGATATTTGTGGACTACGCCGTCATAGGTATTGATCCAGACGGCGCCGTCGCTGGTCTCCGCGAAACCCAGCACCTGACGGGCCTTAAAGCCGTCGTACCATTCGAAATTTTCGAAGCGCCGTCCGTCAAAGCGGCTGAGCCCGTATTCGGTGCCGAACCACATGTAGCCGCGGCTGTCCTGGAAACTGCGGAAGACAGTAGAATGCGCCAGGCCGTGGTCGGTGGTGTACTGGCGATAAGGAATTTGCCCGCCGGCGAAGGACGGCGGAGCGACCGCGAGATTTCCGCAGAGGACAAGGCAAAGCATTAGAAGGAGTGTGGAACAGCCGCTGGCAACTTTCATGCACTACCTGGCGAGGTTGACGAATGCCTGCATCTTATCGACGAAAGTCTTCGCCCGGCGCACCGACACCTGCAGGCGTTCCTTATTGTGCAGGACGATAAAGCCGCCGCTATCGGTATTGTATTCATTAACCTGCAGCAGACTGACGATACAGGACTTGTGGATGCGGCAGAACATATCGCTGTTAAGCATCTCCTCGAATTCTTTCAGAGTCGAAGTAGCCAGAATCGTTTCGCCGTTCGTCAGCACCACGCTGGCATAGTTGCTGTCGGCCCTGATATAGACAATATCATTGACTTCGACCACCTTAAAGCCGCGGATGCGCTGCAAAATAATGCGTTGAAACTTACCGCCCGAACGCAGATTTTCCAGGAGTATCTGCAGGTGCTTGCCGCTGGCCCAGGGCGGATCGTCGGCGGTGGCGGGTACCGTCTCCCGCAGATCGACCAGCTTCGCGACAGCGGCGCGCAACTCATGCACATCGATCGGCTTCAGGATATAGTCGACCGCCGATGTTTTGATTGCCCGCAGGGCGTGCTGGTTGTAGGCGGTGACAAAAACAACCGCAAACGGGCGTTCGTCATACGAGTCGAGAAAATCAAAGCCGTTCTGTTTCGGCATCGCGATATCGAGGAAGACGACGTCCGGATTGAGCTGGGCGACCAGGCGCCGCGCTTCCTCAGCCGAATCGGCCAGGCCCAGCACCTTGATTTCAGGACAGTGTTCCATCAACAGATGCTGGAGATTCTGGCGTCCGTTTTCTTCGTCATCGACAATGATGGCGTGCAGCTTGTCTGTCATTTCCTGGTTGTAGCTCCCGCAAACGTTATACAAAGCCCGTTTGCAATGTACGACAGCGCCGATGAAGGCAAAAACGGAAAAGTCAAACGTCTGCTTTGACTGAGTGTGCGTCGCGGGATACGGGGTGAACGTAATGGACTTGATTGTGGTACTCATTATTGCTACCGGCCGGCGGCAGCCGAAATCGAATGCCGCAACACTCTACGTAGATTGATTGGTGGCAATGAAGGAGGCCAGGGCCCGGAAAGCTCAGAGCCCGGATTCACGTTGGTGCTTCCGGGCTTTTGCAATTGAACTATGCCTGCTGAATACAGTCAGCATAAGAATTTCAATCATGAGCAGCGGGCTCATAATTCCACCCGCTTAGGTATAGCAGCCTACTCGCAATTCCCCTTGATGAATTTTACTGCTTTTGCATTAGTACTACAGGTGTGGAGACCGACGCGGATGCGGTCTTCAGCGTAAAGATATAGCTACCATCGGCGATATCTTCGGATTTAAACTGAAAATGATGGCTGCCCGCATCACGCACCACCTCACAAAACAAGGTCTTGACGTGCCTGCCATGCAGGTCAGAAATTGTTAGACAAACCGATGTTCGCGCATACAAACGATAGACGATCGTCGCCTCGCCGCTCAGCGGTACAGGATAAACTTTCAGGGCGGGTATGGCTTCGCTATTCTTTTGTCCGATTTCTTCAACATCCGGCTCCGGTAGGGATTCTTTGGCGGGAGTGTAAGAATCACCGACGCAAAAAGGCGGACTGCTGATGCGAGCCGCGAATTCCGCTCCCGGCAACACCTTAAAACCATCTTCAAGCGAAATAGAGTTGTCAGCTTTTATTTCTACTTCCGCACCGGCCTCCACCCGATAGTCGCCAGTTGGCACCTGGTTCGTCACCTGGCGTCCCGCACTGATATTGTACGAGGCCTGATAGTCGGCGGCAGAGTTCTCACTGCGGTTTTGCAGAAAGATATCGGGATCTTTAACAATGCGAAAATGGTCTTTTACCTCGCCGGTCGAAGTCAGGTAGCGGACGTCCAGACGCTTATGCTCGACGTCAATCACCAGGGAAGCGTATTCCGAGCCGAACTGTCTGGGTAAGGCCGGATGCACTCCTACCGGATCGGACTTCGACGAATTGCCGATTGTCGCATAGACCGTTCCACTGTTGCGAGCGCTGCCCTGCGAATATTTAACATAGGCGCAGCCGTCATCGCCGAGGTCGCCGTGACCGCCATCCACTGCATGCGTGATTTTTTTAAATGTTTCCGAACAATCGTAGTGTCCGCGCAACAGATATGAGCGTTCGTAGTTATGCGAATGTCCGGCAAGGAGAAGGTCGACAGCACGATAGGTCGGGTCGTTCGTACTGTTTTCGAGCACCGGCAAAAAATCCTTGCGAATCTGGATCATGTCAGTCTCGACGCTGGCACCGGGCAGGGGAAAGCCGGGACAGTCATCGTCGGAATCCGAGTCGTGTTTACCCTTCGAATAGGGTGGATAGTGCACCATAACGATGGTCCAATCCTGCGATGTGCTCCGCAAGTCCTGCAACAGCCAGTCTTTCATGTCCTCGTCCCAGTTCTTATCGGTCGACTGACCGTCAATGAAGTCAGGTCCCTCCAGGACAATAAAGTGAATATTGGCATAGTCGAAGGAATAGAAAGCTTCGGTGGGCGAAGCCGTTGTACCGGGGGCGTCGCCTACTTCGGTGGGAAGATCAAAAATTTCATAATAAGGTCCTTCTCCTTTACCGGGTTGGTCAAGCTGCGAATGTGTAAAGCCGTTATAATTTTCGTGGTTGCCGATACAAGGCCACATTGCGTTTCGTTTAACAATGTCTTCAAATGTCTCTTCGAATAAAGCGGTCTGGAAACTTCGATCAAGGCCGAGTTCGTAGGCAACATCGCCTGAGAGCAGCATCAGATCGATGTCGAGTTTGCCGGCGTAGCGCAGGTAGGCATCCCGCACCTCGCGCGTATGCTCGGCCGCATCGTCTTCGTATTTTGGATAGGATCGCCGGCCGCCCTTGCCCGGATCGCCGACAACCCAGATGTGCGTGGAGGCCGGTTCGCCGGCAGGAGGATGAGTTTCAAAAAAGGTCTCCTCGTCGCCGCCGCTGAGTGTCTGGGAAGCACCGCCTGTTCCCGTTCCAATGGCATAATAATACCGTGTGGAGTTGGACAGGCCGCTGAGTTTAAGGCTGTGATCAAATCCGGCGCTGGGTTCCGTCAGCGTTGTCGTTAGTTGATCCGGCGCGGGGCCGTACTTCATCCAACCTATTTGGCTGGATGCCGTCCGCCAGCGGATGATAGTTGAACCCGGCGTAGTTAACTGCAGGTAAGGACCGCGAATCACCTCTTCGGTGCAGCCCTGCAATTCAAGATCAAAATACAGCTTATCATCATTCGGATCCACGACCAATCGACGGTGCAATTCAACGGCAATAAGGTTTTGTCCATTGACAAGCTCATCCGTCGGCAGGTTGACGTTGTACATGCGCGTACGATCGTACCAGGCGGCGTTGTTGGCTGGTGTTAAGTGGTTGATAACGCCCGCGGGCATATTGCTGCGCATTACCTCGACGCCGTTCAGGTACACCACTGCTCCGTCCCTGCGAACCAGCGATAAGATTAGTCCCGTGTAGCGGTTCTTGTCGGAGACGTTAAACTGATGGCGGAAATAGGTAGTAATATTATCTGAAACGATATCAAAGTTAACATCCGTATGGCCTCGGCCGAATAGTCCTTTTTTATTCTTTTGCCAGGAGGCGTCTTCGCTGTAGCTCGTTTCTTTCCAGGCAGATCCTGGGTAGTCTGCTTCCTCATAGACGCTCCAGGCGGCGCTGGCTGCAAAATTCCAGGCCTGCACCAGCATCTCGCAGAGCATCGTTCGCCCATGCAGTTCGCAGTCAAAACTGATATCTGAGCTCCCGGCTGCATGCTGATGGATTTCCACCGCCAGCACATTGTCGCTGCCTGGCGAGCCTGCGTCATTCAGGGATTGTATCTGCGTGTCGTTCAGATAATACAAGATAAAGTCGTCTTCATCCTGCCCATTAACTGCGCTTGAAGCAAGCGTAGTGTGCGAAACCGCGCCCTCCGGCATATTGCTTCGCATTATCTCGACGCCGTTGAGATAAACTACCGCGCCGTCATCGCGCAGGAGTTTAAGGAGCAGCGTACGCAAAGCACTCTTATCCTGTACAGTGAAGGTCGTCCGGAAGTAGGTGCTGATGCGGTCGCTGTTTTGCAGCACGGTGGTTTCATCGCCGTCGCCATAGCCTAGTTGTGCGGCGGCGGAAGGCCAGGCGTTGTCGTCAAAGTTTTCCGCGAACCAATTGGCGTCCGGCGCATTGTCACTATCCCAATACTTCCATGTACTGCCTTTGGCAAGCAGCGTCAGTTGATCGGCAGCGGCCAGGGCCGGAAGCAGCAGCATTCCGCAGCAAAATAGAATTATTGTCTTCATCAGATTAACTCCAATGCTTAAGATTGTATTAACAGTGTCATGTAAATTTGCGAGGGTCGATTCTCCGGCAGCCCGCTGACCTAATTTCCCCATCTCCAACAGAATGGAGGCACACTGCGATGCTTGTGAATTCTCTGTGAGCAACGCTGTGTCCGGGGCGCAGGAGGAAAGCGATCGCCGCCGCAGCAGGCCCGCCGGTCGACGCATTGATCCACGTCCTCCGGCGCTCTGCAGAGAAATTCGCGGCAATCACTTCAGTACCGTCAATGGACTGCTGATGGTCGTCCGTCCGGCTTTGAGACGCAGCAGATAGACGCCCGCCGCCAGGCCCTCTGCATTGACGTCAAGCGAGTGGGCGCCGGCGCGCATTATTTCGTCCAGCACACTCGCCACCGGACGCCCCATCAGATCGAATACCTGAATGCTCAGCGAAACATCGTAGGCCAGAGTAAACGACAGCATCGTGTTGGTGGTCAGCGGGTTGGGATAGACTCGCAATCCGGCAATCACCTCTTCGTCTGCCGGCGCCGCACTCCACTCTTCTTCGGCGAGGCCGCGCCGTGCAATACCGCCGGAATTCTCGGTGCCGAGAATTGTTCCGCCGTAACCGACCGTGATAAACTTCGATTCGTTGCCGGCGCCCGGGATCCCGCTTAACGCCCACATATTCCAGCGCGTGCCGCTCGGCTGCCAGTACAGAAGCGCGTCACTCCCGCTGAAATCGCCTCGTACCAGGGTGCCGCCCGCGCCGACGGCCAGGAAAGCGCTGCTGCCGATGGCTTTGACGTCGTAGAGCCGATAGCGCAAACGTGCGCTGGCATCTCCCGCATGCGCGAAGGCCTGAACATTTTTGCGCTCCCAGCTAAGGCCACCATCGGTGCTGCGCAGCACGGAAGCCGGCCAGTTGTTGCCCTCATTCACTTCGCGCGTGTATTCGTAGCCGACCGCCACTCCGTTATTCTGATCCCAGAAATGGACGCTGCGCAGTACTTCGCGCGGTGCGTCATTGTAGGTAGCGACATTAACCGCGGTCCAGGTGCTTCCACCGTTGCTCGTTCGCAAAATGACACCGCCGTACAGAATGCCGTAGTCAGACGCGGAATAATTGCCCGTCGGCGCGGGGCCGGCGTTAAATCGTCCGCCAACCGCTAGACCGACCTGACTGGACATGAAGTGAACATCGTAAAGATGATAGGTATTACGATTCGGCAGTGACGCCGGCCATGACAGTTCCGACCAGTTGCCCTGCGGCGCTTTACGCATCAAGCGTCCCCTGGCTCCGACGGCAAAGGCGTCCCCGTCCGAAGCAAAACAGACCGCGTTAAGATGGCTGCGCACGGGACCGGAAAAGCTGTGCCAGACTCCCTGCCTGCTTGCGGCGGCGGGCGCCGGCGTATATCCCTTGAATTCGACAACCGTTCCATTGTCGCCGACCGCCAGACCGGTCCGACGCTGTTCATCAAAAGCGATGCCGTTCAGATTTTGCTGCGTGGGAAGCTCGTTGGGCTTTGGCTGCCAGCTTGCGCCGCCGTCGCTCGTGTGCAGCAATATGCCGAAATCGCCAATCGCGAAGCCCTGATCGGCATCCAGAAAGGCGAGGTCATTCAGATTAATCCGAGAGCCAGGATCGTGCTTCTGCCAGCTCGCGCCGCCGTCTTCGGTGAAGAGGACAGCACCTTTGTCGCCGACCATTACGCCCAGATCATTATCGCCGAAGGCCAGGCTGTAAAACTGATGATCTTCCAGGCCTTCGCCGCGGGTCGCGTCGTAACCGGCAAGCTGCATGTCCCAGATTAAATTATCGTACGTGACGTCGCGTCCGACGGACTCGAAATACATTCCGCCTTCGGAAGCGATGAATCCTGTGCCCTGATTGTTAAAGGCGACTTCAAACAGAAGATTGAGCCGATCATCACTCGCAAAACCCGGCAGAAGCAAGTTATCGCTTGTCTTCGGCACAGGACGATGCCAGCCTTTCTCGATCTCAGGGTCTCCCAAGGCCGGAAAATTGATGTTGTCGACGATGATATTGCCATGACCGCTGGCGAGCGTCACGAAACATTCGTTCCCTTCCAGCGTCAGGTGCGTAGGCGTTCCGGAAAAAAAGCTGAAGAATTTGCCGGCGCCGGAGTTGGTCTCCAGGAGTGAAATATTTCGCCAGGTACTTCCCTGGTCATTGCTTACCAGCATAATGTTCCGGTTTTCAAAGATCGGATCGCCGGTATTCGGATTATTGCCGATGTGCAGAGGACCGTGACCGACTAAAACGCCCAGTTCCAGGTTCGAGCTGAATTCAATTCCATAGAAGATGTACTTCTCTTCCGAACCCGGCGTCGTCAGAATCAGATTCTGACCGCCGTCGAGATCTGCCAATGATTTACGATTCCAGTTGAAGCCCTGGTTGTTCGTATACCAGACGACAGCATTGTCGCCGACGGCAAAAGCCCTTTGTGAATTGAGAACCTTGACGTCCCATAAAGAACGCCACAAGAATTGTGTACCAGGGAAGCCATTAACAATGCTCCACGTCGATCCGTGATTGCTTGTTCGCAGAATGGTCGGCGCAACATGCTTCGACAGATGGTCGCGATAGAGTTTGCCGACCGTCACGCCGAATCCGCTGGCCTCATCGATGTCGATACTCATCAGCTCGCCGCGACCGATATTGTGACCGGGAATGCCGCTGACTTGCGGCAGCGACATGTTCCATGAGCCGGCAGAATGGACAAAGCGTAGGACCGAGCCGAACTCGCCTGCTGCAAGGAAGGTGTTACTGCCCGCATAAACGACCCTGTTGAGATTGTTGCCGGTCGGCAATGGGTTTCGCCAGCTCCAGTTGCCGAACAATACCGTGTCGGCGAACAGAGCCAGGGCGAGCGAAAAAATATATATTCTTTTATTTAACATAGTGATATTCACACAGGATTAGCTGCTGTTAGGCTAGTTTACTTTAAGATCGAATACGCGCAGATAGTCCACAACGATGCTGTATTCCCGATCGGCTTCACACTCGGACAGACCCGGGATATTCGCCAGCCAGGCTGCCGGGTTCTTCAGCGTCTGTTTGGCGAAACTGTAGTTAGCCACACCGGTTGATTCATGGGCCGCGTTAATTGTATGCCTGTTAGGAAAGCGCTGCACCAGGCAGTCGTTAACAAGGAAACGCAGCTCATCGTGGAACCATTCAATACTGACAACTACAAACTCGCGATCAAAACGCGGCATATCGTTGACCGAAGGGTCGACATCCAGACCGGCCGTTGATGCGTGCCGCCAGCCATTGTGCCAGGAGAGAGCGCCATAGCCGGCATAGTGCGGCGAACGACTGGGGCAGGCAAGCGGGGGAATGGAACACTGATTAATATCGCCCACGTTGCGCTCGTACAGGTCGATTTCATCAAAGTAATACGAATCCGAGGCTATCAGCCAGACCGAATGAACAAAACGGTTGCCGGTTTGACCTTCCTCGACGCACATCGGCGCCCACTTAACCCGAGTTTCCCAACGGCCGTAAGGCTCGCTGGCGCTGTGAATCTGATCGTAAGTCTGCATATCCGCCGTTACCGACTCGACATCGCCTTTACCGTTAATCGTGCAGCTGCGTTCCACGAGCATGCCGGTGTTGCCGGCACCCAGATCGACAAAACGGACAAAGTCTTCGGTTGCCGTAGGGGCAACGTTCTTCCAGCGGTGCGCAAAGGCATTGTGTGTTTGATTGTTGGGGTTGTAATCACCAGCATCGTAGTCGAACTCTTCATACCAGACCGGCTCCTCCACGTCCCATTGCGGCGCGATATAGGCATGAAAGCGACAGCCTTTTTCGGCCTTGAACGCCCCTGTCAGGCGAATTTCTTTGCCCGCGCGGAAATCGACATCCGCCACGAGACGGTAACTTGCTGATTCGGGATCCAGCGAAGCTCCGCTAGTAAGGCCAGCCACACAAACGGAATCAGTCGAGTCAGAACACAAGTGTTCCAGCGGTATGATACCGGCCTGTATCTTCGAGTTCGCCCCTTTAGCGGTAACATACATGTTGCCGGTAATCGTCCGATCTGTAATGTAAATGTCGCCCTCGTGGCAGTTACCGCTTTCGCATTCACCCACAATTTCCTTCTTCACCATTCCAAAGTGCCGGTCATCCAGCCCTTCAGAGATAAAACACTGGGGTATGATATGCGCAAAAAGTTTAAGCGGCTGAAGCTGCACGAGACAAGAGCAGACACAGATTGCACAAATAAGAGTTTTTGCAGACATCTCGATTCCTTATCAATTAATTCGAAGTGTGGGCGTTATTCCGCATTCGCATCGTGATTGCCGGCTCCCTCGATCTGCGCCACCCGTTCTCTGAGCGTGGAGTTTTCGTTCTTAAGGTCGATCACATACAGGGTCAGCTCTTCGACTTTTTGCAAAAGTTTCACCTGCATATCGGCCAGATTCACGCCATCCTTCTTTACTTCTTCCTCCGAGGGGATACCCGGCAAATGTCCATTCTGTTTAATATGGCTTTCCACTTCCTGCAGCGTCGGCAGCTCATAGTCTTCATCAAAGACAAAGTCAGCCCAATTGACCAGTGTGACCAGGATTTCCTCCGCGGCAATCGAGCCGTCGACGGATAGGGCCAGCGGCGCAGTCAAGCCCGTTCCATCATATTCTTCTGCGCCGATGCGAAGCTTGCCCATAATGCGTCCATCACCGAATGACCAGAAGTTGCCGTTGCCCCAGACCGTGAAGAGATCATAAGTGACGCCCGGAATATCGCCCGAGCCAATGTTCAGGGCCTTGGTATTCGCCACATGCTGACCCGAAACGGCGATATCCACTCCGAATGTCCAATCGGCACCCGGCGTATATTCAATCTTAAGCGGCTGCAGATCATCGGCGCGAATGTTTAACAATTTTCCCGTTCCGCCCGGGTTGCTCACTCCAATGCCGACAGCGCCGTTATTGGCGATCGTCATACGTTCGAGCTCTGTTTGCGCAGCATTGTCAAAGGTCGTAAAGTGGATTGCGCCCTGCGGTGTATTGGCAGAAAGGATGATATCGCGCGCGCAGTTTAGCGAGAATTGCGGATCAACAGTCGTCCGTAACACGAGGTCGCCGGGCTGCGCAATGGCCGAATGCTGGCCGCCGAGGGTTTCAAGAGCCAGTTCAGCGGTCGAGAAACAGTCAAACTCGCCAGAGCCAGTTTGCGATTGAATGCGGATAGCCGGTTTGAGAAGGGGCCAGCCGTTCATATTTTGCAGAAGTTGCAGCATTTCAGCTGTCGGCAGAGGCTGAGCGCCGATGCCAACTCCACCGTTAATCCATGCACCGGGCGACAGCGGGGTCCATTGCGCGGACAAAGAGACGCAAGCTCCGAAAACACCGCAACACATAAACAGACGGATCGCAATTAATTGTGAACGTTTCATCGTCAGATCCTTTCTTAATCAAGAGTGCTTAATAATAGTTTTCAGTCAATCGGCGCGCGCCACCCCGCGCTCAGCGGACAGGCGGATAAATCTTGACAGCCAATTGCTTTCCTTGCAATTAAACTCAACCGGCTCCGCATGAAAAGTCATTCAGGACCAACGTCATTGATCATTGATCCGGCGTCGATCAATTGAGTATAAACGTCAATGTTGTCATCAATAACTGTTTCGAGGTAACGATTTTACAGGCTTAACCGATCGTCGCTGCTCTTTCCATATCCATTCAGACTCGACAAAAGATTAAACACTCCCCGCTTCCTTGAGCTGTCGTAATGAAATGCCCCGACAGTACAATCATGGCGGCAGCGCAAACAAACAGGCGAGCAGCGCACATAGGTACACCGCTCGCCCTTTCAGCCGGAGCTGTTCATTGAAAGATGGCACTTTCCGGAAATACGGTCGTCAGTCACGGACCGGAGACCGTGAATTAACGCATTAGCATCATCGTGCGACTCTTCGTATGCCCGCCCGCCTCCATCCGGCAGAAATAGACGCCGGAAGGAAGGTCGCCGGGCGCAAGAGACAGGTGGTGCCGGCCGCGGGCACGTCGGTCGTCAAGCAAGATCGCGACTTCGCGGCCTGTATAGTCAAAGATGCGGATGCTCACATGCATTGCGGAGGGAAGCACGAAACGAATATCGCTGCGCTCGTCAAAGGGATTCGGTTGGGCCGGCCACAGGTAGGGTTCGTCCGCTCGCCCCATGTTCACAGCTGGTCGCGACGGACCATCACCGTCCGCCTGCTTGGGAAAGTCGTATGGTCCGTCTGATCCGACGATACTACCGTAATAGCCGACAGCGACGAATTCTTCGTCTACGCCGGGCATGGCCGGCCGCATGGCAATGCCGCGCAGCGGCCAGCGGGTGCGACTATCCTTAACAAACAGTTCGGCCTCTGGCCAGTTAATGTTCCGGCCGTGCACGATCATGCCGGCGCCGCCGCAGGCCACGAACTCATCGCTATTGAGGGCCTCGACGCTATAGAGCAGGCTGACAAGCGGATGATTCGGAGTGTCGGCCGGCAGAATACGAACATTGTTTTGCGTCGCTGTATTCTGTACGGATTGCCAGGTAACACCGCCGTCCGTCGTGCGCTTGATCGTTGCGAGAAAGGCAATTCCCTTAGGCAGATCCGGATCAGCCGGATCGTCCGGTGGATATTCATAGCCGACAGCAAAGCCGTGCTGAGAGCCGCTGAGGCTGACATCGCGCAACACCGCTTCGTTATTCGTACCACCATCGACCCGCAGCGACCAGCTCACTCCTCCGTCGTCGCTTTGCAGGATCAGTGATTCGAAAGCGCGCTCGTTGAGCGTGGCCGGACCGGGATGGAAGCGACAACCGACGATAATGCAATCGTCGCTGCCGTCGAAGAAATCGACGCCGTAGAAGTTACAATGCTGTGCTTGGCTAAGGTTGACATTAACCTGCGTCCATGGCCCGCCCGGTGTAGCCTGACGCCAGATCGCCGCATCGGCGCCGACCGCCAGCGCCGTGCCGGCATCGCTGATCGCAAGACCATTAGTGTGAACCGTCATGCCGAGATCAAGCGGCAGCACCCGTATGCGCGGCGTCCCGCCCGGTCGAAAGATATCCAACTGGAAGATACCTTCAGTGCCGCCGACAAAAGCTTGTGAACCCTGCCTGTTAATAGCGATGGCGTTTAACTGCATTGTATTGACGGTCAGCTCGCGGCGGCGCTCCCAACTCAAGCCTCCGTCGATTGTTTGCAGGATGCTGCCCCGGTCGCCGACAGCGAGACCAAATTCACGATCCGCAAAAACAACGTCGGTGAGAAAGTCCGTTGTCCGCTCCGGGTTGGTAGTCCAGCTGGCGCCGGCATCCGTCGTAAAGGCCAGCGCCCCTTTGCGGCCGACCATAAGCCCGATATCGCTGTCGGCGAAGACGGCGCCATAGTAGGAGGCGTCTTCGATCCCGTCACCGGTGACCTTGTCATATGCGATCGTATGCACGCTCCAGTCCTGCGAGTGAATACCGCCGTTGCGAGCGCGTACATAGGTACCATACTCCGAGGTGGCGATCAGATCATCGCTGCCCGGTATTTCCGCAATGCCTACTACTTTATAATGCCTGCTGCGCATTTCGCCCTGAATCTGACTTGTTTCCGCGGGATCGACGGTGGCGAGTCCGGGCAGCGTCTCAAAGCCGGTTCGTTTCCAGAATGTTTGCGCCGGCGTCGTACTGGTGAAATCAAGGCTGTACACAAAACGCGAGCCGGCAGTAACGATACAATTCGATGGACTGCGCAGTAGAACACGACGCGGGTTGCCGAAGTCCTTGGACCGCTCGGCGAAGGTGGATTTGGTACCTACGGCGCCGCTGACATCCTCCCAGGTCAATCCGGCATCCGTCGATCGCAGGACAAGATTCTTCGAACTGCCACCGCTGAAGTGGCCGACAATGACGCCGGTATTGCCGGAAAAGTCAATGCCCCGAAAATGATAATGCTGAGCCTGCGAGCCGGCGGTCCAAAAACTTAAGCCGCTGATGCTGCCCAGTGGAATGGCGTTCCAGGTGTTTCCGGCATCGCTTGTCCGGTAAAGGATATCGTGATTGTCAAAGCGATCGCCGACCGCGATTGCATTGGCCTGATCGATAACGGCCACATCCCACAGCCTGGTGCCGGCATCAAGAGCGGGATGGCTGTGATTGGCTTCCCAGCTTGCCCCATGATCAGTTGTTCTAATCAGAGCTGGCCGGTCGTGAACCCGCAGACGTTCATGATTGTAAAAGCCAACCGCGAGTCCAAAACCCGACTGCCGATGGATGTCCACGGCCATAAAGTCGCCGCGCACAACACCACCCTTGAGATCGATGTCAAGCGGATTTGTGGTCCAGGTGTCGGCCAACGGATTGTAGACGACCTTGAGCAGGGCAGCCCCCTGCCCCGCTACGATGAACTGCTGATTGCCGCCGCTTGCGCCGGCCCATGCAACACCGTAGAGATTGCTGTTAAATGTGTCGGGACCGCGCTGATGCCATGATGCTTCGGCGACAAAGGGGATGAGCGCGGCCAGAAGCAGCGTGAGTGTTCTATCTATTGTTGTCATTGTTGGTATTCCTTAGTGTTAATTATTTCAGCGTCGCGGCGGCCTTTAGCGCGTCAGGTTGTACACCGCCAGCTCCGCAATCCGCATATCATCGGCAAAAGGGCGATCGTGATGAAAGGCCACCAGCCAGAATGCCGGGCTGCGCAGCGTGTTGCGCGAAAAGTCATAGTTAACGCCGCCGAGACTGCGCCACCAACTGTCATTGGCATGCAGGTTCCCAAAGCGTCGGATGAGACAGTCATCCACCAGGAAGCGAATCTCATTTGGCAGCCATTCCAGGCTGATTTTAACATAGTTTTCATCGAAGCGCGGCATCTGCGCTACCGAAGGATCGACATCCTGACCGGCCCCCGACGAGCGTATCCAGTTGGAATGCCAGGAGATCGCATTCTGACTCATGCCATGCGGCGCCTTGTCCGGATGGTGCAGGGCCGTGTGCTTCCAGCCCGTATTCTTTTCGTAGTTGTCAACCTCATCGGAGTTTGCGCCATCAGTGGCCCATAACCAGACGGAATGGTGTATATCGTTCTCACCGCCCTTGGTAACACAGGGCCACTTCACCAGCATGTCGTATCGTCCGAAAGGCTCGGTATCGGTGTGAATCGCGTCGAGGTTTTCGGGGTAGGCGGTCGCGCCGTCAAAGGCTTGGATTCTGAGTACCTTCGTACCGCCGTCATCTTCGAAAAACACGGTATTCGGCTCGGGCAAATTGCGGTAGCCGCCAACCCGCGCGCCGTTGCTGAAGCGCCAACGCTGTAAAAACCGGCGGTGCGTCGTATTCGTATGATCGAGTTCGCCGGAATCATAAGATTGAAAATCTTCCTCCCAGGCGGGATGTTCTTCGTCCCAATCCGGTGCGACGTAGGCGTGAAAATAGCAGCCTTCCTCCGCCACGAAACCGTTAACAAGCCGTACTTCATAACCGGCGCGAAAGTCGACATCCGCGATCTTCTCATAATTCGCGGATTTCAAGTCGCGATCACCGCCGGTCAGGAGCACATCACCTTGTTGCGCCAGGGGACAGCCGGCGGCAATCGTAGCGGAAGAGCCGGCGATGATGGAAGACATACTGCCCTTGGCCGTCACATAGAGCTCCGATTCCACAATCCGCTTCGTTATGTATATCGTTTGTTCACTGCAATTGGCGTTCGTATTGCAGGGCACAACTTCTTTATAAACCATGCCGAAATCAGCGTCGCTGCCGATGTCCTCGCAAATCTGGGTGTTTGGTAAAGCCGTCGACACCCCGGCGCTCAACAGAAACAGAAAGATTGCGCCCGCAATCCCCTTCTTGGCCTTAATTGAATTCATGCTAGTTACTCCAGGCAATGGAAAATGTGAATTAACTTTTCTGAAAGCGGAGCCGGTTCAATTGCTATTGGCGATCTGCGCTTCCAGGTCGAGCAGACGGGCTTCCATCGCTTTTTTGTCGTGGTGCATCGTGAGCAAATAGAGTGTTAACTCTTCGATTTTCTGCAGGAGTTTCGCCTGCATCGTGCCGATTGCCACGCCCTCGGCCGCAACCTCGGCGGCGGAAGGAATTTCCGGAAGGTGCCCCAGTTCGTCGATTTGATGCTGCAGTTCATCAAGCGATCGCAATTGATAGTCATTCTCGAATACATAGTCGGGCCATTGAGCCACCGTACAGACCAGCTCGCGCGTGGTAATGGTGCCGTTGACCGCCAGCAATGATTGCGGCGTGGTAGTGCCGATGCCGATAAAGCCATCCTGTTGAATCGTCAGGACGGTCCGGTTGGTCTCAAACTGATCCCAGACACTGCGGCTAATCTTGAACTTGCCGCCGTCGAGCTCATCAAGGCCCATCATCCAATAGTGGAAAATGGCGCTCGAGCCGGGCGCGTCTTCGATCTCGTTGTAGAAACGCAGGATGGCATTGTTAGGCTGGCCGCCGGCATCGGGCTCGCTGACGATATCCACCAAGGCATGACCCGGCCGCAGGAATTCACCGACGACGGCGCTCTCCGAATCATCGGCGCGAACGGCAAAACGGCGTGTCCGGTCAAATGCATTAATATGAACCTGGCCCGCGTTGTTAATGCGCATGCGACGCAGATCCATTCCAATATTCGATTCATAGGTAGCGAAGTGAATCTGTCCGCCGCCGCTGTAGGCGGAGACGATCACATCTCCCGCGCAGACATTGCCGGGATCGTGGGGATCGGCGAAAGAGCGCAACACCAGGTCACCGCTGTTCGCAATGTCTGAATAGCGGAAACTCGTCAAGTTCGTTTGTGGCTGAACTGCCAGCTGACCGGTCGCCGTGCAAGCGGGGAACTCGTTAAAATCCGTCGCCAGGCGCAGCGTGGCGTAAGGTCCGAAGGCCTGACCGTGAACGTGCAACCTGTCCAGGGGATTGGTAGTGCCGACGCCGACAAGAGTTGTATTGGGCGGATCCGAATACAACATTCCAAACATAGTATTGTTCCAGAAACTTTGCCCGACGAGCAATGTCGGCGAAACGAAACAGAGTAATAGGGCCGGCAGAAAGCCGGATACCCGCTGCAAAAATGTTAACATGATTACACTCCAGTGTTTAATATGAAACAGCCGCTCCGCCAGGGAGAGAAACTACACCCGGATTGAGATAGTCGGGACAAAGGTCGGACCGCGCATTGAACCCCGCGGATTCCCTGGGCCCGGCCTGCGACCTCATTCGTGCTACGGGAGCAATAAGGGACTAGCGTCAGCAGCATAAAAGGCAGTCAGGATTAACGTCGAGATCTATTGACCCAACGTTAACTCCCGGCGAATCAGCGTCGCCGTTCGGCAGGAATTCTTCCATGCGAAAAGCGAACAAAGGGGGAAGTAAAGAGTAGGATACGTTTCGCGTCAGGTCTTCAGGCGGATACAGACCCGTGTGCCTGGCCGGCTGGTGTTCGCGGGATCCAGGTCGCTGATAGCGACATCCAGGTGTACATCTTTTAGTTGCCGAAGCAGGGCGATGCGTTCGCGGGTGATCGCCATCCCCCTGGACTGGTGCTTGAGGCTGCTCCTGGCCTGTTTAGCGCGGCTGTTGGCGATGCCGATGCCGTCGTCCATCACTTCTATTATCAGGACGGAATCTTCAGAGCTGATTTTTACCTGCAGCGTACCGCCCTCTTTGAGCGGCGTGATACCATGCCAGACGGCATTTTCCACGAATGGCTGAATGACAAGGACGGGTATTCGGATGGCGCGCGCATCGATACCCGCCGCCACATCGATTCGCCACTGCAGACGTTTGCCGAGACGCATCTGCTCCAGGTCCAGATAATAGCGCAGGCGGCTGAGTTCTTCTTCAAGGCTGATCGACTTCTTGTGGGCGTCATCCAGGATCATGCGTATCAGCCGCGCGAAGTTGGCAAGGTAGGTATTGGCCTGAGTCAGCGAGTCGCGCCGGTTAAAAAAGAACTGGATTGAATTTAGCGCATTAAACAAGAAGTGCGGATTGATCGAAGAATCCAGCGCGCGTTTTTCCAGCTCAAGTATTTTACCGTGCAGCTCCAGGCGTTCCACTTCGCGGCGGCGCAATTGATTACTGCGAAAACGATGCAACATGTACACGCCGCCAACAATCAGCAGAGCGATCAGCGCTCGGAACCACCACATTTGCCAGAGGGGTGGATTTACGTCGATACGCAGACTGGCGGGCTGAGGGGACCAGCCGCTATTGTCCACCTGCGCACGCACAAGCAGTTCATAGCTGCCCGGCTGAAGATTGCTGAAAGAACAGTTGCGGCCTTCGGCCGGGCGCCATTCATCGTCGAGGGGCGTTAACATGTATTGAAAACGCAGACCTTCAGGGTGGCTGAAATGCAAGGCCGCAAAGCGGATATCGATGTTTGTGCTGTCATAGGGCAAATGCAGCCGCCGGGGACGTCGGAGCACTCCGCCCGGCATTCGCAGCTCCGTAATAACCACCTCCGGCGCGGCGGTTGCGCCTGGCAGCGAGGACTCGATGTGAAGTTTAGACAGTCCCTGCACGGCGCCGACCCACAAGTTGTCGCTCTGGTCCGCAAACAATGCGCGAACTTCATTGCCGACGAGACCGCGGGTGCGGTTGAAGTGGATCAACTCGCCGCCTCGGTAGCAGTCGAGTCCACCCAGGGTACCGATCCAAACATTGCCGCGCTGATCCGGGAGTATCGCCGAGCAGTAGGCGTGGCTCAATCCCTCCGCAGGGGTATAAGCATGCCAGTGCTCATTGCGAAGGCAGGCGACACCTTTATTCGTTGCCAGCCAGATATCTCCGCCCTTGTCTTCGCAGATACCCAGGACACGCGCACCGGGCAGGCCGTCCTCTATACCAAAGCTGCGAAGTATTCCCTCCTCCAGACGGATTGCGCCGGAATCGGTGCCTGCCCAGAAGGCGCCGGAGCGCTGTCGACAAAGAGCGTAGACCCGCTGATGAAGCGGCAAAGACAGCGAATCGAAGTCGACAATTGAATCGCCGGCCAGATACTTGACTCCGCCGAAGCCTGAAAAGAAAATACGACCGTCCCTCTCGACATACAGCACATAGGGCACATATTCGGCCGAGGGCTTGCGCAGCGCAACCTGACCACCAAGGACATTGATAGTTCCGCCCGAAAGACCACTCCAGACGCGTCCGAGGCTGTCCACACCGAGTGACTCGATCCGTTCGAAGCGCCCGCGAACTTCTGCAAATTGCGAGGGCATGAGCCCTACGCGACGCGGCACATCATTAAACAAACGACACAAACCATTATGCGTGCCTATCCATAAACTGCCGTCCTTTCCTTCGGCAAGGGAGGTGATATAGTTATTGCTTAAGCCGTCGTCGACCGTAAAATTGGCGTTGTTAAGATTCTGTACGCAAATCAGACCAGCGCCGAATGTCGCGATCCACACCAGACCTTCACGGCAGACGCGAACATCGTTTACTTCAACCTGATCGAGGCCCAGTTGTTCAGTCATGGATCGCAGCGAATCGCCCCGCAAAACGGCCAGTCCCATCGAGGGCCCCACCAACCAGATATTGGCGTCCGGATCGACCGCAATCTTTATGATCCGCGTCTCCCGCAGCAGTGGATTCCGATACCAGTGAAGTTCACCGCTGGCGGCAACACGGCAAACAGAGCCTTGCATACCCAGCCACAGTGCGTCCTGCTTATCTTCGGCAATGCAATAGACACCCCGCCCCTGAATTTGCTCCTCAAAGAGTTGCAGCACTCGATTTGCGCGCAACGCATACAATCCCCGGTCTGTCGCAAAAAGGATCTCACCGTTGCGGCGAACAAAGAGGTTGTTAATCGCTGCACCGGAATCGAGGCTTTGAACCGCTGCCATTGTATCATTGGGTAAAGCGTTGATACCATGCAATAGTGAAAAATTGTGAACGCGGTCCTCTTGCAAAACATCAACTTCGCTGCGGTTTGTCCGCATCCAGACACGGCCGGACGAATCGGTCCGGGCTTCGATAATGCTGCTGCGAATCGAGCCGGCGCGTGGCTTTATCTCTGCCAGCCGGCCGGCGGCGAATCGAAAAAGACGGCCATCGTAACGGAAGATCAGGATGTTGTCCTGGCCGGTTTCGGTGATTGCAATTGCGATACCCCCGCTCAACTCTTCCAGTCCTTCGAAATTGTCGAAGTTAAGGCCCTCGAAACGGCTGACGCCCAGCTCCGTTCCAAGCCAGATAAAGCCTTCCCGGTCCTGAAAAATGCTGAAGACATTCGAGTGAGACAGGCCATCGTCGATAGAATAATGCCGGTGCGGCAGTTGGGCGGCGTCGAGCGGCAAGGTGACGGAGCAGCAGACGAAAGCAAGCAGTAAAGCAATGAACATGCAAGGCCTCTTGTCAGTCGCAGGCTTCGGCGCCGTCGCCGCCATGGACAAAGGACTGTATTCGTTCGACAAAATGTTTCGTCCGTCTGAAGGAAACGGGCAATTTTTGTTTATTGCGCAATACTACGTAGCCGCCGTTGTGATTGTGAAACTCCAGCACATGATTCATGTTAACAAGGTTCGATTTGTGAATGCGGCAAAACATCTCTGTGCTCAGGTTGTCGTCGAATTCCTTCAGTGATGTGGTCGCAATGATTTCATCGCCGTTTTCGAGAAAGATACAAGTATAATTACGTTCGGCCTGCAGATAGAGGATGTCCGCCACTTCGATGATCCGGAAGCCGCGCGTCTGCGGCACCAGGATACGCTGATGTTTACCGCCCGAGCGCAGATTGTCCATCAGCAGGCGGAACTGTTCAGTGGTATCGCGGCTTGAGCGCTCTTCGGCAACGCGATCGTCGCTGTGCAGGCGGAGCAGTTTTAAGACCGTCTGGCGGAGTTCGTGGGGAGCGATCGGTTTAAGCAGGTAATCCACGGCCGAGTTTTTGATGGCCTGCAGAGCGTGTTGGTTGTAGGCGGTAACGAATACGACGGAAAACTCGCGCTCGGCATAAGACTCGAGAAAGTCGAATCCGGATTCCTCCGGCATGGCAATATCCAGAAAGACGACATCGGGACGCTGCGCCACGACCAGCAAACGGGCATCTTCGGCGGATTCCGCCATTCCGACAACTTCGATTTCCGGGCAGTGCACTTCCAGCATCTGGAGCAGATTCATCCGCCCGTTTTCTTCGTCATCTACAATGATTGCGCGTAAACGTCTGAATGCTTCGTTCACAATTGCCCCTTGATTCGTCGCCTGGAACTCACATTGCAATGTGACATTTTTGGGGGCAATTCAAAAAAAATCAATGTCAGAGTAGCAAGTTATTTATCCTTCGTATGCATTTCGGGGATGAGCGTCGGCTCGTTGATAATCGGCGCCGGCGATCATAGCAGCGTTGTCTGCCCGTTAAGCTGGCGGCCGTGGCGGCGTTCCAGCGCCAGGAGCCACTTTTTGCGATCCATGCCGCCGCCGTAGCCGGTCAGTTTGCCGCTGTGACCGATGATTCGATGGCAGGGTATGATGATAGCGATCGGATTGCGGCCGTTGGCGGCGCCGACGGCACGTTGCGCGTTCGGCCGGCCGATGCGCTGCGCCAACGCCCCGTAGGAGAGCGTTTCCCCGTAGGGAACCGAATGCAGCGCCTGCCAGACCTCCTGCTGGAAGGGCGTACCGGGCGGCGCCAGCGCGATCTCGAATTCCTTTAATGCGCCACCGAAATAGGCTTCGAGCTGCTGAATCAGCGAAGCAAATGCGCCGGTGTCCTGTTGCCAGTCGGCTGTCGGTGTTGTCCGGTACTTACCGTCTTCGAAATCAAGGGCGGTCAATCCCCGTTCATCCGCCGCCAGCATCAAACGGCCGAGAGGACTTTCCCAATAGCAATAGCGTGTTGTTGCGGTCTTCATGGTCTTGCCAGCCTTCCTGTGATCAAAGCTCTGTGTTTGTGTGTCGAAAAATCTCTCTGGCGGGCCCCTGTCTCAGCCTCCGGCCTGTCCGGCGGCATAGTCGGCCCATAAGAGCAGCGCGGCATAGGCGCGCCATGGACGCCAGCCCTCCGCGCGCTGCAGCAATTGCCGCTCGCTCAGCTCGGCGGCGCCACCGTTTGCGGCGGCTCGTTTCAGGGCCAGATCGCCGGCCGGAAAAGCATCGGGCTCGCTGACGGCGCGCATCGCAATATAGTTTGCCGTCCACGGTCCGATCCCGGGCAGGGCCGTCAGGCGCTGCTCCAATTCCTCCAGCGGCAGGCTGCCGTCAAGCGCTACCTTGCCGTCACGCACAGCCTGGGCCATACTGCGCAGCGCACGGCTGCGGGCGCGGGGCATCCCTCTGAACTCGAGGATGTCGTCCTGCGCCAATCGGGCGGCGTCGGGGAAAAGATGGCTGATGCCCGCAATCTGCTTCGATTGCTCCAAGGACTTTCCAAATGCCTTAACCAGACGGCCGGCCACGGTCGTGGCGCCTTTCACGCTGACCTGCTGACCGATGATCGCGCGTACGGCCAGCTCGAAGGGGTCCCAGGCGCCCGGCAGCCGAATGCCGGGATGCCGCTGCACGGCGCCTTCCAGCAGGGGGTCGGCAGCCAGGCGAGCCAGAATCTCCTGCGGCGCGGCCTGCAGGTCGAATTGCCGGCGGATACGCGCCGCAATCGCGGCCAGATGGGGTGCGAGGCTCAGCGGAACGCGCAACAGCAGCGCGTTCCGCTTCGCGGCATGGCTGACCTCGATTACGGCCTGCACACCCCTGACAGCAAGCGAACGACGATAGACGCCATCACTGACGCTCTCGACGCCGGGAATGGCGCGCGCTGTTAAAAAACCGAGCAGCATGGACCAATCGAGCGGCGGACGATATGTCAGATGCAAGTCAACATAACTTTGCGGCGCCGGCGGACGCTGAACTTTGGCGCGGCGGAAGCTCCCCGGCGCCTGTCCATAGACCGTCTTGAAGGCGGCATTAAAGCGGCGGGTACTGGCGTAGCCGGCGCTGAAGGCCACATCGGCCAGCGGCAGGGCGGTTTCATCGATCAGCCTGCGGGCAAAATGCAGACGCCGCGTTTGCGCAATAGCCAGCGGTGTGGCGCCCAGGTGTCGCATAAACAATCGCCGCAAGTGCCGCGCGCCCATTCCGAGGGTCTCGGCCAGCGTTTCGACGCCGCCCCTGTCCAGCGCACCATCGCCGATCAGCCGCAGCGCGCGCGCCACCGTCGCGGCTGTCCCCTGCCAGAGCGGGGCGGCCGGCGATGCCTCGGGACGGCAGCGCAGGCAGGGTCGATACCCCGCTTCTTCCGCCGCCGCAGCGCAAAGATAGAATTCGACGTTTTTCAGCAGAGGCATACGGGCGGGGCATATCGGACGACAATACACGCCCGTGGTTTTCACAGCCGTGAAAAAGCGTCCGTCAAAGCGGGCATCTCGGCATAACAAAGCGCGGTAGCATATATCTCGGTCGAGTACCATAAGTCCAAAGATACGTAGACAAGGCTGAATACATTAGCCGTTTTCGGACCTATATATGAGGCCTTGGGTCGACTCGCGAGTCGACCTAACTACATCGCGTCCCTAAAGCACCGTTTCAACGTTCAACCGTCCGGACTGTGAAGGGAGGCATCACGCGCCGTAAACCGTGCAAAAGGGTTTGCACAGGGTCGGCGGTAGGGGTCGAGTAAGCCAATGTAACGCAGTGGACGCGACTCGTCAGCGCCGTTGAAAAAGAAATCGCTGGCGAGCAGAAAGGCAGTGACGATCTCGTTTTCAAATTGCCGCAGGCCCGATGTACCGGGCAGCAGACTCAAGAGGTTGGCGTGGACCTGTGCCAGGCCGAGCATTCCCGCCCAGGCGGCACGGCGACGGCGGCGAGCGCTGAGTCCTTCCTGAAAATCACGCGCAAACTGGACAAGTCCCTCCTCTTCCAGGCGCAGGTAGGCCAGCCGCCGCCGCAGGGTGGCTATGATAAAATCACTTGCGTCGCGCCGGCGCACCTTAAACAACCACCAGCCCCCGGTGTAGCCGCCGAGAAGTGTGAAGAAACCGGCAATGATAAAGCTTCGGCGTCGCATGCTTTCGTCAGTTTCGTTTAACAATGCGGCCGGCCGCCCGGAGCGACAACGCAGCGATTGTCAGGGTCGGGTTGGCCGGTGGACAGCTTGGAAATACGGCGCTGCCTGCCACCACCAGGTTGCGCAGCCGGTGATGCAGCAGACCGCTGTCGACGATGCTCTGAGCCGGGTCGGTACCCATCCGACAGGTCCCCTGAATATGGGACTCCGTCGGATTGGGGCGGTCGCCGATGGTCACGCCCTCCAC
>JANQRB010000185.1 GCA_028284775.1 Candidatus Kapaibacterium sp. | reverse complement strand
CGTCAACTCGATGCTCGCCCATAGGGCCCTCATCGGCGGCGAAGGCAGCGGCGGCGTGATCGCACCCCAATTTCACGCCGGACGCGATTCACTGGTAGGCAGCGCCCTGCTTCTGCTTCTGCTCGCCGGCGAAACTCGCTCACTCGGCGCTATAGTGGATAGTCTGCCTCGCTATGCGATGGTGAAACGCAAACGCAGATTTCGCGGAGACACCGCCGACCTTTTCCGGCAACTTGAAGAAAAATATCCCGACCTCCCCGCCGACCGCAGCGACGGATTGCGACTGCAATTTGAAAAATCCTGGGTACATCTGCGAACATCGAATACAGAACCAATCATTCGCGTCATTGCCGAAGCGCCTTCCGAGGAGGAAGCGCAAACACTGGCCAGTCGCTTTTTGGCGGCCGTCAACAAAGCCTGAGCGGAACTCGCCTCTCATTACAATCCGAGTTCCATCAACCATCGAGAGTGGATAAAGCTCGTGTCAGCATCGTTAAAACATGTGTTAACTGGCCGAGAAGCGAAGCCCGTGGCGGAGCGACGCGCCTGGAAGCGCAGCGACATTCTTGGCTTGTCTCTCGTGCCTACACTCAAAAAGATTGAATTGCAGCGCCTTGTGAAGCATTTCAGGTCATTCGAGGACGCACTCGCCGCCAGTCCGCCGGCACTGGCGAAAGCAGGCATCAATGCGGCGACGCTCTTTGATTCCGATGTCCTTACGCGCCTGCGGGAAAGCGCTCACATGCAGGCGGAACGCTGCGCCGCCTCGGGCGCTGACTTCGTCACATTCTGGGACGATTCCTATCCGCATTTGCTGCGCGAGATGTTTTATCCGCCGCTCGTGCTGTATGTTCGCGGCAAATTGCAGTGCGCCGACGCTTGTTGTATCAGTATCGTCGGCACGCGGCGCTGCACGGACTACGGACGCAGTATCACAGCTGAGTTCGCTGCAGCCTTTGCCCGACAGAATATTGTCGTGGTGTCCGGTTTGGCGCAGGGAATCGATACGGCGGCGCACAAGGCGACGCTGAAGGCCTGCGGCATTACCTATGCCGTCGTTGCAAGCGGGGTGGATTGTATCGGCCCATGGCATGCCGAAGAGACGGCGCAGGCTATCTGTGAAGCGGGCGGCGCCGTTCTCAGCGAATATCCCTGCGGCACCCGCGCACTACGCCCTTATTTCCCGCAGCGCAATCGGATAATCAGCGGCCTTTCGCGGGCAACCCTGGTAGCGGAAAGCGGCGGCAGCGGCGGCGCACTGATAACCGCTAAATTTGCCCTCGACCAAAACCGCGAGCTGTTTGCAGTGCCCGGCAGCATCAAATCAGCTCAGAGTATCGGCAGCAACCGGCTGATACAGCGTTTGCAGGCGGCTGCGGCACTGACGCCCAAGGACATGCTGGAAGCGCTCGGTATCAAAATCGAGGAGCCCTTCGAGGCGGCGCGCCCGAGCGATCATAAATTAAGCGCCGGGGAAAAACGTATATACGCTGAGCTTGGCGCTGATCCTTTGCACGTCGATGTGATTGCCGAGCGCTGCCGCCTGCCGGTGCATGTTTTGCAGGCCGAACTGCTTGAACTGGAATTCAAGAGCGTAATTCGTCAGCTGCCCGGCAAGCACTATATTCGTACAACCCCCTAGCAGTCAATCTGATCAATGGCCAATGCTCCGCAGGACTCCACGCCCGAACCTCATCGACGGACTGTTTCGCGCAAGAAAGACCACGTAGACCTGGTCGTCAACGACGATGTCGGATTCCGTCAAAAAAGCGCCGGCTTCGAGCGTATTGAACTGGAACACAATGCCCTGCCGGAAATCGACCTGGCCGACATCGACACATCCACCAGTTTTCTCGGCAAAGCCGCGGCACTGCCCTTGATGATATCCAGCATGACCGGCGGATATCGGGAAGCGGAAAACATCAATCGCCAACTGGCTGAAGTTTGTCAGGAGATCGAGATCCCCATGGGTGTCGGCTCTCAGCGCCAGGCGCTCGAGAACCCGCGTTTTCATGAGTCATTCCGCACGGTGCGGCGTACGGCGCCGACAATTGCGATCAGCGCGAACATTGGGGCTACAGAAGTCGCCAGGCCGGAGCTGGTAGCGCGGATTCACATCATTCTTGACATGGTAGAGGCTGATGCGCTGACAGTACATCTCAATCCGCTGCAGGAGCTCTTGCAGCCCGAAGGCAACACGTCCTTCCGCGGTGTGCTGGCTGGCATTGAAGAGTTGGCGCGACGCCTGCCGGTACCGATTATCGCCAAAGAGGTCGGCGCAGGCATCTCCGCCGCTGTGGCGCGACGACTACTCGCGGCGGGCGTGAGCATTATCGACGTCGCGGGCGCGGGCGGCACAAGTTGGGCCGGCGTCGAAATTCTGCGGCGCGCCAATCGTCAATTGGTGGAACAATTTTGGGAGTGGGGCATTCCTACCGTCGACTGCCTGCGGGCGCTGCAAGACCTACGTCGGGAACAGTCCTGCGGACTGGTGGCCTCCGGCGGCGTGCAAAACGGCCTCGACGTGGCCAAGACAATCGCCCTGGGAGCGGATATGGCCGCAGCGGCGCGACCCTTCATCAAAGCCCTTGTCGCCGGCGGGCGCGACACGCTCCTTCAACTCATCCGTGACTGGCAGTACCAATTGCGCTGTGCCATGTTTCTCACCGGCTCAGCTACGCTGGGTGACCTTGCGCAAACTTCGTATTCATATCGGGTCGATTGAAGAAGCCTGATTGCGATTTTCACACAGCGAGAAAGTTAGGTCATGAGCAAAGACTTTTTAGGAAGTTATACCAGGTATAAGGCTCTCATTGACAACTACCTGCAGTCCTTTCTGCAGGACAAAGAGCCAGCCGCTTTGTACCGGCCGATTCGCTATGCCATGCTGGCCGGCGGTAAACGAATTCGCCCCGTTCTGACCATGGCAGCCTGCGGGGCGGTGGGCGGTGATCCGCTCCGTGCCCTGCATGGCGCTATCGCCGTTGAGATTCTGCATAATTTTACGCTGGTACATGACGACATAATGGATGCCGCCGACACTCGTCGCGGGCGTCCGACAGTCCATAAGCGTTGGAACAGCAATGCCGCGATACTTGCGGGTGACGGCATGCTGGCGCTGGCGCACCGGGTGCTGCTCCAAACCGAAGGCCTTCAACGCGTGCAGGAGATTGTGGGCAGCTTCAGTACCGGAATTATCGAAGTCTGCGAAGGACAGGCTTACGACCTGGAATTTGCCGAACGCGACAGCGTCAGTCTGGAAGAGTACCTCTTGATGATCGAAAAGAAAACCGCCCGTATGCTGGTGATGGCGGTAAAAGTGGGCGCATTGATCGGCGACGCCACAAGTGCCCAGCTGGAGGCGCTGGAGCACTACGCTCTGGCGATCGGCAAGGCCTTTCAGATTCAGGACGATTTGCTGGATATTATGGCGGAGCAGGCCAAATTCGGCAAGACCGTCGGAGGAGATGTGATCGAAGGGAAACGGACCTTCCTGATTGTCCGGGCGCTCGAGCGGGTGGTCGATCCGGACGATCGCAAACTCCTGGCAAAGTTCCAGCGCCAGAATGGCCTGGCGGCCGATGAAGTTCCCGCCATGCGCGCCTTGTTCGAGCGCAACGCCATCCTCACCGAGGCGGAACGCAGCGTTGAAAAGCTAAGCGCCGAGGCCAATCGGGCTCTGGACTGCCTGCCGGCGTCGGAGCACGAAGCCATGCTGCATTGGTTTAGCGATATGCTGCTGCAACGTGATCATTGAGCTTGAAATTTTTTCGTATTATGTTTCATGGTTGAACAGCAAATCACCGTCAAAAACAGGGCCGGACTGCACACGCGTCCGGCGGCCCTGCTCGTAAAGCTGACTTCGCGTTTTAAGTCTCAGATTTATCTGGTTAAGGACAAATTTGCTATCAACGCCAAAAGCATTATCGGCGTAATGACGCTGGCGGCCGAGCAGGGTTCGACGCTGATTCTGCGGGTTGACGGCCCCGATGAACAGGATGCTCTGGAACAGATTTGTGAATTTTTCGCCAGCGGATTTGGTGAATTGTAACTGTCTTTCAAAAAGAGTATATTCTTCGGCACTGTAATCTGTAGCACTATCTACGAAGGATATGGAGTTGTCAGACGAACCGCCGCAAGCTGAATCCGACGACAGTTTGCCGAAAGACCTGCATAGAACCTCCAAGGCACCACGCCGGATTGAACGATTACTTACAGGCATTCCCGCGGCACCGGGAATAGTGATAGGAACAGCCGTCATCGTAGCCAGGGAATCGGTGCTGGAAAAGCCTGCACCCGTTGCGAATGAATTACGCACCGCCGAAGCCGAACGTTATCGGCGCGCCTTGGCCGCCTGCGACAAGGAGCTGAGTTCGATCATCGATGCCGCCCCTCCCGATACGCCTGCGATTGCACAGATCCTGGACGCCCAGCTCTTAATATTGAACGATCATTCGGTCAAACAGGCTATTTGCGCCGGTATCGAGGAGGGTCTGACGGCAGAGGCCGCCGTCATTCAGGCCTATAATGCGCAGGAAGCGGCTTTACAGATGGCGAAAGACGAAATTCTGCGTGAGCGCGCCGTAGATCTCGAGAACGTCAAACAGCGGCTGCTCAGCTTTTTGCGTCACAAAAAACTATCGCACGATTTACCCTCCAACAGCATCCTCATAAGTATTTCGCTGACGCCGAGCCAGATTATGCTCTTTCACGAAGCGGGTATGCTCGGATTCGTCACCGAGCTGAGCGGCATTGCCTCGCACACGTCCATTATGGCGCGTTCGCTCCATTTGCCATCGGTAATCGGTGTCAAGAACATGTTCAAAAGCATTCGCACCGGCGACCCCATTATCGTGGATGGTTATGCCGGCGTTGTCATTGTCCACCCGCGCCCCGAGACGCTGGCGAAATACCAGCGACGCATCCTGAATCTGGAAACCAAACGCAAAAAGCTCTCCAAATTCGCAAAGCTGCCTTCGGAAACCAGCGACCAGCGGCGTGTCAGCCTCTATGCGAATGCAGACTCACTGGAAGAAATCGACGATGCGCTGGCCCGCCGCGCCGACGGCATCGGTCTGGTGAGAACGGAAAGCCTGATCTTCCGCCTCGGCCGCATTCCCAGCGTCAGCGAACAACGCAAATGGTATATCAAACTGGCCGAACGCGCTTACCCGCTGCCGATCACGATTCGAGCCTTCGATATCGGCGGAGACAAATCCTTGAGCTATCACCAGCAGGAGCCGAATCCTGCACTGGGGCTGCGCGGACTCCGCTTCCTCCTGAACCGGCGGAAACTCTTTCGCGATCAGATCAAAGCCGTCTTGCGCGCCTCCAGGCACCGCAATGTCCGTTTTATGCTTCCGATGGTAACCAATGTAGGCGAATTTCGACGGGCGCTGGATATGATCGCAAAATGTAAACAGACACTGGCCAGGACAGAATCGCCCTTCGATGAGGCAATGCCCGTAGGTGCCATGATCGAGACTCCCGCCGCCGCGCTGATGGCCGGCGAACTGGCGCATTTTGCTGATTTTTTTAGTATCGGCACGAATGATCTCACGCAATATACGCTGGCCGCAGACCGCGCCAACGCCCTGGTGACGGAGATATTCGACAGCTTCAACCCGGCGGTTCTGCGACTGATTCAAAATATCGTCCAGGCAGGCAGCGCTGCGGGAATTCCCGTTGGCGTCTGTGGCGAGTTTGCTGCGCATGCCGCCTCAACCACTCTGCTGGTCGGACTTGGCGTAAACGATTTCAGCGTTACGCCGCCAATGCTTCTTGAGGTGAAACGGCGCATTCGCAAAACCATCTTCAGTCACGCCGCCGGCATCGCCGAGGAAGTCTTGCACTTTGTGGATGGTCGTGATGTACGCAAGAGGGTCAAAGCGGTTCGCACGAAAAAAGACCGCCTCGATACCGCCAACGGCTCGAACAAAGCGGAGCGCGTGACCGGTTCCGCCGACGCCAGGGTGCCCGCCCTTCCTCAGGGCGCAGAGCTACGCGCATTAAGTGACCAGTCATAGTCCAGGAAAAGGACTTTCACCGCGCTGCGATTCGAACGCAGGCTGCCCGCAATGCTCTGCCCACTATGCTTGATGATGAAATCCAGTAAGCCCGAACTTTTGGTCTCAAAGTCTTCGCGATACCACTCGAAAATTTTCGAAAGGCGAAGTGTGTTCCCCGTTTTGTCGAAGGCGAGACCGGCCGGGGAATTCAGATAGGCCCTGGTGTTTTCGGCCATCAGCTTCATCACGTTGTCGGCCGTATAGGCTTTGTCAATCAGTGGCGGACAGCCCCGGGCGGCGCAGACAAGTGCGAAATGAATCATTGCTTCGCCGAACTCCGGCCGGATGATCTTGTTCTCGATTTCATCCAATGTCACGCTGCGTCCGGCGACCTGAAATCTCTTCGTCTTGAAAAAACCCTCGACTTCCAGCGGCCCTTTGATGCCGGGATGCGCCAGTACATTGGCAATCACACATGCATTGTAGGCATTGATCCAGAAGGCCAGTCGTTCGAGGCGCGGCTGTCCTTCGAGGCCGGTCGCAGCGAGGGTCTGCAGGTACGCGCGAAACTTCGGGGTGTCGAATCCCTGGTAATAGACCAGGCCATTGCCCACGTTCCGCTTCAGCAGGGCATCGAATGATTCGTGCAGATCGGCGCCGCTGGCGTAACCAGTCTGAGGCAGCGCCAGAAAGGTCGCCATACAAAATGCGATGAGGATAGTTCGAAGTGTCGTCATTGTTCAGTGCTTAAGAATGATGTGCAGATGTATTGGTACCGCAGCCGGCATTTTCGGCATGTGCGCAAATTTAGGAATTTCTACGGAGCGCAAAACACCGCCGGCAGGAAACGCGTTCCGACGCAGGCGGCCCCATGATTTTTTGATCCCAATTCTCCACAAAAAGTCTTAACTTCGTAATTCTCTGCAAGTCGTGCTTGGCAGAGTGATTCCGGTGCCGTGGCCGAGTGGTTAGGCAGAGGTCTGCAAAACCTCGTACGGGGGTTCGATTCCCTCCGGCACCTCATCTCAAGAGAGTTTTCCTTTCATTGTAATCGTTGCGCTATGGGTTCGACATCGGATTTGCGGCAAGGTGCGGTTATCAAGTACAACGGTGATCCCTGCGTTATTTTGGAGACCTCGCATCGATTTATGGGGCGAGGCAGCGGATTTCACCAGGTCAAAATGCGGAATCTGAAAACGGGACGTTCGTTTGAGAATAAGTTCCGTTCCAGTGAGTCCATCGAATTTGTGCGGCTGGAACACCGCGAATACCAGTACTTGTACAATGACGGCAGTTCGTATATCTTCATGAATTCTGAGACCTACGATCAGATTCCGGTTGAAGAATCACTCATCGGAGAAGCCTCCGCCTTTCTGCGCGAAAACGATATCGCCAAGATCGCCTTCGATGATGAAGAGGTCATTTCCGTGGAGTTGCCCGCTCATGTTAATCTGGAAGTGACGGAGACAGAGCCCGGCGTCAAAGGCGATACCGTGTCCAACACCAACAAACCGGCGACCCTCGAAACCGGCGCGGTTGTGCAGGTGCCGCTTTTTGTCAACGTCGGCGATGTCATTCGCGTGGATACCCGAAGCAAGGCCTATATTGAACGCGTTAAAAAATAAGCGGTCAATTTTGAAGATGCGAGAGCGTGATTCCGGCATCGAACGGGACGCGCTTTTTTGTTCCATATTTTTGTATATTCCGCGCGCCGACAGCACAAATCGACCGATCTGACAAGAATCTCTCCTGCTGATGAGCCGCCCTTACGGCATTCAACCCTGGTACAACCTGTGATGAAAAAGGTAGCGTTATGGATCTCCAATACCTGCGCAGACTCGTAAAAATTTTTGATGACAGCAGCGTCTCGGATTTGCGTCTCGAAGAAGAAGGCATGAAGATACGCCTGCTGAAAGATTCAGCCGTCGCAGCTGCGACGCAGCAGCCGATCGTGCAGATGCAGCCGGTCGCGGCACCGACGGCAGCGGATTCCACCACCCCCGCCGCCGCGCCGGCAGACAATTCGACGGCTCAAGCGGCGCCCGCCGAGCCACCGGCCGCAGAGAGTGATATCCATATAGTTGCGTCGCCGATCGTCGGTACCTTTTACCGCGCGCCGGCGCCCGATGCCGATCCTTTCGCGCAGGTCGGGACGCGTGTGGCAGTAGGCGAAACGCTCTGTATCGTCGAAGCCATGAAGTTGATGAACGAGATCGAGAGCGATATGGACGGCGTGATCGTGAAAGTGCTGGTAGAAAATGCTCAGCCGGTGGAATACGGACAGCCGCTCTTTCACATCAAGCGAGACTAATCGACTGCATTGCAAACCCCTGCTGAAAGTGTATGATCAATAAGGTGCTGATCGCCAATCGCGGCGAAATTGCTCTCAGAATTATTCGCGCCTGCCGGGAAATGAATATCCGCAGCGTCGCTGTGTATTCCGAAGCAGACAAGAGCTCCTTGCATGTCCGTTTTGCCGATGAAGCGATCTGTATCGGCAAGGCAGCCAGCAAGGACAGTTACCTGCACATTCCCTCCATCATTGCCGCGGCTGAAATCTCAGGTGCCGACGCAATCCACCCCGGCTACGGATTTCTGGCGGAAAATCCGGACTTCGCTGAAATTTGTATGGATTGCGGCTATACCTTTATTGGGCCGAGCGCCGAATCGATCGCGCGAATGGGCAATAAATCCGTCGCCAAAGAGACGATGCGCGCGGCCAATGTTCCGGTAGTGCCCGGCAGCGAAGGTATCGTATCCAGCCTGCAGGAAGTAAAGGCTTCGGCGGCGGCCATCGGCTATCCTTTGATGCTGAAGGCAGTTGCCGGCGGTGGCGGCAAGGGTATGCGGCTGGTCCGCAGCGCCGAGGAGCTGGATAACGCCTTTATCACCGCGAGCAACGAAGCCGAAGCCGCTTTCAACAACCCGGACATGTATCTCGAAAAATTCATCGAACAGCCTCGCCACGTTGAAATTCAGATCTTCGGCGACACCCATGGCAACGCCATTCATCTTAATGAACGGGAGTGTTCGATACAGCGGCGACATCAGAAATTAATTGAAGAAGCGCCTTCCCCGGTCGTGACGCCCGAGCTGCGCCGGCGGATGGGCGAAGCGGGTATTGCTGCCGCCCGTGCCGTGGATTACGTCGGTGCCGGCACTGTAGAGTTCCTGCTGGACAAGAACAACGACTTCTACTTCATGGAGATGAATACCCGGATTCAGGTAGAACATCCGGTAACGGAAGAATCGGTCGGCGTCGACCTGATTCGCGAACAGATTCGGATCGCCGGCGGCGAACATCTATCCATTGCAGCCGGCCCGCCGCTCTATCATTCGATCGAATGCCGCATCAATGCCGAAGACCCCTTGCACAATTGGCGTCCCTCGCCGGGAAAAATCGAGAATCTGCACTTTCCGGGCGGACACGGAGTGCGTGTTGATTCGCACATCTACCAGGGCTATGTCATTCCGCCCTTTTATGATTCGATGATCGCGAAACTCATCACTTTTGCTCCTACCCGCAATGAAGCAATCGCGCTTATGCTGCGCGCATTGGATGAAACCGTAATCGATGGAATCAAGACGACGATTCCCTTTCACAAGAAAATGATGACGAACCCTGATTTTATCGCGGGTTCCTTCGACACAAACTACCTGGACAGCCATGACTGGAACGCCTAGCGGCACGGGCTGTTTTGTGGCCAGCAAATTCGACGTGTAAATACATTGTGTGTTCAATTAGCGCGGAGAGTCCCGATGAATTTTCCTGAGGATCTGTTATACACCGAGGATCACGAGTGGGTCCGGGTGGACGGCGATGCTGCTTTTATCGGCATTACCGACCACGCTCAAAGCGAACTTGGCGACATCGTGTACGTGGATATTGAAGATGAACTCGACGAGGTGGAAAAAGGCGGTACCTTCGGCACTATCGAAGCGGTGAAGACTGTCGCCGACATGTATGCGCCCGCCAGCGGATCGGTCGCGGAAATCAATAAAATGCTCGAAGAGGATCCCGAGATAATCAACAAGGATCCCTACGGCGACGGCTGGATCCTGAAAATTACTCTGAGCGACAAGTCGGAGCTCGACGACTTGCTCGACGTACAAGCTTATAAGGAATTGATAGGCCAATAGCCGCGATATCGGCCGGTCTGCAAACAGCGGCTCCAACGGATTTGCAGGATTACGAAGCGGCACTGCTCTGCATTGCCGCTTTTTTCAGTTCTTCTACTGACTTTCGACCGCATCCGATGGCCTCATCGCCATCAGCTCCCCAACCAGGTTCGCCGGAACTTCATCGCGCTGCCATACACGGGGCTGTCGCTAAGCGCCATGCGGCCCTACCCGCGGCAATTTCATCCGGCGCTTCACATAGGCGTCGACCCAATCGCGAATATCGCGATTACTCTCCTTGCGACGCCCGGCAAGAATGTGATCGGCATTTTCATAAATAATCATTTTGTAGGGATGCCGGCAGTCTTGCAAGGCCATAGCGAGGCGCAAAGAATGACCCGGCTCGATCCGCCGGTCGCCGCTGCCGTGCAGGAGCAGCAGCGGCGTTGATTTGTCGAGTTGATCGGCCCACAAAAGGGCGGAGCGTTTGGCGGCTTCTGCAGCCGGGTCGGCTCCGGGCGGCAGAGATCGCATCATCAGCCGAAGGATATAGGCAGAGGTGGATTCCACCAGCATGGTACTCGGCGCACCAATGGTGACGGCTGCCCGCAATGCGCTGCAACGGCGGAGTACCTGATACACCAGCATGCCGCCGCGGCTGCCGCCGACAATCCCGATGCGATCGGCATCGACGTAGGGCAG
>JANQRB010000181.1 GCA_028284775.1 Candidatus Kapaibacterium sp. | reverse complement strand
GATGAGGTCGTATGATCTTCGTCGACAATCAGCGATTGCGACGCCGCCGTAATCGTCGGCCGATCATTGACCGCAACAACCGTCAGCGTCAGGCTTGTTGTGCTGCTGAGATCGCCGTCCGTCACTTCGAAGGTTAAATCTACCGTACCGGATTGATTGCTGACCGGCGTTATCACGAACTGTGTCGTTGCGCCGGTGCTGCCGAGCTGGCTTATCGAAGCGATTGTCGTGCCGTCGGGCGTGGGCGGGAGTACGGACAAACTGCTTATGCCGGGCCAGACATCGCCCAGACTGAAACTCAGTGTTGTCGCAGTGTCTTCATCCGTAGCGTGAATGGTCTCAGCGATGGCGATCGTCGGCTGATCGTTAACGACGGTGACGGTTGTCGAAGTCGCGCCGGCCTGGGTATTCAGGGTCAGCGTGAGCGTACCGGCGGTCGAAGCCATGCCGGCGGGAAGAATCACATCACTTTGCCGAAGCCCTGGCGCACCGATCGTTATACCGCTTGTCCCAACAGGCGTGCCGCTGCCATCTAGAACCGACATCGTGCCGCTCGTCGCATAGATATCCCAGCCGCTGAGACTCAGCGCAACCGGGTCGACCGTGGCCGGGAAACTGTTCGGTGTTGCCTTGCTGATAAGCGGCGAATCGAGATTGTACCAGATACGTTCGCTGCCGGAGCGCGCCACGATGAGATCGAGGCTGCCGTCGCCGTCGATATCGCCGAATGCGCCGTGACGCGACGTCCCCCCGCCGAAGTTCTCCTTGCTAAAGCCGCCGCTGCCATTGTTCCTTAACAAAAGATCATCAAAGCTATTCGTGGCGACAAAAACATCGAGGTCATTATCATTGTCAACATCGCCGAGAGCCAGGCCAAAGCTGTCGCCGTCCATCTCGACTCTACTCGTGCTGAACGTCTGGTCGCCATTGTTTAACCAGATGTCGACCGTCGGCAGGGCATCCTGATCAGTCTGCAGGTCGCCGCGGGTGTTGCTCGTCAGCAGCGCGTCGAGATGGCCGTCGCCGTTCAGATCGCCGACGGCAACTTCGTTGGCTTCGAGTGAATTCGGGACCGCAATCGCGCTGAAGCTGCCGCCCTCGTTACGCAATATCGCCGAGGGCTGCGAGCTATGCCCGACCAGAATATCCAACCGTCCATCGCCCGTAAAATCGCCAAGGGCGATACGCGTCGGCGAACCGCTGGCAATAACGGAGGTCGAGAAGCTGCCGCTGCCGTCGTTTCTACCCAGCACGACCTGCCCGTCCCGCGCCAGAAGCACATCGAGATCGCCGTCGCCGTTCACATCGCCGATCGCCACGTCGGAGCCGCGATTGCCGCCGAAGCCCGCGCTGCTAAAGCCGCCGCTGCCGTTGTTAAACCAGAGCTCGCAGCCATTGGACCCGCCGGAAGTTTCAGCATTCGCCAGGGCGGCGTCCAGGTCGCCATCGCCGTCGAGGTCGCCGAGCTCCACCGCTACGAAATCATCAGCGCTGAATCCATTGTCAGCAAAGGTTCCATCGCCGGCGTTGATCCAGATGCTCGAACTGCCGATATCCGCGACAATGGCATCCAGGTCGCCGTCGCCGTCAAGGTCGCCGATCGCTACATCCTGCGAGTTGCGATCGCCGAATGCCGAGGATATGAAGTGTCCCGAGCCTGCATCCACCGCCGCGCTAAAGCTCAACACCTGGGAATGCTCCATCGGCAGGGTCTGACGGCTTTGGACATCCGACACCGAGATCATCACTTCTTCGCCGGGGAAAAAGTCCGCCGCCGGATCGAGAATAAGGGTTTTATTGCAATTCGTGAAGCTGAGAACGGCGCTGCTGCTGATGTGCCCGCTCTGATTGCCATAGAGAGTCAGGTTGTTAAAATCCTGGTCGGTCGACATGACCGCTGTAGTCACGGCAACGCCGAAGTTGAAGTCAAGCTGAACATCGCTGTCGCGCGGCGCGGCGGTCGCATGGGTCGAGGGCGTCAGCGCGATCAGTTCCGGAATCGGATCGATATTGAACCAGAGCTGCGGTGTGCCGTCCTGGTCGATAAAGATACCGTCCAGATCAAAATCGCCGTCAAAATCGGCAAGCGCGCCGCGAAAGTCGACATCGCTGTCAATGCTCATCAGCTTGAAGCTGCCGTCGCCATTGTTAAGCCAGATTTCGTCAGCGCCGTCGTTGGTGACTATGACGTCGAGGTCCTGGTCGCCGTCGAGATCGCCGAGCTCGACGGCCTTGCTGTCGCCGCCGCCGAATTCCGTTACGACAAAAGTCGCATCGCCATTATTGGTCCAGATCTTCTGCGCGCCGCCGGCCTCAACGGCAATCACCACATCGAGGTCGCCGTCGCCGTTCAAATCGCCGATCGCCACGTCGGCTCCTCTGGTGGAGTTAAGGTAGGTATTCGACAGATTGCCGTTGCCCTGGTTCAGCCACAGAGATTGCTGAGTATCGCTCCCATTGGACGCGCTGCATACAGCGTCGACATCGCCGTCGCCGTCGAGATCGCCAACGGCAACTCCCGTGTAATCTCTGACAAGTTTATTCGTGCTGGAGAAGCTACCATCACCATTGCCAAGCCATATCTGGGAAGACGAAGGTCTGTCTTTGGCGACAAAGGCATCCAGAAAACCGTCGCCGTTCAAGTCGGTAAGTGCGATATCGACAGTGACACCCGTGCTGAAGCTAGAGCGGCTAAAGTTGCCCGAGCCGTTGTTCAGAAAGATCTCGTTATCGCTGTTGCCGCCGACAACAACATCGAGATCGCCGTCATTATCCAGATCGCCCAGAACGGGATGCTCACCCGTGCCGGAGCCGAGAGCGACGCTGCTAAAGACACCGCTGCCGTTGTTGATCCATTTCACATGGCCGCTGCTCGAAGCCAGGAAGGCATCCGGATCGCCGTCGCCATCCAGATCGCCCACGGCCACGCCGGTCGCATTCTGACCGAAGCTCTGTGTATCGAATTCGCCGCTGCCGGCGAAACTCGCCGCGCGGAAGGAATAGACGCGGGGATCGGTAACTGCCTTATTCTCCCAGGAAAGCGGTCCATCCTTGACGCTAACCCACACTTCCTCACCCGCGAAAAAGTCATTGCTCGGGTTGATGATTACGCGGCGTTTATTTTTGTTAAATCCGATGCTGCCGCTGTTGACGTTGCCATGTTGCATCGAATGCACAAAGATACTCTCGTTTAACTGATCGAGCTCGTCCGTCTGCATCGCTTCACTGAAAACCACCTCGACATTGGCATCGCGAGCGCCGAATTCGTTCCATCGCGGACTGGCGACAGTGACAAAGGGCGGAAAGGTATTGGTCAGGATATTGTTAACTCCATTGTGGTTAGCAAGTACCACATCGAGGTCGCCGTCATTGTCAAGGTCGCCGATGGCAACGGCTTTGCTGTCACCGCTGCCGATTTCGGAGCTGCTGAAGGTGCCGTCGCCATTGTTCATCATAAGATGATTTTCACGGTTGCGAGCGACGAAATAGTCCATGAAGCCGTCGCCGTTAAAATCGCCGGGGGCCCCATCACGACTGTCGTCCTGGGGAGCAATGATCTCGTCGGGCGTTCCGCCGCCGAAGCTCGACTTAAGGACGCCATCGCTGTTGAAATCGGCGGCAATGGCGAAATTGGAAGTATGGGCATGCCCGCCGAATCCTGAGCGACTGAAGTTGGCCGCGCCATCGTTGTTGTAGCGGAAATTTTTCATCAAGCGAGTCGGCGCAAGCACGTCGATATCGCCATCATGATTGAGGTCCACGACGAAATTGTTGGTCGTACGCGTACCGCCACCGGCTGTTCTAGACTCAAAGGAGCCATCGCCGTTGTTCATCAACAA
This sequence comes from Candidatus Kapaibacterium sp., assembly GCA_028284775.1. GTDB lineage: Bacteria > Bacteroidota > Ignavibacteria > Kapaibacteriales > UBA7675 > JANQRB01. Next base: position 30,907 of record JANQRB010000181.1, on the reverse strand, counting down.
TTGGTCTGGCGTCAGATTTTCAGCGCCGATGATGATGTCAAGCCAGCCGTCGCTGTTGAAGTCAGCGAAGCTGACAGCGCGGCCTTCACTGCTGTGGCCGCTGAATCCCACGGCATCCACTACGGGAAAGGAGCCGCTGCCGTCATTATACCAGATATTCGTTTGCTTATAATCGATGACTTCGACAATATCCAGGTCGCCGTCATTGTCCAGATCGCCGAGACCGAGATCATAAGTTTTAACACTGCTGCCAAAACTCTGGGAAGAGAAGGTGATATCGCCGTTGTTAAGCCACAGTTCGTTCGGCTCTTTGTAATTGGCGATAACGACATCCAGGTCGCCGTCGCCATCCAGGTCACCCAGAGCAACGCCGCGGCTGTTGCCGGAGCCGAAATCCGACTGCTCGAATCTGGCTGAACCGCCATCGGCCTCGGCGAAAAATTGGTAGGTGATCGCTTTGGTCAGCTTGCCGCCGTTAGTCCGGCGCGCATCTTTGAGGCTTACCGTGATGACTTCACCCGGGAAAAAGTCTTCATCCGGCGTAACTTCAACGGTTTTGTCGCCATTGAAATAATGCGCCGTATTGTTAAGCGCGTAGCTTCGCTGCTGCCCCATAACGACAATGTTAGCATCTTCGACATCATCCGAAACCTGCAGGGTCGAGGTGTCCATCTCCTCGTTAAAATGCAGAACAAGGGTCGTATCGCGCTGGCTCGAACTCGCATTGGTGCTGGGGCTGAGCTCCGTGATTCGGGCGTGCGGGATGTCGATGTTCACGTAAATTTCATTGGCAGTTCCGTCCTTGGCTACAAGGAAGTCCAAGTCGCCGTCAAGGTCCAGGTCGCCGACAGCCACTGCCATGCCGGCATCGTCGATGCTGCCGATTGTCTGGGAGCTGAAAGTGCCGTTGCCATTGTTAAGGTGCAGCTCTTTCTGGCCGTTAGCCATAACAATCACGCGGTCCAGGTCGCCATCGAAGTCAAAATCCGCGACCTCGACATCCACCCCGCCGGTGGGAGCGAAATAGACCTCATTCGTCCCGTCATCGTTAAAGTCGGCAATCGTCGCGCCATGTTCATTGCCGCCGACGGTCGTAGTGATAAACAAGCCGCCGGTATTGATAACGTTGGTAAGACGCAGGTTCGATCCGCCGCGGCGGCCGAGCAGTACGTCCAGGTCACCGTCATTGTCCAGGTCGCCGAGCATCACCGAGACCGAATTGTTAGCGCCGAAAGTACTGCTGTTGGCGGTGAAATTGGCGTAGCCGTTGTTAAAGAAAATTTCATCCGCCTCGCCGTCTTCATTCGCCACATAGATGTCCAGATCGCCGTCGCCATCCAGGTCGCCGACATCGACGGCGACGCTCTTGGAAGACTGGCCGAAAGAGACAATCGAAAAATTGCCTTTGTAATTACGCCAGAATTCAGTCTGACCATTGTAATTGGCGACAATCGCATCCATATCGCCGTCGCCGTCCATATCGCCGATGGCCACGCCACGCGAATCACCGGCCCCGCGGGTCGAAGTGTTGAAGTTGCCGTTGCTCCTTCCGAGCCAGATTTCGTTGGCCGCGCCGCCCGCCACCGTAAAGATGGCATCCGCCAGGCCGTCGCGGTCGAAGTCTGCCATCGCGACATCCGTATAGCTGGCCGTCCCCCTCGTTGAACTCGTAAAGGCACCCGTACCGCCGTCGGAAGCAACACGGAACTGGAAGGTTATCGGATTTCCGAGCGTCACGCCGCCCGAGGATTTAACATCATCAAACGAGACCGTAATAATTTCACCCGGAATAAACGATTCCTGGGGCGTTAAGGTCAGGCGCGTATTGCCGATGGTGAAAGTCTTTGAGGCCGTAGTGGCGATATGGCCCGATTCCGAGCCGTGAATCGCGAAGGTCGCTGTTGCCGGGTTACGGTCAGCAACAAAGGACGAGACGTCCATTGTCGCGTTGAAGTTAATAACTATTTTTGCATCGAGGGCTACATCGGAGGCATTAACTGCCGGCACCCGCGACACGATAGTCGGAGTTTGCGCATAAGCTTCGGCGCCCCAGAGCATAGCGTACGAACAGACCAGGGCTGTTGCCGCCTGTTTAAATCGGCGACGCCCCAGGAGCCAGGTTAACTTTTGCTGCCGGCGCTTCCTATCGCGGATGCGCATAAGACCGGCGCCGGCCGCCAAACGCGCCAGTCGGCGCAGTCTCTTGCGGAAGAGCCGCCAGGCCCTGGCAATCGGAGAGTTTTTGAGATCCTTCATTGTCGTAAGCTTTTGTTTTATGAGAAGATGTTATTCTGTTGTCTGTTTGCGCCTTGATTTTCTGCACGAAGCGTTGTTCAAAGGCAGAGACCGGAACATTCATTTCAGACAAGGAGCGGCCAGCTCGGCTTCGCGATTGTGCCGGCACCGCGAAGCCGAAGCATAGCCAACTCGAATTCTTGATGATGCAAAACTAGGGGCTGAAAAGTGTCGGAACAGCTATGCAAGTCTACACCAATTGTAGGGGCAGATAAATCGAGCGCTCGCTGGAAAGCAATGAGATGCGGCTGCATTTGTCGGCGCAATACATCATCACTACATCATTTTCGATTTTGGCGGACTGAATGGTGGTATTCGCTATAGTCGGCAAACTCTGATGAGATCGAGCAATTAGCGGCATTCGCGAACAAGCTGCCGCAGGATTTCAGCACGAAGCCATACAGCAACGACGGCGTTCTGCTGCGGCTGCACAGGCACAAAGTGGGGCTTGCCGCGCTGTTCGCCGCCGACAAAACGGGCAGAGGAGCGGCACAACTGATACAATGCAAATGTGGAAACTCAGCAGAGTAGTGAAAGGCCCATCGAGTCAACCGTGAAATTTTATCCCGTCGCGGAAATTGAATAGATCACCCCCGCTAATCGCGGCTGGTTGCTCAAGTCATTGGATTTCAAAGCAGGCTGTCTGTTCGAATCTCAATGCACATAAGCCAATGGTTGAAACAAGGGTGGTGTAGCCGTAACGAATACACTAGTGCGAGATTCAGATCAGGCTTTGTCGGACAGTAGAATTCGGGACGAGAAAGTCACATGTCTTGCGCAATGCGCTCAATTGCGGCGACGAGGTCACTACCGGGCTCCAACTCCAATTTCTGCCGAATTCGATAGCGGTAGGTTTCCACAGCGCGCGGTGACACGGACATCAGGCGCGCCAGATCTTTGGTGCTCATTTTCATGCGCACCAGCGAGCAAACCTTGAGTTCCTGCTTCGTCAACTTCGGATACTGTTGTTTCAGGAAGGCTATAAATTCTTTGTCCAGGGATTCTTGCACACCGCCTGACAAAGCGCTTTGTTCGCCGCCTTTTTTATCTTCGAGCAGTGTTAGGGCAGCCGACAACTTTTCCTGTATCTCCTTCTCCGGTCCTTCCATCGCGTCGCGCAGGCAGCGTTTCAGCCCGACGGTCGTCTTTTCGCCGAGCTGCTCCTGCAGCTCGTAGTCCTGCTGCGAACGGCGGAGCAGCGCCAGCTCCGATTCGAGCGAAGTAATAGTATTGGTGAGAACTGCGTGCTGATCTTCCAGCCGATCGAGATCGCTTTCGACAAGCAGGCGGTCGACCCGACGGTTTGTTTGTTCAAACAACACCTCGTGTTCTAAACGCTGCAGTTCCTTAAACTGATCAAGGGCCGATCTGAAATCCTGCAAATTTTCAAAATGGTCCAACAGGGCCTTGTGCACTTGCCGCCGGATGGTCCAGGAATGACAGTCGCCGGCCAGAAACAAGGCGCTGCGCAGGTGCTGGCGGGCGGCCTCGTAGTCGCCGATTCTGCTTTCCAGCGCGCCGATGCTGGCGAGCGCTTCGGCCTGCAGGCATAAATTGTCGAATGTGCGTCCCAGTGCCAGGGCCTCGCTCAATTCTTGCTGCGCGGCCTGCAAGGAGCCCAGATTTTCGTAAAGCTGGCCCAGCAGAAGCCGAATCCTGACCGGGGTGCTGGAACCCGCGTTGTAGGTCCGTTTTTTCTCTTCGAGCAGGTAGGCAACCAGATCTTCCGGCCGACAGTTTTCCGGGGTGTATTCAACCAGTATTCCGACGGCATTAAAATGCTCGATGTTCCGTGGCAGTTGAAAGAGTCGTTCGCTGGTTTCGCGCAGATAGGCCATCCCCCGTTCCCGATCGCCCGACTCGCAATAGCTGCGCCCTAAATTGGCCATCACCGAAAGAACCAGATGTTGCTTATCGAGTTTGCGAAAGGTAGCCAGCGCTCGCGTCAAAGCACCGCTGGCTCGATCGTATTCGCCATACTGCATATACAGTTCGCCGATCTGCTTCCATGAATTCGCCTCGATATGTGTCAGGCCGGCCTCCTGCGCAATCGAAATGCGCTCTTCCGCGAGCTGCAGGGCCTGCTGGTGCCTGTTGAGAGCCAGCAGGATAATACCATAATTATGTAAAGCGGCTAAGAGGTGGTACTTGTTGGCGTGCTTGCGAAACTGAGGCATGATGCGCTCAAAAAGCTGCCGCGCTTCCTCGAATTCAGCCAGCTCGGCATGAACGTGGGCAATCAAGAGAAAAAGAGAGTGTTGCTCTTCTTCCATATTAAAGAGGTCGCCCAGCGCACGGGCCCGCCGGAGCGCCTGTTGCGCTTGCTCGATATTCCCTTCGCGTTGATAGATTATCGCCATTTCAGCGTAAATGGTGGCGGAGGGTTTTGTCAGATCATGACGCTGACAAATTTGAAGCGCCTGCTGCAGTTGCTCTAAGGCTTTCTCATTGCGCTCGGAGTAGCGATAGGCGCTGGCCGTCATTATCATCAGCTCGGCCTGCAACTGCCATTCTTCAAGGTCGAGCAACAAAGCCTGTGCCTCCTGGCCGATGCTGATAGTCCGCTCAACCTGAAAGCTGAGAATACTGCAGTGCGCCTGTGCTTTTAGTGCCAGTGCCAGCGCGCGACCGGCGGCCGCAGCATCCGACACTGCAGCTCTCGCTTCGGCAATAAGAGAACGTCCCCGGCCAACGGCTTCATTGGCAACGGTTTGGGCCTCCGGTAGATTGCCGGCACTGAGCAGCTCGGAAAGATTTGCCAACAACTCAACTTTATCAGCTCCACTGGCGCGGGCTATCTGCTCGCGTAATTGCGACTCCGTGTAGTTGGACTTCATGTTTCGAGCTGGTAGCGGTTCGACTTGTTTAGGATCGCTAAGTTACGAAAATAGGCGCTTTGGCCTGCGCTCTATAAACTGACAGCGAATCGAGCTTGAGACGATGGCGAAATCGGGAATCCCGAAGCTGATTCCTGCGCTTTAATCCGGCACTATCAAAACAAAGCCGGCACAATTCGTTCTTGGCGACCTTGCCCCAGCGATTATTCAGTGACCTGCGACGATAGACGACAATAGAGTATTGGTTCATCAGCAGGGCCACAATGTCCTCATTGCGATTAGAATTTCATCAAATTAGTTTTTCATATCTTTTCCTCCGCTTGGTGCTATGGTAATTTAGGAGATTTTGTGAGAATTTACGACTTATTAACTCCCCTAACCCCTCTTTCGAAGAGAGGGAGATTTGAAATTTACTTAGTTGAAATATTGCAAGTGCATTCCGCTTGCCGGCCTCCCCGCCAGGCGAATGTATCGGAATTCCGCTCTACGGTATCACCTGTCAATGCACTGAACGAGACATTTGACTGAAGCTGTCGGGTAGGGAAAATCCGCATATTGAACGTATCATTCCGCCCACCCGCTAGGCCGGATGCTGCGCGATACAATCCGTTCACGCAGCTGCAAAACACCTTTGTTACTCTAGCCGGCCCGATGCGCTGCCGCCCCGTACTTGCCGATCTTTGACTTTTTACAGCTGCGGCACAGCGTATCAATTGATGCCAGAAAGCCTGACGCCGGATTCAGGATGAAACTCGCCCGCAGCAAATTCGCCGAGTCTCCATTCAAGCTATTCCTGCTATGAGATCAAATCGCAGGCATGCTCAGTCATTTACAATTCGTATGCTGTCCTCACAACAAAACAGTCGCGAATCTGTCTACTGCCTGCAAGAATCCGATGAGTGAAAAAGGGAATATCACGGTATTCGAATGAAAAACAAGGTTCAGCCCCAGGAGCCAGCTCAGTTTCACCTTGAATTTCGGGGTGCGGCAGATGAGTTTCTGCATCTTGCGCATCTTACCACCGCCAACTGGGCGACATTCGCGAAACGGATCGACAGCGGCCTCTCGATTCTCTGGGTGCAGGAAAGCGAGACCTGCTTGATGGTGGACGGCGTTGAATACTGCCTGACTCGCAATCAAATTCTCTTTCTGACGGATCTGCACCGGGTCACAATGCGCAAGCTGAGCAGTTTGCGGCTCCTGCAATTCAATCGGCCATTCTACTGCGTCGTCGATAATGACAGTGAAGTCGGCTGCAAAGGGATATTGTTTTTCGGTGCTTCGCAGGTTCCGATCGTCAAGATTCCGAAGGAAGAGTCGGACAAGTTCGAAACATTATGGAAAATGCTGCGCCTCGAAATGCAATCCCACGATGAGCTACAGATCGAGATGCTGCAAACGATGATGAAGCGATTGGTGATCCTTTGCACCAGATTGATGAAAGAAAGAGCGGGCTTTACGAATATCGACAAGGCCAGACTGGACATTCTGCGCCAGTTTAACTTTTTAGTAGAGCAGCACTTCCGCAGAATGCACAGCGTTGCCCACTATGCGAAGTTGCTACATAAGTCTCCTAAAACCCTCGCCAACCTCTTCGCCAAGTTCAAGCAGAAATCGCCTCTGCAGATAATCCAGGATCGCATTTTACTTGAGGCACGCCGCCAGCTGGCCTATACGGAGAGCCCGATCAAGGAAATCGCCTACACCCTGGGCTTTGATAGTATTCAGTCCTTCAGTCGCTTTTTCAAGAGCAAAGAAGGTACGTCACCTTCTGAATTCAGAGCAGAGACCGCCAGGGGAAAAATTGCCAACTTTTCGGGAAACGAAGCCTAATCGGCATGCCGCCAGCCTGTGCATATTGCGCCATCTGATTTTTGAATGATTGACGACAGATAGTAATAACTATGCTTCAAAGTATCGACAACGACAGCTTCGACCGAACAATCCGAGACAATGAGGTTGTGGTGGTGGATTGCTACACTGAGTGGTGCAGCCCCTGCCGCAAACTGATTCCGACCCTGGAAAGTCTGGCGGACAGATACCAGGGACGCGTTACGATTGCGAAGCTGGATATCGGCACGAACCGGGAAACTTCGCAGCGCTTCGGCGTGATGAGCGTACCCGCGCTTCTCTACTTCAAAAATGGCGAATTGAGCTCGCGGCAGACCGGGCTGGTTTCAGAATCACACATAGCGGAAAATTTAACAACTTTACTCGGGGAATAATACTATGGCGACGACGATCAAGATCAAAAACATACCGACGGGCTACCAATCGATAATCAGTAACGGCCGGCATTCCATCCTGGGCGACGAACCCATTGCCAGTAAAGGAACGGATCTCGGTTTTGCGCCGGTGGAGCTGGTACTTTCCGGCATCGCAATGTGCAAGGTAGCAACAGTTCGCAACGTGGCACGCCGTAAAGGCTGGGAAATTCGCGACGTGCAGGCGGAGCTGCGACAGGTCGTACGCCGAGGCGACGGCGGCGCCTTGACCAGCACCGTCGAAACCGCGATCAAAATCGAGGGCGACTTGAGTGATGAACAAAAAACGCTCCTGATACAGGAAGCCGACAACTGCTACGTAACCCGGCTGATTCGCGGCGAGTGGAGTCTTGCGCCATCGGTTGATATGGAAGAGGGCAGCCTGGTCTGACAAGCTTCACAGGACCTCACAGACGCAAACTGTTTGTGAGGTCCTTCCCTTCGTCCCAAAATGTTGCGGCAATTGTTATGCGCGGCCAACCTGCAACTATGTAAGCATACTTCATCAGACGCTGCATTGGCTTGCAGCTAAATGAGCGCATTGCGCTTGCCAGTGTGACGGACCTACTTGCATACTATAATCACCGGTGGTCGGACGCCTTCTATCCTCAGCGATCGAATTAACCAACTTCCTTAAAACAGACATTCCGAACTCGTCATCTTTTTGTTGCATCGGTAAGAATCATGCTATTGACAGCCGGACGCAGTGGCCGAGGCCTTTGCATTGATGACTTCAGACACAGTGATTGCGAATTCGCGCCCGCTTAAGCTGCCCTACGACACGTTCAGCACAACTGCGTTCCGCTTAACAATTCCAAGGATTCTTTTTGTCAGGGCAATAGTAGATTTGTCTTGATCCGAACGGACGAGTGAAATTTTGAGATTGTGAAAGACGGCATCGGTGTCATTTGGTTGACAGGGGTGACGAGGGAGGCTAGTGGGTAGTCTCTTGAAGTTTTTGGAGGTGGTGGCGGCGGGAGGGCCCTTTCGGGCCCTCTCATTCGGTCTCATTTGTTAATGCAGCAACTATTGCCACGACTCCCACTCCCCACAACCCACGATCCAACCATCCCAAAAAACTCCAACACCTCCCCATTAACTATCTCCGACTTAGGCCATTCTTCCGGCCCCGCCCATCGATCAATCAAACAACTGCATCAGGTCTTATGGGACCTTTGAGTCTGAGCTAATCGATATCTCTGTCGGTCGGTGCGGACTGTTGTTGATCACCTCAAGCGGTCGGCGCTTCTTGCCGTTCACCCAATAAAAAACAACAAGTGAAAAAGCACTGCATATCGCGAATCCGACAATTAGTGGCAGCACGGAGTTGTCATAGCACTTGCCGATGAGGATGGCGACGGGCACGGAGATAAATGTCGACAGCGAGCCAACGAAAGCGGCGCCAATTCCGGCGATATGCCCCAGCGGCTCCATCGCCAGAGCGTTCAGGTTGCCGACGAGAATGCCGAAACAAAAGAGCAATATCATCATAACGAGCATTAACATCCAGAATGGAGGGTGCCCCAAAAAGAGGTAGGCAACGCAGCAAAAGATTGTCGATACACCGCCACTGGTGAACAATGCCCACTTCGTCAGACGTGTCATGCCAAACCGGAGTACAATTCGGCCGTTAAGTAATGAGGCGGCGCCCAGTCCCAAAGAGAGGATGGCGAAATAAAAAGGGTACTGTGCACCCAATTGATACTGTACCTGGAAAATCTGTTGCGACAAGTTCAAGTAGGCAATAAATGCGCTGGAAATCAAACCCGACAGTACTGTGTAGCCGATCGCCCGCGGACTATTGCATAGCTCGCGAAGTTCCTTTATCAACCTCGCGAGTGAAAGCGCGGTACGCTGCGACCGCGGCAGACTTTCGGCCAGTCGCAGATGAAACCAGATCAACATCAAGAGCGTCAGTCCAAGCAACAGCGCATAAATTGCAGTCCAGGAGGCATTAAACATAATCGCCTGGCCCAGAGCGGGTGAGACCGTCGGAACAAATATGAATACGACCATAATGAAAGACATCACCCGTGCCATCTCGCGCCCGACAAAGTTATCGCGCACTATTGCGACCGTGACGATACGCGGCGCTCCCAGGCCTATCCCCTGGATAAGCTGACCGCTCAGCAGTACGCCGAAGCTCTCCGCGCAGATCGAAATGAGGCAACCGGTCGCAAACACAATCAGCCCGAACAACATCGACGGCTTGCGACCGATGCTGTCGGACAAGGGTCCGAAGAGCAATTGACCAATGGCCAGCCCCAGATAAAGCAAAGAAACTATAAGCTGAACGTCATTCGGGTCTCCCAGCGCCAGATCCTTCCCTATTTGCTGCAAGGCCGGGAGAATCATGTTAATCGCAAAGGCCACAAGAGCCATCGTTAAAGCTATGAGAGCGACAAATTCGCTGAATGAGATCGTCTTTTGTCCACGTTTCATCGACCTGATACTTTCAAAGTGTTGAACAGTACAAGGTCGGAAATCGTGAGGAAGAAAATCTTAAGCTGGATTAAGAAAAGTGTCCCGCGCTGAGTTTTTGACGGATACTGCTCAAAAACTCCGGCGTAATTCCAAGATAGGATGCGATCATATATTGCGGTACCCGTTGTTCCAGATTCCGGTATCGGCGGCGAAATTCGAGGAAACGCTCGGCAGCGGTCTTGCTGTTGAGGTTCAGGTTGTGTTCCTGCAATGCCACATACGCGCTTTCAATCTTCAGCCGAAAGAATCGTTCGACGGCCGGAACCTCTCGAAAAAGCAACTCCATAGCATCACGGTGAATCTGAAGGACTGTTGTGGCTTCAATAGCCTGCACGGTGTAACGCGCCGGCGTTTGCGTCAGATAGCTGTACAAGTCATTGATCCACCAGTTTTCAATGCCCAGCTGAACTACGTGCTCCTGAGCCTTGTCATCAAGGTAATATGCCCGGAGACATCCTTTCGCTATGTAGCGCATGTGACTTGAAATTTCGCCATTCTGCAGTAATACCTCTTTCCGCCTCAGATCGCGCCGGCGAAATCTTTTAACAACAAGTGCGGCCTCGCTGTCATTCAATGTGACAATTTCCCTTATGTGCGCTATCAGTTGATCGAAAAGTGGCATGGACAGAGCGCGCTGCTTGCAGAATGTTTTCTATCGTTCATTGAATCACCGAGACCCATTCGGAACGGCGCTGCGCGAAGCGATCCGGTTGGACGGAGAGGAATTTTCGCAGCGGAAGGCAAAATACGACAATTGTGAAAAATGACCGATTCCTTGATTATATTCCGGCGCAAGGACTGATGTACAGGAAGTTCGTGAGCCATCAGGCTGATTTTCCAGGCAATATCTCATTCAACTCTTAAGTTCATCTCCGGCTTTTTGTACGAATACTCACAACAGTGGAGGCGGAATGCCCAGCGTTACAATTACTCGATCGATCAACGCAGCAATCGATGTAGTGTTCCATACCATCGCCGATATTGAGCATTTTTCGAAGGCGATTCCGCAGATCGTTAAAATTGAGATTCTGTCCGACATCAAATCAGGTGTCGGTACGCGTTTCCGGGAGACTCGTCTTATGAAAGGCAAAGAAGCCACGACGGAACTCGAAGTAACAGAATTTGTAGAGAATGATCGCATTCGTATTGTAGCCGATAGTCACGGCACGGTTTGGGATACCATCTTTACCGTCAAGTCATTGCCGGAAGCAACGGAATTAACATTGTTCATGGAAGCTCGCGCCCATAAACTGCTGGCCAAACTCATGAATCCAATTGTAATGGGTATGATCAAAAAAGCGATTGAAGGCGATATGGATGCGGTGAAGAGCTATTGCGAAAAGGCTGCCTGACCGATTCCCGAATACGCCTGACTCAAAGAAGGCGAAATCGGGACGTTTAACTTCTCCGAATGATAATCCGATGTTAATTATTGTCGATCGTCAGATTGCCACTCCTGTTTGCGCAAAGCTAAACGACCTGTGATGTTTCCCGCAAAGCAAGAGACAGCACAGGTCGGTTGTGTTAATCATTCGAGGGGAACAACAGTCAGGTCAAACAGTTTTCCTTTGGGCTTAGCCCGACCTTACCGACAATCCCCTGGCCCCCGTGTTACTCGCATGAACACAAGCCGCCAAGGCCATAAGCGCATCAGACAGATCAGGAGATGGCTGCCAGGCGCTGTTATTAATGCGACAACATCAGTCTCTCGTCAGCTCTTGCGTCGAACTGTTATAGATAGCCGTGCGACGCCACTCGAAGCTGCCGCCGACATCAACAATGGACCAGAATGCATAATTGCCGCCGGCGCGGTCGCCTGCCGCATTAAGTGTCGTGTTCCCGGTCACGCCATTATAGTTGGCCGCCACTCCTGGAAGACTGGCTTTAAGTGTCTCGACATCGTGGGAAGATTCGGCAAGAAAAGTCCGAACGACAACCCAGGCGATATCATAGGCCGCCATTGCGAATATTTCCGGTTCGCGGCCCAGCTTTGTCGCGAGTCGATCCTGCACCGGCTTCCAGACACTTTCGTTGTTGTCGTCCAGGCCGAAGTTGGGGCAGGGGAAACCAACCTTGGAGGCGAATGCGGCCGCCTCTGCATTTGCGATAACGGTCGGATTTTGCGAGAGCGCCGAAACGCCATACCAGCGCACATCGCCGAGAATGCTGATGTTGGCAGCCTGCGATAAGATGATCTCAGCCTCGGTAAATGCAAGGAGATAAACGCCGACCTTGTCCGCTCCGTGCTCTTCGACAGCATTCTCGACTGCCGCGGCCATCAGGGTCAGCACATTGGCAAAGTCTTCCGTATCAGTTGCATAGGGGAACAAACCAACATTGTCGCGCCCCGCTTCTTTATTCAATTCCAATACCGTTTCCGCCAGATCGATACCCCAGACGTCGCTGCGGTTGACCGTGACAAGCGCCTCGATACCGTCATCCGCAATCATTGCTGTCATGGCTTCGGCCTGCAAGGCATCGTCCGGCAAAAAACGAAAGACGTTGTCGCCGGCAATACTGAGCGTCTGCGAGACGCTGGACGGGCTGAGCAGCAACATGGAATTTTCGTCGGCGAAGGGTTTAGCTTCGGTCACCTCTGCGCTGGTGACGGGGCCAACCACAACATCTACTCCCGCCGCTTTGATATTTGCCATCTGACGGGCGGCGGAGTCCGGCTCCGAATTACTGTTGTAGACGGTGATCGGATTGAGCAAAACTTCATCTGCCAACTGCTGATTGATATCCTCCCTGGCCAACTCCAGGGCTGCCTCAACAGACTGACCGACGTCGGCGATACTTCCGGATACACTCAATAGAGCTGCAATGTCGATCTCGATCGGATCGGCGTCATTGCGCACGGGATCGTCATCGCTGCAGGAAAAAACAATGGCCGAACAAAGTAGACAGATTGCAATAAGAGGCTTACGCATGGAGAAATCCTTGATGCAATGGTACAGATCTACGTAGGTCTCCAACCCCGGCACAGGTCGGAAAACGCTAAAATACCACAGAAGGATATGAAAATCCTAATGCCAACATCACCGGTTTCGGGAATACCGTCTGCCCGGTTCGAATTGCGGAAATCTTCCGATCAGGCTCGCCGCTGCGTCTGGCCCAGCTACATTCGTGGGCTCGCGATTGCTTCCGACAAGATGCGCAGTGCGAGCTTCCTCAAGTTTTTCAGATCGAGCAGCCTGAGCCGGAATTTTTGTCCCGCGAGAGTCGGCGCGCAGTGAGGCAGGCTATCGTGACCAAACTCCCGAGCAACGATTTAGCTGTTTACCCGTATGGCGTGGTCAGTCCGAATCTCAAGCAGGCCACTGGGGCAGAGGACAGGCCGGCTTATCCGAAACAGACAGACGAAGGATCTATGAAAACGCTGCGCAAAATCGCGCTGTTTGCCATTCTGGGAATTGTAGGTATTGTCAACATTCGTCTCTATCATAATGGTGATTCGATGCGGGTTGACCGAGATACGTACAGCAGCTTTGATAGATCGGTTGTCATGCAGCTGTCATACTTGCGAGCCAGAATCAATGATGGCATGGCAGAAGACATGCAAAGTGTCTACCCGGAGGGATTCTATTTTAGCCATGTACTCTATGGTCTGGCCTGGGCAGCCATCGGACGACAGGTTGCAACCGACAGCCCCCTCTGGCATGAGGCGCTGCGTGAAGCTCGTTTCGCACTAAAGAACCTGGATATGCCGGCGGCAAAAGCGCCGTTTCCGATGAAGCTGCAACCACCCTATGGCGCGTTTTACCATTCCTGGAAGAACTGGCTGCGGGGCTGTGTTTTGCTGATGCAACCGCCCGCCATCCGCAAACAAGTTGAGATTGAACGCTTCGTCCGCGATTGCCGGCTCTTTGCTGAAGCGCTGCGCGGCAGCGACACGCCGCATTTGCAATCCTACACACAGATGGCATGGCCATGTGACGGCTTGATAGGAGTCGCTGCCCTTAACCTGCACGACAAAATACTTGAGCCGCGCTTCGCCGGCGATGTTAAGCGATGGCTTCAGGCAACACAAAAGACTCTCGATCCGCACACCGGCTTAATTCCGCATATGGTACACCCTCTTTCCGGTGAAGCGCTGGAAGGAGCCCGCGGTTGTTCACAAAGTCTGATGCTCCGTTTTCTGGCCGAAATCGATCCAGAATTCGCCCTTGCGCAATATCGTCTTTACTTAGAACATTTCGCCACGGAGTTGATGGGAATGCCGTGTATTCGCGAATATCCCCACGGTACGGAAGGCAGCGGCGATATCGACTCGGGACCTGTCATTCTTGGCGTGGGATCAGCCGCGACCATCGTTTCGCTTGCCGCGGCGCGCTGCCTTGGCGACTCGGCGCGGGCGCTCGCCTACCGGCAAAGCTTCGAAGCTCTGGGATTTCCGATGACATTTAACAATCGCAAACGCTACGCCTTTGGCGCCATGGCTATCGGCGACGCCTTTCTGGCCTGGTGCAAGCTGACAAAAGCCGTTGTGTACAACTACCGGTCGCGGGAATTCAGTGCCAGCCCGGCCTGGTGGTGGCGCTTGCCGGTCCACGGCCTTTCACTCATCTTGATACTGCTGATATTTGTGCCGCGAATCCTGCGGCAGCGGCAAAGAAGGCTCAAAACTGCACTGACGAATCACAGTTCTCCCTAATACGGTTTCACCGTCGTGGGATTTCAACATCGCACGGGTAGGATCCGGGCGCGCCAGTTCATACCGAGGAGTAATCCTGCGTACATGATTTCGGCAGGATCATAATTCTCGGATCACGACAACAAGGAACGGAAGGGTCGCAACCGGATCCTAAAAATACGAGGCAAATCCAAATTGAAAACCCGCACGTTTAATGCTTGGATTGCCGAGCAGGTCGGTGATCCAATGATGGCTGTAATTAGCCCGAATAACGGCATCGGCGCTGGGCCGGAAGCTCAGGCTGAATGCCAGCGCGTCGATCTCATCGCCGCGATTCCGGCCGGTAGCGGCAAAACTGCCGACGTTGTAATCAATGCGTTCCAGGCGTAATCCGGCGAGCAGCGAAGCATTTTCGAAGCCGAAGAGAGGCGATTCCAGTATCGGGTACGTAACTTCAACATATCCGCCCCATTGCGCATCGCCGTACAACTCATCGAGGTTGGCCGGAATATCGATCGCATTAAAAGCGAATTCGGCGTGTATCCTGGCCTTCTCAATCTCCGTCGCAACATCAATGGCGAATATGGAAAGGCTGCGCGCGTCGTCGATCGCCTCGCCCTCCCGTTCGAAGCTGTTGTAGACGCCGCGGTAAAATGAAAGTCCCACTTCGCCGTAGTCGCGCTGACGCAGGGCCAGTTTGGCGCTGAAGGCCGGTTCGCCGTTGTTGTCCTCGGCGAGAAGTTCTTCACTTTTGCCGGCCTGCAGCCAGGTGCGACCCTCGCTGTTAAGTATGACGTCGTTTTGCAGACCGTTGAGCAGGTAGGCATCGTATGCCAGCACCCAGCGGTCGAAAGCCAGATTGCCGTTCAGGCCGAAGCCAATTTCCGACAGCGTCGACGGAATAATCTCCGTGGCGACGAGCGGTCGTTCAATAAACTCCCAGCGCGGGCTGTCATGATTAACATTATTGGCGCCGATCGGGACGAGCACAATGCCGCCGCGCAGAACAAGGGCCGGGTCGATCTCCAGATCGAGCTGGGCGGTCTCCAGCGCAATCTCCTCGGTGCCATGTTCAAATTCCAGCTCGGCCAGAAAACGGATGCGCTGGCCGATCGTGGAAAAGAGAAAGACGTTAAATCGTCGCAGCTCCATTGACAAGCCCTCCGAGATGCCGTCTTCCGCGAAGTAGTTGGTATTGCCCTCCAGATAACCGCCGATAGCGGTCGAAGAAGAGCCGATATTCGTAATGAATGGTCTGGTGTACGCGGCGTCCAGGGTAGTTGTGGAATCATCCTGTGCTCTCAGTAAGTACGACGGCAGCACCACCGTTAATAAAATCGCGACAAACAAGTGCTTCAGGTTCACGGAACACTCCGGAATTAGGACTGACTGATTTTAGAGTTTAATGTAAATATTGTTCGTGTCGCTGCTGGCGGCATAGCGGCTCAAGGCTTGTTCGGCGGGTTCGCTGAGAACGTCGCCGGCCGGGCTGAACTCACTGCCATGACATGGACATTCCAGCACATCGCCGACCAGGCGCAGCGTGCAGCGTTTGTGGGTGCAGAGCATAAGCACAGCCTGATACTGCTCTTTGTCATCCCTGCTGACGAATATCGGCGCAGCACTGCCCGCGGGCCGGACCATAAAGTTTCGCTTGCCTTCAAGGTCGCTCTTGCGTATCACTATCATTCCATCGCGCACATTGTGCGGCACATAGTGAACACAACTGCTCAGCGCAAGTCCGCCGATAGCAAGCGAGCCGACCTGTCGTATGAATTTGCGTCGATCGTTATTCATATCGGCAGGCTCTACAAGGATTCCAGGAAACGGAGCAGTTGGTTTTGTTCACTTGCGGAAAGCGCTTGAAACGCGGCGCGGCTGGCGGCGGCTTCGCCACCGTGCAACAGGATGGCCTCTGTCAAGGTTGCCGCCCGGCCGTCGTGCATCAGAAACATACGCCCGCCCTGGGAGTCGGCCGCGAGCCCCAGCCCCCATAAGGGCGGTGTGCGCCATTCCCCTGGTTCCTCCCCGACGTCGATGTAAGCATCATTCAGTTCAGCCCCCATGTCGTGCAGCAGCAGGTCGGTGAAGGGATAAATTTCAACATTCGCGAGCGCTTCGATATCAGATGGGCCGGTCTGTAATACCGGCGTATGGCAGCCGCTGCAGTTAATCCGCTTAAACACTTCTTCGCCGGCCAGCACCTCGGGATTGTCGGCATCGCGGCGCGGCGGAACTTTGAGCGTCCGGATGTAAAACACGACGCTGTGCACCGTTGAGGCCGGTACTTCTGGATCCGCAACCTCGTCCACCGTATTGCCGCCTGCCTGCGGGTTAAACAGGTCGTCGATCTCGAAATCCGAGGTGATGCCCATGTCGTTCTTGTAAGCATTAACAACCTGCTGCAGCAAATCGATTGCGCCGGCTTTTTTACCGAAGCGGCCGATATATCGTCCATCGATCGGTATACTGCCGGGCTGCGGCTGGAAATAGTCCGGCGGATCGACATACTGCGCTACGCCGGAGATGCCGTCGCCGTCTGCGTCATCGGGGTCGGCTAGCGCCAGCAGCGTTTCGTCGGGAACAAGCTCAAGGTAGCCGAGGCCGGTAACCGCTGGAGGCATCAGTCTGGTGACGCCGGTTGCGTGCGCCGGAATCATCTCAGGCGCAAAACCGTCAATTGCGCGTTGCTGCAATTGGGGACCGCCGAAGTCGGGCATCGGATCCCACACGCCGTCGGCCAGCCTGCCGAAGCGGGTCAGGGTTGTCAAAGGATGCCCCTTGCCATCGCCGACGTGGCAGGATTCGCAGGAGGCCGCGACAAAAACGGGACCGAGTCCGTCTGCCGCGCCGAACACACGGGCGAATTCTATGTCGCCGCTGATGTGCAGCGCCAGTTGCTCGGGGCTGAGATCCTCTACCGGCTCGGCCAAAACATCCTCGGAAGCGGGTGCCGAAGGCAAGATGCTGTCACAGGACGGCAAAAGCAGAATGGGGACGATCAGAAGCAGCAGACAAAGGAAGTTGATCGTAACCGGCCGCCTGCGCGCGGGACAGTATTGTTGGAACGGGTAGTTGTCTGCGCTGCCCGTTGAGTTGTCAGAATTCATATAGTAGTTGTGATGTTAATCTTCGCCAACTGCTCCGCACTGCGCGGACAGGACATCGAAGATTCGGTTAATAATTACCTGGAAATGGCGACAGCCTGCACGGATCACCGATGTATCCTGCCTCTCAGCGTCCGGGCAAGCCTTGCACTCAGTATCTTGATCAAAACAAGATCTTCCAGGTTGGCGGGGACCACTTACAGCCAAGATCGGGTCGCCTGTATCCTGCACAGGTGGAAGCCTGATCAATGATTATTTAGGTGAATCTAAAAATAAATTTAGATTTATCTAAATTTATTTTTACAGTGACGAAACATTGCTTCTAACAGCTCAATTTTCATAACACTTAAGCTGAGCTCAGGCACAAGACTGGCTCTGAATCCCTCTTCGATGAAGGTATAAGATTTGAGTGACGGCGGTTGGTCATAGTCTGCGGCGTGAGACTGCCGACGAAAAAAATTTGCAAACGCGAGAATGGCTGGACATTCGATTAGTTTCCAGCGGCTGATCATTGCCCCAAGAATCCGGAGGGAAATCGAAGTCTTGCATCCACGCGAATTGCTGGAATTTCTCCCGTCGGTGCTATCAACACAGATTCAATCGCTTACCAGGCCTAACAGCGGCAGAGTCGAACCTCTTCGAATTACTTAACAACAATCGATGCCTCGGCGACCTCTGTCGCAGTAAAATAGCCGACAGCGTATTCGGCGGCTGTGCTGAGATTGCGGACATTGCCGCGGACATTCGCCGGCGGTGGATCGAAGGGCGTACCATTGCCGTTCTGGCTGTAGATGGCAAAATAGTATTCGTAGGCCGACACAGTCAGACCGTGCTGCTCCACCCGGACGGAGTCGCCGGGCTCGACGGTAAATTCCTCATTTGGCAGGAAGCCCTGAATCAGGCGGCCATCGAAAAATTCGTCGCTCGCAATCACATCGAAAGCGTTGCCGGGATCAGGCTTGATTTTCCATTCGCCATTGACAAAGAGCTTCCACATGTAGTAGTTTCCCAGGCCGGGCGGATCGCTGGCATCGAGTTTAACAAATAGTCCCTCGTCTTCAAAGGCCGTCTCTTCCTGGAATTCGTAGTAGATTGAGTCGATGCGGGCTACGGGCGCCATAGTTTCGCGCGCTTCATACTCATCGCCCTGCCATTGAATGTGAAGTGTGTATTCCACGCCGACGACTCCGATCAACTCCGTCGTTTCATACAGCCCATCGCCCTTGTAGTTAAAAGTTACATTGTCGCCGGCGCTGCTGCTGACCCGTACTTGCGCATCCGGAATTTTGGGCGCGGACTCCCCCCGGCTGGCAAAAGGCGCTGTCGTTGAAAGCACAACTCGCTGCCTGCCGGCATCAGGTCCTGACCGCCCTTCCACACCGCCTTCAACCACTAACCGCGTTACTCCGTTGGACAGTTCTATCTCCACGACCTCTTCACAGCCGATTAACAAAAATCCCGGCAATAAGATGCAGAATCCGGAACGACACAGCACCGCAAAAAACTTAACAATCGCGTTTCCGGACGACTTTACAACGCACATAGTGATGTTCCCTTCTCAGTTTATGTTAAATCATTTGAAGTACAACGAATAGGTAATACTCGGCACGATGCCGAAGAAAGCCAGTTTGACAGCCTCGGTGACAGTCGGCTCATCCTCATTCTGGCGGAAATAGATCGATGCGGCGTTCAAACGGTTGTAGACATTGTACAGGCCGAAGATCCATTCGCTCTCGAAGTTTTCGCTTTGAGCGCCTTGCAGGCGCAGGCTCAGGTCGAGCCGGTGATAGTCCGGAATACGCTCGGCATTGCGCTCGCCATACTGCGGCACGATCACGCCGCCGACTTCATAGCGACCTTCCGGATACGTGATCGGGCGGCCGCTGGCATAAATGAAATTGGCCGAGATCGACCAGTTGTCGTCCAATTCGTACATTGCCGTGAGCGATAAATCATGCGTCTTGTCATAGTCGGTGACATAGTATCGGCCGTCATTGATTCCAGGGTCAGAGGCGCTCAGGCCCGGATTCCGGCGTTCGCTGCGGGCCAGCGTATAACTTAACCAGCCCGTCAGCCGCCCGCTGCTTTTCCGAAACAACAGCTCGAGTCCATAAGCCCTTCCCTCGCCGTTCAGAAGCTCGGTTTCGAGTGTTTCGTTAAACGTCAGGTCTGCCCCATCGACGTAGCCGATCTGATTCTGCATGAGCTTATAGTAGGTTTCCAGCGACAGTTCGTACTCATCGCCGATGTTGCGGAAATAGCCCAGCGCAAGCTGATCGGCAATCTGCGGTTCGATGTACGGTCCGCTTGGCATCCAGACGTCAAGCGGAGTTGGCGAAGTTGTGTTGGAAATCTGATGAATGTATTGGCGCGTGCGGTTGTAGCTGGCTTTCAGGGACGAGACTTCGTTTAAGCTGTAACGCAGGGAGATGCGCGGCTCGGCGCCGTGATAAGACTTGACCCTGTCACCGGACCCGTAAACAGTACTGTCAACGACGGCGGATTCTTCGTAGCGCCCAAGGTCGCTGTTGTACCAAAGCGGCTGACCGCCGGCATAGTGATACACTGTTTCCGCTCCGCTGCGCTGAAAGTAAGAGTAGCGTAATCCATAGCGGAGTGTGAGGTCGTCGCCAAGGGATTGCTCATTGCTGATGTAAACGGCCGGCTCAAATGCCCGCTTTTCGTCGAGCTGCCGCGCATTCGTGGAGGAATTGCCGATCGGTTCGATTTCGGCCGGGTTGAAATCCATCGCCAGGGCGTGAATGCCGAAGCTGAGCGTATGGTCGCCCGCAAGGACAAATATATCGGCCTTGATTTCCCGGTTCTGGATTCCCGATCGCCATTCGAAGGATGTGCTGGGTTCAAAGATCTTAAAGTCATAGTCGAACTGGCTGTAGATGCCGCTCAGACTGCCGTAGACATTGTCGCTGAATACATGGTTCCAGCGCAGCGTGGCGGCCGCATTACCCCAGGAATTGCCGAAAACCTTGTCGATCTCGAAGTTGTCACGGCCGAAGTAGGCCGAAGCGCTCAACCGGTCGTCGGGGCTCAGGTCAAAATTGAGTTTGGCGTTTAGGTCGTAAAAATAGGCCTTGTTGTCGCGCAGCGCCGGATCGTCGGAAAAAGCGAGAAAGAGGTCGGCGTACGAACGGCGTCCGGCAAGGAGAAAGGAACCCCGGCCGGCGGGCAGGGGGCCTTCCAGCAGAGCACGGCTGGAAATGAGGCCGATGCCCGCCATCAGGCCGACACTGTCATGATTGCCGCTTTTTTGCCGGATGTCCAGCACCGACGACAGACGTCCGCCGTACTGCGCGGGGATGCCGCCTTTATACAGCTTAACGTCATCAAGGGCATCCGTGTTAAAGGCCGAAAAGAAGCCGAAGAGATGCGAGGGGTTGTAAATTGTCGCGTTGTCGAGCAAAGCAAGATTTTGATCGGCCGCCCCGCCGCGTACATTAAAGCCGGAGCTGCCTTCGCTGACACTGCTGACGCCCGGCTGCAGCTGCAGGGTCTTGATAAGATCGCGCTCACCCAAGACAACCGGTACTTTCTTAATGTTAGCCATATCGACCGTGGCCACGCTGATTTCAACACTCTCGACGTTTGCCTGGCGGTCTTTCTCTGCCGTCACCAGCACCTCATCCACCCGCATGCTCTCGGCCTGCAGACGCAGGGTAAGGCTGGTATCGTTTAACAGCGTCAGGACGCGTCGCAGCGGCCGGTATCCTAGGGAGCGCACGGTCAGTGTGTAGCTTCCCGGCGGCAGGCGCAAAAGAAATTCGCCCTCCTGGTTGGCGATGGTTCCGCGCTGTCCATCGTCCAGGCCGAGGATGGCGCCGCTGAGTCTCGCGCCGCTGATGGAATCCACGACACTGCCGCGGACAAGGAGCGTGTCCTTCGCCACGGCGCCTGTAAGTATCAGAAAGAATACGACAACTCCGGCGCCGACTGTTCGGACGGCCGGGTTTAAGTTCAAAATCTCGCTCAGGCGGGTCCGCTGTCTCTTCATATCTCCATCCGGGTTTTCTGCTACGGTAAACCGATTCGAAAATTGACTAATGTGATTCGGATAACGGACAAGCGATCCATAGTGCTTGCAATTGTTACGTCGGAAAATGATCCGAATCGCTATTTTGTCAGTCATTCGCTGCGGCACGGAAAAATTGTTGAACGGTCGATCGCAGCGCTGTAACAATTGCCGGGGCCGGGGATAACTTGGCCAGGAACTTATGAGAGAACGTGGTCCGAAGACATTGAAGACGGCCAGCGACGCGGAGCTGATGACAGGCGTTCGCGCACGCCGGGAAGCGGCTTTCGATGAATTGTACAGACGCTACAATCGCGAGGTCTATGCTTATTGCCTGGCAATTCTGCGGGACAAAGATCTGACGAGTGACATATTTCAGACGACGTTTATGACGGTCGTCCAGAAAGCGGAACAGTTTAAGAACGATGGCAATTTCAAAGGCTGGCTCTTCAGGATAGCACGCAATTATTGTTTAAAGGCCAAACGACAAAAAGCGACTTTCTGCGATCTGGAGCTCGCCGACACGCTGGCCGCGGATTCGGAGCCCGGCGAAGACGACAGCCGCTCGCCCGCCGCGCTTTTGGCCGCCCTGCATCAATTGGCCGACGACTATCGCGAGCCTCTGCACCTGCATTACTTCGGCGGCCATAGTTATGAGGAAGTCGCGGACATCATGAATATCAGTCTTTCCCTGGTGAAAGTGCGGATCTATCGCGCCAAGAAAAAGTTAAAAAGCATTCTTACATCCCATCCGCCGGAGGGCGCCTATGACGCTTGATGAACAAATTGCGAACTATCTCGATGGCGACATGAGCGGCGAGGAACGGCGCATCTTCGAGCAGGCAATGAGCGACAATCCGGAGCTGGAAAATCATGTTCGCGAAATGCAGGCGATGGATAACGAGCTCCATGGGGCTGTCAATCATATTCATGCCGAGTCGGCGGCATTCAGGGAACAGGCGGCGGCGACGATTAAACAGGGCGTCGATCTCCGCTCGGCTTCATTCCGGCAAACGGCTATGAACGGCAAGGGAAACCTCGGCCAATGGTTCGGCGTTGCGGCCGGGATCCTGTCCGCGGGTCTGCTGACCTTTATGGCCTTACAGCCGGCCGACGAACAGATGACGGCACTCCCCCCTGCAGTGCCGCAGCATTCGGCGGCACAGCCGGAGCATATTAGCGCGATTCACGAATCTTCGCCGGCAGTCGCTCCGCCGAAAGAAGACGCAGCCGAGAAATTATCCGACGCTCCGCCTTCCTCTGCCGGGGAGGAAGCGCCATCCGGGTCGGCCAATGTCGAAAATCGCTCGCTCAATACTGTTCGGCCGACCCCATCCCAGGCTGCGACAGGTACGGTCCAGGAGTCGCTGCCGGCAAGCGCCGAACAGACGACAAGCCCTCAACCTGCAACCGCCGATACCTCGCTGCTGATCCGAACGAAACAGGCGCGCTCACTGCAG
This sequence comes from Candidatus Kapaibacterium sp., assembly GCA_028284775.1. Lineage (GTDB taxonomy): Bacteria > Bacteroidota > Ignavibacteria > Kapaibacteriales > UBA7675 > JANQRB01. The sequence goes on along the minus strand of JANQRB010000181.1, from coordinate 7,800 downwards.
GAGCTGATGCACGAACAAATTCAACAGTTACGACAGAGTTTCGCGGAACAGATGCAGAAGCAAGAGCTGGCGCAGGCGGCGCTGACAGCCAAAAAGATCGGCGTCTTTCTGCATCGTACGGGTGATTTCAGCGCCAGCGAAGACTTTTTGCATCGAGGGCTGAACCTGGCCAGAAAAGTAAAGGCCGCCGAACTTGAAGCGGAACTTCTCGGCGAGCTGGGTCTGCTGAAGCGAGCCCAGGCCAAGCCCGAGGATGCGCGTATCCATTTTGAGCGCTGCCTCAAAATACTGCAAATGATAGACGGCCCGCGCCTGGAGTTCTGGCGCAAGCAGAGCATAAAAAGTGCCGATGAAGGATGAGACTCGAAGATCCTGAGCAAGGTGCTTTGCTTGCTCCGGACAGAGAGCCGACAAACGTCAGCAATGAAACCGGGCGGTTGAATCGCAGCAGCAAGATTCAGGACAGATTTTAGGTCGGAAGCTTCACTCGACAGCGCCTTGGATATAGATGCGGCTCCATTCGCTCGTTGTGACATTGGCGGCCCGATCGCGCACTTCAATTCGGCATGCGATCTCCGCCGGGCTATCGACTGACGGCCGCTGAACTCCTTTCAGCTTCCATTCGATCACAGGCGGGGGTGCCCCGCTGCCGCGCAGAGTGTCGATCACCCGGCCCTGCTCTCCTGCTTTGATGATAATCTGCCAGCCTGTTACTGCGCCTTCGCTAAACACCTCAGGATAAAATCGCACGAGGGGCAATTCAAACTCAGACCTCAATGTTTTGGGTGCGATAAGGCTTGTCGCCTCTTGCCCGCTGGAGTCTACCAGCCGCGCACTGAGCGCCGCAATCGTGGTCGGCGCCTGGGCGGGAACCTGACGCTGGTAGCGTTCCTTTATCGTGTGCCTGCTGATTTCGCGCCCTGATTCAGCCAGACTTTGCGTCTCGCCCCTCCGTTCGACCAGGAGCAGAATTTCGTTCTGCAAACCGGCTATGATCGTAGTGCTGGTGTCGCGAATCCAGACGGTGTCGCGGCGTACTTCCCGGCCGCCGCTAAATTGCCAGCTCAGAGAAGCGCCCAGGTGCGCGTTGCTAAGCGTCCGGGAAGCAGCATCGAAGGGGAGCTGAAGTTCAAGATAGGGCGTCAGTGCCAGGCTTTTCGCCTGATTGAGATCAAAACGATAGCGAATGCCGCCAAGATAATAATTGTGCAATGACAATACGTCCGTTAACTCAACCTCTTCGATCTTGCGCGTCTGGCTGCCGTCAATGTATTGCGCGTCCGACGGCGAATTGATACTCTCGCTGACTTCAATCTGCGTGACGAAGGGCAGGCCGACTCTGGCGCCGGCGACAATCCGCAGCGCGCCCAGTTTCAGAGCCAAGGACGCCCGCAGACCCACCGAAACAGTGCTGACATCATACAGCCGGTCGACGTTGGCGGCGACGCTGCCGACCGGTGTTTGAATATTTCGATTGAAATCCTCGGCCAGGCGGCTTCGCATCCATTCCGTGCCGGCACCCAGGGAAACGTCGAACAGATCATTGATCGGCAGCAGGCCGATCGCCTCTATCCTGAGGGCGAAGCCACCGCGCGGCAGACTACTGTCCGGTTGCAGTCCGGCCGGAATACCCGGCAGCTCCTCCGACTCGCTGTTGAACAGAATGGCATTGTCGCCGCCGACCTCCAGGGTCAAGACCATCGAACTGTCGGTCCACTGCGCAGAGACGCAAAGTGGCATGACAGTCGCAATGAGCAGCAGCGCCGCGAGCCCTACGTGTACGAGCCTTTGCATTCTGCAAAATTAGCTGTAAGCGGGCGAATAGGAAAGGAGCTAATTTCTTCTGACCGGCTTTTGCCTAGCGGGCGACGATTTCGATGATCAGGCCATCCGGATCTTTGATGAAGAAGCCCGGTTTGCCCTCCTGGTACTCGCTTTCAAACCGGACGCCATGGCCCTGCAGATATCTGAAGGACGCTCCCAGATCATCAGCCAGTAAATCGAAAGAAATTTCGGCACGCGAGCAGTACGACGCGGACGGACGCCCCTCGCTCGCAAAGGGCAGCAGGAGAAAGTAGCTTCCGTCATTGACCAGACGGTAGGCGCCGGCCTCTTCCTCCACAAATGCGAAATTGAGGACATCGCGGTAAAAATGAAGGCTTTGTTTGATATCGGTGCAAATGATGTTTGTTTCGCCTGCTTTGAATTGCATCGCTTTCTGTTACTCCTGCAGCTTGCAACATCTGTTTAATTGCGGAATCCGACTCTGACAGCTAAATAAATCCTTGCGATCGGAGCGGGAACTACTGATTCCGATTGCTGTACCGAAGCCAAGTTACGATATATTTGTCAGGAAAACGCGTCGACCGATTTTCACTCATAGATGCTGCACAATAGTCCGAACTCTCCAAATCTTTCGTCCATCCCCGGCTGCCTGGGAAGGTCTTGCATTGTTTCCGCCTGCTGGTTGAGCTCCCAGACAGACACAGGCAGTCGGAACAGTGCATCAGGGCGCAGTTCATCTTGAGCTTGGATACAGGCCGACCTCCCTTCGTCGCAAATCGAGTTGACCGTTCTTCTCAATAGCAAAGAAATGAGGTTGTTCTGTTCCGAAGGCACAAGCATCCGTGAATAGACAGCGAAATGGTTTTAACTGTCGAGCGGCTGGCGCCCCTCGATTTTACCTTCCATAAAGCTGACGCGCAGAGTTCGCGCTTCGCGCCGCCGGCCGCAGGGTATGAGATTTCACAGCCGTGATGATTCTCCGGTCGCTTAAACAATGGACCTCAACGATTACGACAATCGTTGAGGTCCGCTTAAGTTAAGAATAGTCAGAAGGCTATCAATCCAGCAGAATCAGCGGCAGTGCCTGCCGGGCCGCCTCATCAGCTCCCAGAGCCTCGATCACAATCAGATAACAGCCCGCCACAAGTCTGCCGCGGTCTTCACCGCGTCCATCCCAGGGAATCTCCCGGGGGCCCTCAGTTAGTACTCCATCCGCCAGCGTCGCGACAATACGTCCGGTCAGATCGCGAACGTGCAGACGCACATGGACTGCACGAGCTAATTCAAAACTAATTACCGCCATTCCATGACTCGGGTTGGGCCCAACGCGCAGACTACAGATTTCACAAGGCAGTACTTCGGCCGAATTGCGCATCGCGTCATCGCCGGTCCAGCTTTGTTTTGCGTTGCCAGCCACCGCAATTGTCACTGTTGCGCTTGAACTTCCGCCATGACCGTCGCTGACCGTATAGCTGAAGCTGTCCGGGCCAGCGTCCAGGCCTGCGGTATACGTCAGAGCTTTCCCGCCCGGGGCTATACTCACCGTGCCGAGCGCTCCGTCGGTCTTGCCGATGACGCTAAAGTCATGGCCATCCGGATCGATATCGTTGTTCAGAACCATGATTTCCACGCTGCTGCCTGGAGCGACGTACATTGCATTATCGTCCAAGGCCAGCGGCTTGAAGTTGCGGAAAAAGGCCGCCACGCCATTGTCGCGCCGCCCGCTGCCGTAGACATAACGGCTGTCCGGGCTGACGGCAATTCCGCGTGTGCCGCGCAGTCCGTCAACCCCAAGCTGACCATCCTTCTTGCGCTCGATAAAGGCCAGCTCGCCCGTGCAGGCATCGCGCGCAAATGCCGCCAGGGCATTGTCGCTTTCACCCGCAACATACACCTGGTTGCCGTCGGGCGCCACCGCCACATCGTAGGCGCCGTCAATTCCGCCAAGTCCGGCCTGGGAATCCTTCAGGCGCTGCACGAATGCGAGCCGCCCGCTCGAATCATTGCGACTGAAGACCGCTACCGCTTTGTCTTTGCTGCCCGCCACATACACGTGGCTGCCGTTCGCGCTGAGCGACACGGCGACCGCGCCGTTCAGACCGTCGACGCCGCCGCGGCCGTCTTTATGGCGTTCGATATAGCTCAGGGCGCCGGTGCCCGCATCCCGGCTGAAAACGGCCAGGGCCTTATCACCTGCGCCGGCCGCATATAAATGCTTACCGTCCGGACTCAGCGCAAGCCCCTGCACGGACTTTAATCCATCGACGCCGTCCGCGCCATCCTTTTGCCGCTCGATGAAACTGAGGGCACCGGTGTTCGCATCGCGCGTAAAGACCGCAATACTGTTGTCGCTCTTACCGGCGACATACACGTTCTTGGCGTCAGGACTGATGGCCAGGCCGTGCGCGCCTTTCATACCCGTGATCGTCAGTCCGCCGTCCATCTCATTCTGGCGTTTCCATTCCACGAAGCTGAGGCTGCCGTTACTGCTGCTGCGCGTAAACACAGCCACGGCATGTTTCTTAAAGCTCGTGCTGTACACATGCTTGCCGTCGGGGCTAACGGCCACGTCGCTGATGAACTGCAGGCCCTGGACGCCGCCCCGGCCGTCGCGCTGCCGCTCGACATAGCTGAGCGTGCCATTGGTGGCGCGGCGTTCGAATACCGCCAGCGAATGATCGCTTTTGCCGCCGGCGTAGAGATGTTTGCCATCCGGACTGATGTCCAGGCCTTCGACACCCCGCAAGCCGCGAACGCCGCCTTGCTTGTCTTTTTGGCGTTCGAGGAATTCAAGATTACTTGCCAGGCTGCGCCCGACGGCAACAATGACGCTGCTCTCCTGTAAGCAGCCGTCGGCGTTTTCAATCACACAGCTGAATATGTCGAGACCGGCAAAACTATTGTCAGGCGTGTAGCGCACGGTATTGCCGCTCCTGACTGCCGTGCCGTTTGCCGGGTCCGCCACCGATTTCAGGCTCAGGCCGCTGCCGCTGTCATTGGCAAGCACCGCAATGTCAACGGAGTTGCCGGTACAGACCGACACCGCATCCGGCAGCACGGCAAAGGTCTTGGGACTGACGGCAAGGACGCTGTGCGAGGTGCAGCCGGCCGGGAATGTGCGCGCGACCGCAACCGACACCGCAGCGCCTTCCGTCCATTCGACTTCCAAGGTAGCCGTCGACTGCCCGCTGATGATCGTTCCGCCGGCGACCGTCCAGAAATGCGATGTCCCCGGCGCGGCCGGTTCCGCCGTATAGGTCAGGGTCGTGCCGGGGCAGCCGCAGCTTGCGCCGGTAATCGCGACAGGCGCCTGGATCGTAAACGTGGTGCTGCTCTGACCGTCCCGGTTCAACAGGGTCAGGGTATAACTGCCGTCCATCACGGCGCTACCGGCGGGAATCAACGCCAGGAGGCTGGTGGCCGTCGAGGAGTTAACGGCGAGGTCGACAGCACCGCCCCCGCCGTGATAAGGCAGGTGCTCGGTTTGAGGCAGCTGCAGCGTCGCGCCGGTCACATTGCCCAGAGCGAGACCGCTTAATGTTAAGGGCACGGAAGCGGTAGTTGCGACGATGCAGTCCGGCTGGAGCGAATTAACCTGCGGCGGCGCGCCGTTCAGCCAGATCGCCTGGTGGTAATAGCGAATCGATTGGATAAAATCGAGGTCACCGTCGTCGTCCAGGTCGCCAAGAGCGATGTTGGAATATTCGCCATCAATGCCGAAACTGCTGCTGCTGAATGACGCATTCCCGTTGTTAAGCAGCAGCGTCGACGGAGTATCATTGAATGAGCTGGAAGAAGTGATGACATCCAGATCGCCGTCGCCGTCCACATCGCCGATGGCCGCGTTGCTCCCTTGAATGCCAAGGTCACTGGTCGCAAAGCTCGCATCGCCATTGTTCAGCCATAGTTCACTCGAAGCGGATATAACGCCCGTAACAACGAGATCAAGATCGCCGTCGCAATCGAGGTCACCCATTGCAACGCCGTTTTTTGCGCCGCTGGCAACACAGGAGCTGCTGAAAGTGGCGTCGCCGTTGTTCAGCCAAAGTTCCGAACAGTGAAACTTGGTGACAAACACATCCTGATCGCCATCGCCATCCAGGTCGCCGATGGTAATAAATCGACCGGGACCGACTCCGCCAAATGTCGTACTGGTAAAAGTACCATCGCCATTGTTCAGCAGTATCGTATTCGCGTCCGGGGACTCAGAAGAGAAGACTGCGTCCAGATCGCCGTCGCCATCCAGGTCACCGAGCGCAACGTCATTGGCCTTCGGACCGCTAAATGTCAGCTCTGCGAAGCTCGCATCGCCGTTATTAAACAATATTTTTTGCGGCCGAAACTCATTATTGACCATCAATGCATCCAGGTCACCGTCGCCGTCCAGATCACCCAAAGCTACCGCATGGTAAAAATCCGATGCGATGCCCGAGCTGACAAAGCTGCCGTCGCCCTGGTTAAGCCAGAGTTCCGATTCAGGGAATTCAAGTGCAATAATGGCATCCAGGTCGCCGTCGCCGTCCAGATCGCCGATGGCCGGTTCCCAGTTGCCGGCGCCGGTCTGACCAAAGCTGGAGGACTGAAAAATGGCGTCGCCGCCGGACACAGCCGCCCGGAATTCATAACTCAGATAGGGTGCGATCAAACTGCCGCTCTGCGCCGTAGCGCCGGTTACGATCACCGAGATCTTTTCGCCTGCTTTGAAATCGGCCGCGGGATCGATGACGACTTTTGTGTCGCCGCTTGCGTAACTGATCGTGGCTTTCGTAGTAATATGGCCGGTCTGCGCGCCGTAAACGATCAGGTTGGCATTGTTGGGAATCGAGGCGGCGGTTAAGCTTGCCGTATTCATTGCCGTGCCGAAGCAGATTTCAATGTCGCTGTCACGCGGGGCCGCCTTGGCATTGGCTGCTGGCGTGAGGCTTGTGATCTCGGCGCTGCCGCCGTTAAGCCACAGTTCGGGATCGACATTATAGGTATAATTGGCCGCAATCATATCCAGGTCGCCGTCGCCGTCCAGATCTGCCAGGCTTGCCGCCCGGTTGTTCGAGCCGAAACTCTTGAAGCTATCGCTGCTGAAATCGGCGTCGCCATTGTTTAACAGAATGAAATTGCTGCCCGGTCCGGCATTAATCAGCACGAGGTCCAGGTCGCCGTCACCGTCAAGGTCACCGATCTCAAGGTCTGTAGCCGCGGACGACGGCAGCAAAGACGTGGCAAAACTCGCGCTGCCGTCGTTCAGCCAGAGATGAGTGAAGTTGCTGCCGCCGATCGCCAGATCCAGGTCGCCGTCGCCGTCAAGGTCGCCGATGGCAATATTCTGCGACTTAAGCGACGCATGCCCGATTGAGCTGAATGTCGCATCGCCGTTGTTAAGCAGTATCGTCGGGCCGGTAGTCGAGCTATAGGTGCCCACTACCGCATCCAGGTCGCCGTCGCCGTCAAGATCGCCCAGGACGATATCTCCGATCGACTTGCTGCCGGCGGAGAAGTTTGAGGAGCTAAATGTTCCGTCGCCATTGTTTAACCAAAGGCTCATCGTCGTGCGGTCAATGCCTAACACAGCATCGAGGTCGCCGTCACCGTCAAGGTCGCCGAGTCTTGCACGGAAAAGACCCGCCAATCCAAACGTACTGCTTTCGAAGCTGCCGTCGCCATTGTTAAGCAGGATGGCCGGGCTCTGATACGAATCGGTCATCGGGGCAATTGCGTCAAGGTCGCCGTCGCCGTCCAGATCGCCCAGAACTGGATATTTGCTGCTTATGGCGCTGCTGAATTTAGAGCTGAAAGCGCCGCCGCCGTCATTGAGCCAGCTCGTAAGGGCATAATTGCTGCCGTCGTCATCGTGAGCCAGCAATATGTCGATATCGCCGCCGCCGTCCAGATCGCCCGTTTCGACCCCAACAGTCCAGATCTGCGCCATGGGGTTGCCGTTTTCGATGAAGGCGCCCGCGCCGCCCTGGACCGCGGCAAAAAACGAATAGACTGTTGCGCGGCTTGTCTGCACATCGTCCG
>JANQRB010000176.1 GCA_028284775.1 Candidatus Kapaibacterium sp. | reverse complement strand
CGACGCGCCCCCCGCCGATGAATCGAACGAGAGCGATCAATCTGCCCTTGCATCGCCGCAGGATGTTGCTGCTGCCAAGCCGGACCAGACTGTACCCGAGCCGCAGGACGATGCAACGTCCTCCGATCCGCTAACCAGGGATGAAGCGGAGCCGCAGCCCGAGCCGGGCCCGCTTGAAGATCCTGATGGAGAGGCAAGCCTGCAAAGCGGGCCGGAACAAGTTCTTCCTCCGCCAGCTGATACCTCGGAAGCCGAAAAGAGCGCTGACGAAAGCGCGGCGAAGCAGACGGAAGCGTCAAAAGCGCACAGCGAAGATCTTGCCGACCAAGAGGAGTCTGGAGAGCCGGAAGGGGAAGCTCCCCGCGTTCAGACTATGTCGCCGCGCGACCTGCCTCAGGCTGATGACTAGCATCAGAGGCCGAAAAGGCGTTTCATTGTGGCGATTTCCTCGGGTGACACATCGGTTGGCTTTTCCGATCGTTCGGCGGCTGTCCGCGTTGGCTGTGTCGGTTTCCTTTTGCCTGATTTGCGATGAAGGAAAGCTACAAACTCCTTGGCGCTGAGGCTCTTGCACTCGAAGCGGCGGGCGAATCCGGCTACTTCGGCGTCTGATGATACGACGTAGCAGCTACGCGGCTTAGGGTCATTGCGAATGAGATTTTTGATGACGTCGTCGGCCTTTTGCCCGCTGCGTGTTCCTCGTACCGTAATTGCCGCTCCGAAGGTACGCGAGCCGACATCGCTGCCGTCGAAAACTATGGTGAACCGGTCTTCGGGAAGCCTGGCCGCAACATCGCGGACTGCCTCGACCAGGGCTTCGCGCGCATCGACGAGAGACTGCGCGAGCATTTCACTCCACTCGGCATTGGCGTACAGTATGTTATGGGCGTCTAAAATATAGCGTTTCATTGCGCCAGACCGGCTAATGTGATCCGAAGAACTCAAAAATAATTGCAGGTAGCAAATAAAATTCACCGGATGCAAATATTCTAATCGAGAAGATTCGTATTTTAACGGTTTGCCAAATCGGCGCGGCCGATTCTTTCCGAGGAGCGGCGAACGTCAGGACAGCTTTTTCGGCGCAATGGCGCTGAAAGTTCGCATAAGTGTGCAAAACCGTTTCGAGCAAAAATCGCAAGAGGGCAAATGGTAACCAGTATGACAGGCTTTGGCCGCGGCGAAGCATCGCAAGCTAATATTTCCGTTGTCGCGGAGGTACGCAGCGTCAATAGTCGCTTTTTGGAGATCTCCACCGGCATACCCAAGCGTCTGAATTATCGCGAAAATGATATGCGCGATATGATCAAGTCGAAAGTTGCTCGCGGTAAGATCAGCGTCGCGTTAACGATCGAAAACACCAATGAAGTTTCCGGTGGTCTTGTCAACCTTGAAATTGCGCGTCAATACCACGACTCGCTGCAGGAAGTGCGCAAGCAGCTCAAAATCAAGGAGACGGTAAAGTTTGAACATCTTTTACAATACCCGGAGTTGTTCAAGCCGGCGGAGACCAATGGCGAAGCCTCCGATGAAGAATGGACAATCATTGCCAATGCCATTGATTCAGCCCTGGAAGCGCTGAACACGATGCGCAAAAAGGAGGGCCGGGAACTTAGCCGCGATCTGTTGAAGCGGATAAAGTCCATTGAAATTAACGTAGGCAAGATTGAAAAGATGACGATCGACCGGGTCCCGCAGGAACGGCAGCGGTTGCGCGAACGGATCGGGAAGCTCTTTGAAAGCGATGAAATCGACGAGCAGCGCCTGGAAATGGAGATCGTTATTCTGGCCGACAAACTCGACATTTCGGAAGAATGTGTGCGGATCCGCAGCCACATCAAATTTTTTAATGAAGCGCTGAAGAGTAAAGATCAGGCCGGTCGCAAGATCAATTTCCTGCTGCAGGAAATGAATCGTGAAATCAATACCATGGGCGCCAAAGCCAACGACGCCGAGATTTCACATCTCGTTGTCGCAGTCAAGGAAGATCTGGAAAAGATACGCGAGCAAGTGCAGAACATTGAATAATGATCGGGCAATCATTGATCCGGCGCCGACACTGGGCGCCAACGCTGAATTCCGCTGAGTGAGCGCGTGAAGAAACAGTTACTTATTATCTCTGCTCCGAGCGGAGCGGGGAAGACGACAATTGCACAACATTTGCTCCGGCAATTTCCTCAGTTGCGATTTTCCGTTTCGGCCACCACCAGACCGAGGCGGACAGGCGAAGTACACGGCAAGCACTATTTTTTCCTGAGCAATGCTGAATTCGAACGACGCATTCGCCAGGGCGACCTGGTCGAATACGAGGAGATTTTCGGCAACTATTATGGAACGCTCAAATCGGAAATCAACAAGGCCCTGCAGGCCGGCGAGTACCTGATCTTTGATGTCGATGTGCGCGGTGCGCTCAATCTGAATACTTTGTACCCGGAGCAGAGCGTCCTGGTATTCATCACGCCGCCCAGCATATCGGAGCTGGAACGCCGTCTCGATGGACGCAATACCGAAAGCGCTCATCAACGCAGCACCCGGCTGAGCCGGGCGCATTCGGAACTGGCGCAGCAGAAGAAATTTCACCACGTCATTACCAACGACCGACTTGAGCAGGCTCTTGCCGAGGCGCATGCCGTCGTGCAGCGTATGCTGGATCCCTCGTCTGCCGAGTAACTATTTCTTACGTGCGCCGCGCCGACCTTTACCGATAAACTGACTCCATGTAAACTCCTTCGGCTCCGCGCGGCCCAGCCTGGCCTGTTCGATCAGGAAATTGGCTGTAGTCTGTACGACCCATTCGAAATTTTCCTCCTGCACGGAACTCAACTCGGCGTCGGGCGCGGGATTCATATAATCGATCGCGTAGGGGATATCATTTTCGACAGCGAATTCCACCGTATTGAAGTCGTAACCCAGGGCTGAACATATCTTTTCACAGAGCGCCTCGATTTGTTTTTTACGCGCCGGGCTGAGGCTGAAATCCGCGACGTAACGCAGATGGTGGGGATTGCGGGGGTCGTAAGGCATTATATGCACGTGCTTGCGGCCGATCACATAACAGCGATAATACTCCGTGAAATCCACATTTGCCTGCAAGACCATCGTGCTGTCGCCGGAGTCGTTATAGGCAGCGAAAAACTCCTGCGGATCATTTACTTTATACACCTGTTTCCAGCCGCCGCCATCGTGAGGCTTAAGAAAGGCCGGAAAGCCTACGTATTCGAATATGGCATCCCAATCCAGCGGATACTGCAGGTTGCGAAAGGATTCGCTCGACGTCCCTTCCGGATGTTCTTTTGACGGCAGCAACACAGTGCGGGGCACCGGCACATCGATCAGCGAGGCCAGCGCGTAGTTGAAGAATTTGTCGTCGGCGCTCCACCAGAAGGGGTTATTCACCACGCGCGTGCCGGTGAGCATTGCGTTTTTCAGCATCGACCGATAAAAGGGAATGTCATGCGAAATTCGGTCGAGAATGACATCGTAGCGGCTTAGATCGGCCATTTTGGCGGCGCCTATTTTGACGAACTCAGCCGAAATGCCCGGCACGTCCATACTGTTGATGCGTTCAACCAGCGCAGGAGGAAAAGATTGTTCCATTCCGAAGAGCAATCCAATCGTTTTCATGGTACCTCGCGAATCAAAGAAAATGTCTGAATACTAAAAATGTATTGTTTAATTCCTGACTTTCAGCTTGTCGATTTTTTCGTGGTGCCGCGTAAAAAACGCAGTAGACGGTATTCAGGCGCTAATAGTGCGTGGCGGAAACTCAAAAAAGCGCTGCATATTTCGGGGTGCCCGGCTTCCTAGGCTCGATGTCTCGCCGGTGTGGAAAATGTCTGCGATTCCTTCGGGATCTCATGCTATCAAGGTCACTTCCGAGCGTTCTTTTGCCGAGAAGTACAAGGCTTCGATAATACGCATTCGCTGGTATGCTTCTCGTCCGGTTGAGACCACGGGCACCAGACCGCGGACGGCGTTGACGAAATGTTGTAATTCGGTTTTGTAGGACTTCCGGTAGGTCTCCGTGCGGCCGCGCGTCGAGATCAAATCATCGCGTTCGCTAAACTCCTTGCCCACGCGTTTGATAATTTTCAGGGGATTGATAAAGGCGCTGCCGCGTTCGCCGAATATATTGCAGTAATAAAACTCTTCCGGCCGCATCAGTGTCCAGCTCGCTTCAAGCGTAGCTACTCTGTCATCGCGAAAGTTGATATAGGCTACGATAAAGTCTTCAACTTTTTTGGTATGGTGATGATGCATTGTCGCCCGCACCGAATGAACTTCTTCGTAGTTATAGAGCCACAGCATCAGATCCAGCAGGACGATACCGAGATCAAGCAGCACGCCGCCGCCGGCGCGATCATGCTGTTCAAGCCAATTGCGTTGATTGGAGCGCTGCGACAACCAGCCCGACTTCATGTAAAACACATCGCCCAGCTCGTCGCGCTCCAGTTGATCTTTCAGGAAGACCGTATCGGGTCGAAAGCGATGATTCATTCCGACCATGAGCTTGCGATCAAGGCGTTCGGCCAGTTCGACAATTGCTTTGGCTTCGGCTGCTGTGCGGGTGATGGGTTTCTCGATCAGAATATCCTTGCCGCTTTCGAGGCAGGCCTGAGCGATGTCGAAGTGTCCGTCGGTGCTGGTGCAGACATCAACCGCATCGATTCCGTCAATCTTCAACAATTCTTCCAGGGTACGGCAATGATGCGGCACCCCGTATTTCTCCGCCAGGATTTTGGCTTTGGATTTGTTGCGGTCGCAGATAGCAACGAGTTCAACATTGTGGAGATTGGCCAGGATCGGGAGATGAAAATTCTGGGCAATATTACCGGCTCCTATCAGCGCGACACGAACACGATCTCTGCTCATCGGCACAACCTTACTCCACGCACAAAAATGTTAATCTCTGTCTGAGCGGGACAATTTAGCAAATTAGCGGCATACTTTGCGAAGAGTATTGACAGTTGTTCGGCGATTATTACCGTTAAACAGAGCTTTTATCGAGCAGCGCCCGCCTGTTCGTCGAGTAAGGAGTAAATGGCGGTCGTGACGTCCGAAGATTCAATTCCCCGCATACAGCTAAAGTGCCCTTTGGGGCAGGCTGCTCTGCCGATGTGAGTACAGGGGCGACAGCCAAGCTCCTGGAATTCCACGATGCGCTGCGGCACCCGATAGGGACTGAAGCCGAAAGCAGGCACCGTAGAACCATAGATGCACACTACCGGAATGCGCCGGGCCGCGGCGATATGGACTGCCGCCGAGTCGTTGGTCAATAGGAGGGAACAGCGGTCGAGCTCGCGTGCCGTCTGATAGACGGAATCGGCGCCCGCCGCGTTAATCGTCGTGGTGCCTTCGCCGATCTGCTGCCGTATCCCTTCGCAGAGATCGCGTTCTTCCGGTCCGCCAAGCAGCACGATGGTCGCATTGTACTTTTTAGCGACTTCCGCCGCCGCTGCGGCAAAGCCCTCCGGGAGCCAGCGCTTGGTGGCATGACCCGCGCCGGGCGCCAGGGCAATCCGGAGCGCTGGCTGTGGCGGAACGATGCGGCTGCGGGGCGGATATTCGGTCAGATGTCTTTCCTCCGGCAGCCAAAGCTCCAGTCCATCGCCATCATCCTCGACCTCAGGTTGCGTCGCTGTCTGGCGATAGCGATCGGCAACATGGGGGAGGTTTCCAAGCGCCTTCGCTTTGGCGTAGACGAGCGCCAGCTTCGGCAGGCGGTATTTGTTAAGTTTAACCAGGGATACGCCCATAGCCCTGCGCAGTCGGGCGGAGCGGCGGTTGCGCTGCAGATCGATAACGAGGTCGAACTTGCCGCTGTTAAGGGAGGTCAGAATTTCGGAGCGGAATTGAGCAATGTCTGCAGGTGTAGCGTCGCGTCTATAAGAATGGACATTGTCGAGCTGCGGGTTGTGCCGCAGAATCTCCTCAAACTTCGCACCGGTGATAATGTCGATACGCGCCGAAGGCATACTGTGACGCAGCTGGCGGATGAACGGCGTCGTCAGCAAGACGTCGCCCATCGACGAAAGTCGAAGTATCAGAATCGAGGGAGCCAAATGCTGCAACTACCCGGAAGTGTCGAAGATGCCGGCAGGTACATCTGCTGCGGCCAATTGCGGATCGACAGGCGCTGGCTGCCGTCAGTTGTCGTTCGGATCCATACTAGGCAAGGGGAGGGAGCCCGGTACTCCCATGACGGGAAAATCTTTGCGCATCGGATACAGCGCTTCGCCTGTTTCGGGATCGACGAAATCCTCCGGCATATAAAAACGGCGCAGATCGGGGTGGCCCTCGAAGACAATACCATACATATCGAAGGTCTCGCGTTCGTACCAGTTCGCCGCTTCCCACACTTCAACGACACTGGGGCAGATGAGATCTTTTTCTTCAATCGAAACGCGCAGGCGAATCCGATCCTTGAATGCCAGCGAATAGAGGATGTAAATGACGTCAAAACGCGGACTGCGGCGGTCATACCAATCGACTGCGGTAACGTCGCGCAGCATCGTAAACTGCGTGTCCGGGTTGTCGCGCAGCTCTCTGGCGGCGTCGACGATGTCATCGCGATCGATGCCGAAAGTTCGGTCACCGCGGTGCTCGTACAGGGTCGTATTGCCGCAGATGGGCGCCAAAATTTCACGAATGGTTGTCGTACTGATTCCCATTGCCCTACCTCGCTTTAGGATTGCTCGCCGCCCGAGTCGGTTTTGACGGGCTCGTGAGAAGAATGTGTAGAAGATTGTGAATGTTTGCCGTTGCTCTTTTTCCAATACTCCGGTGTGGTTTTGAACACGAAATCCCACAATGGATTGCTTACGCCATAAGCGGACGTGTCTTCCACAAAATGATGCTTCATGTGATACTCTTTCAGAAAGCGGCCGATCTTGCCGCGCATCGGCATGTGATGAGTGGCGTAATGAATACTGTCGTAGGCGACGTAACCGATGATGAAGCCCGCAAACACGGAGTAGACCAGATCACCGAATACCGCCGCAAAGGCATAATAGAAAAGAAGAGCCAGCGGAACGCTTACCATGAGCGGCATGACAAGGCGCGTGCTGTCCCGCGGATAATCATGATGAATGCCGTGGACAAGAAAATGAATCCGTTTACCCCAGGCGGAGCGCGGAGGATAATGGAAGGCCCAACGATGAATGCTGTACTCGGTCAGCGTCCAAAGCAGCAGTCCGAGAGCAAAACTCCAGACAACGTTCAGGACCGATACGGCCTGGAATGCCAGTACCAGCATCCAGATCATTACGGGAACGTAGGCAACGACCGGCGTCGCCGGATGGATGTGCGAGAAATATTCCAACACCGGATTTTCGAACAGGCGGACTGTCTCATCTTTATTCGAAACGAATTTGGCTTTTCCCATACTCGCAGCACTTTTTTGCTGAATGATACATTGCACCAGCTGCTTCGCTTACGAAACAAGGCCCTACGAAGAACACGCAATTTACGATTTTTTTCTGTCTGAATTGCATACTTGCCGCGCCCGCACTTGTCCGGCCGGACCCGCTTTGCAGTAAAATGCGTATTTTGAGCCTTGTGCGAATACGCGGCATCGAGTTTGAAATCTGAGGACCTGGAGCTTACGACATGCGTCTGAATACCCAAACAGCACTTATTACCGGCGCCTCGGCAGGCATCGGCATTGAGACAGCCCGGCTTTTTGCCGAAGAAGGCGCCCGCTTGATTTTGCTGGCGCGTCGCGAAGAACTGCTCCGCCGTCTGGCGGACGAACTGAAAGATTCAACGGGCTGCGAAACGCAGATACTTGTCTGCGATGTACGTGAGGTCTCGGCCGTGAACGCCGCGATTGCCAAGCTGCCGGAATCATGGCGCGATATCGACCTGCTGATCAACAATGCGGGTTTGTCACGCGGTCTGGACAAAATTCACGAGGGCCGCCTGCAGGACTGGGAAGAAATGATCGATACGAATATCAAGGGCTTGTTGTATGTCAGCAAGGCCGTACTGCCCGGAATGGTTGCGCGCGGCCGCGGAATGGTCATCAACGTTGCCTCGATCGCCGGGCGTGAAGTCTATCCGCGGGGCAATGTCTACTGCGCCACCAAGCACGCCGCAAAAGCTCTTTCACAGGCCATGATGATCGACACCAACGGAACGGGTGTCCGCGTCTGCAATATCGACCCCGGCCTGGTTGAAACGGAGTTTTCCCAGGTACGTTTTCGCGGCGACAGCGAGCTTGCGCGTCAGGTCTACGAAGGATATACACCGCTGAAGGGCCGCGATGTCGCGGAAGCCATTCTGTTTTGCGCCACCAGACCGGCGCATGTCAACATCGCCGACATGCTGATCTTTCCCAGCGATCAGGCCAGCTCGACGCTGGTACACAAGCGCAAGATGAACTACGAGCTCTGATGTCCGCGCAGCATCGAACGAGCTGAAAAGCGCCAGGCAGCAGGAACTATTTTTCCGGTAATTCGCATGTCCGAGATCAGACTTGTCAACATTGAAAAACTTTACGATAACGGTTTTCAGGCCGTCAGGAAGCTGACGCTCGATATTGCCGACGGAGAATTCGTGGTTCTGCTCGGGCCTTCGGGCTGCGGTAAGACAACGACCCTGCGAATGATTGCCGGCCTGGAGGACATCAGCGCCGGCGATTTGTACTTCGACGACGAGCGGATGAACGACAAGGCGCCGAAAGAACGCGATGTCGGAATGGTGTTCCAAAACTATGCCCTGTATCCGCACCTCAGCGTGGCAGAGAATATTGCCTTTCCCCTGCGCATCCAGGGCCTGTCCAAAGCGGCAATCGCCGAACGAGTGCAGGAGGTCGCCGCGACATTGGAGCTGGGCGAATTGCTGGCGCGCAGGCCGAAGCAGCTTTCAGGGGGGCAGCGGCAGCGGGTGGCGCTGGGCCGCGCAATCGTCCGTCGGCCGCGTGTTTTTCTTTTTGACGAACCGCTTTCCAACCTCGACGCCAAGCTGCGCGTCCTGATGCGGGCCGAGATTATGCGCCTTCAGCGTCAGGTCGGCCGCGCCGCCGTCTATGTCACGCACGATCAGACCGAGGCGATGACGATGGGCGACCGTATCGTCATCCTGAACAAGGGCGAAGTACAGCAGATCGGTCCGCCGGACGAGGTCTACTTTAATCCCGCCAATCGCTTTGTGGCCGGTTTTCTCGGCAGTCCCAGTATGAACTTCTTCCAGGGTCTGATGGATAGCGACGGCAGCTTTCAGGAAGAAGAGGGGGGCGCGGCCTTCCGGATTCCTCCGCTTGCCCTGCGCAATCCGCCATCCTCTGCTGCCAGAGTATCGGTCGGGGTTCGCCCCGAACATCTGCGGCTTGTGCCTACCGGTGGCGCAAATGAGATTCAGCTACGCGCGCGCCTGGAACTGCTGGAGTTTCTGGGGCACGAACTTCTGTTTCACTTCAACAGCGGCGGAAGTGCGAAAGTCGGCCGCCGGCCTCACAAGCATGATGCGCCGCACGAAGGCCGCGATTACGACATCGCAATCGACCCGGATCACATTTATGTTTTTGACGATCAGGGACAGCGAATTTGACTAAAGAGGATAGCGCGCGACAGGCCGGGAGAGCCGGAGCCTAGGATTCCTTCGCGGCAAGATGATTATAGTCGCTGATGACGGTCTTCAGGAAGTCCAGCGGATCCCAGTCGAGCTCCAGCCCCATCTTGCGCTCGATTTGTTCGGCTGTCTTCACCACTATTTGCTCGCTTCGCCAGGATTGACCTTGCTGTCGGTAATGGTCCAGCACCTGCACGATGATGTCGATGTCATTGTCTCTGAGTCCGGCGACTTCAGCAAAATGTACCTCGTAGTCGTCCGCGGTTTCGACGAGTATCGTCTCGCTGAGGGCCGCCGGTGCCCGAAGGCGGACGACGGTGGTTCCGACCGGCAGATCGCCAAGACGTTGACCGTTGCCGCGGATGAGGTAGGCCACGAGCGCAACGAATCCACAAGTGCCGTATTTTTCCGCTAAGCCGATTATCCATCGCATCAGATAGCCGCCAAAGCTAGGCGAGCTACCGTCCAGGCGCGCCACCTTGATACGCATGACTTTTTTGCCCAGGCTTTGTCCGTCGAGGAATACTTCACAGATAAGATCGTAAAAGACGATCGGTGCATAAAACAAAATGACGGCGAAGGTCATCGCGCTCAATCGCGTTGACAAGCCGTTGGGCAGCAGAATAAACATGCCGAGGAAACAGTAGCCGCAAACAATCACCGCATCGATGATCGCAGCGACCAGCCGATCGCCGATTCCGGCAATCTCAAAGTCGATGCTGACGTTTTGCGCCGTTTCAATACGGACCTTTTCCATACGGCTTAATTTTTTACTATTTTCTGCCAAGGAATGCTGAAAGGGCAGTCAAAATAAGCAATTCACCCGGAACGCAATGCGTGAAATCACCTTCCTGAAGAAGAACAAGCCCAAGTGGGAGTCCTTCGAAGCCGTGCTGGCAAATCCGCAGGAAGCCGACCCCGATACGCTGGCCGATCAGTTTATCGAACTGACCGACGACTTGTCCTACGCCAAGACTTTTTACCCGCGAAGTAAGACTACCAGCTACCTTAATGCGCTGGCGGCCAAAGTGCACCAGCGGATCTACCGCAATAAGAAAGAAGAAACGGGACGCATATTGCGCTTCTGGCAGCTCGAATTGCCGCTGATCCTCGGTGCATCGCGTCGCGAGTTGCTGTATGCAATGCTGATGTTTCTGTTTGCCTGCGGCATCGGCGTCTTTTCTGCCAGTCAGGACAAGTCTTTCGTACGCTTGATTCTGGGCGACGCTTATGTTAACCAGACGATTCGCAACATCGAAAACGGCGATCCGATGGGCGTATATAAACAGATGGGCGAATTGGGAATGTTTGCCTATATCGCACAGAACAACTTACGCGTGTCGATTCTGATTTTCATAGCGGGCTTTGCGGGCGGAATTCTGACGTTCTATCTGCTCTTTAAGAATGGCGTCATGCTCGGTTCATTTCAGTATTTTTTCTTCCAGCACGATGTAGGCCTCGAATCGATGCAGACTATTTACATTCACGGGGCGCTTGAATTATCGGCGATTGTCATTTCAGGCTGCGCCAGCCTGGTGGTGGCCCGAAGTATACTTTTCCCGGGCACTTACTCGCGTGTCGAATCGTTGAAGCGCGGCGCGGTGAAAGGACTCAAGATTGCGATCGGCCTGGTGCCGATTTATATTTTCGCCGCCTTTCTGGAGGGCTTCGTGACCCGCTATACCTCGATGCCGCAGGAGGCTGCATTTGCAATCATCGGCGCTTCTTTGATTTTCATAGTCTGGTATACATGTATCTTTCCTCTCCAACTAGCCAAAAAGGGTTTCAGTAATGTATGACAGCATGCCTCAGATCGATTTGTGCCGACAGCGTGACTTCGGCGCCGTCGTGAGCGGTGCCTTTGAATTGCTGCGACAGGAATTTAAGCCGTTGATGCGTGCTCTGTTGCTGATAGCCGGTCCCTTTGTGCTTCTGTCAATCATTGTGAGTATTGCCGCGCAGCTGAGTATTGGGGAAATGGCCTTTGAACCCGACGTCAATGCCGATCCCAATGATCTGCTGATGGAATTCGCATATTGGACAACAGCTGTTGTGACGATGCCAGTGGTCTTGTTGTCGGCGTTTTTCAGCACGCTTGCTTACTGGGTCGTGCTGTGGATCGGCTATCTCTATGCTCACCTGTATGTTGAAAAGGGCAGCGGGATAAGCGTGGAAGACATCACCGGCGCTATGTTCGCCAATGTTGGAATGCTTGTTTTCGTACCGATCTTTATCTCGATTGTCCTCACGATTGCCTTCATGTGTTGCACCATCCCGGGGCTCTATTTATTGCCTATAATGCTGCTCTTGCCGATATTGAAGCTTGATCGTCACGACCTGGATTTTTCAGGCGCGCTGAGCGCTGTCTTCAATATCATCAAAGACAACTGGTGGTTTAGCTTTGGCCTCATAATTATCATGGGTATTTTAGCCTATGTGCTTAATCTCATTTTTCAATTGCCTCTTTTTCTAGTCGCATTGATGGATGGCATTAACGGCAGCGACTTAAGCAGTGATCCGGTTTACCTTTCGGTTCTGACGACCATTTCCAGCTTGGGGACCTTCTGCTTCGTAGTTATAGCACTGGCCTTTGCCGTGCACTATTACAATCTGCGCGAGCGGCGAGATGCGACCGGCCTGATGAATCGTATCGACGATATCAACGACGACGAAGGGGATGATGCAGCGTCTTCGGACGCCTTTTTCCGGGCGGAGCCGAATCCGGACCAGGCTGATGCCGGCGGACAGGACGAACAGGATGACACAAATAGATTTCGTCCTCCTTCCGAACCTGGGAGAGGGACGGACGATAGCGACCCGGATTCACAAAAATCATAAACATTTCATTTCCGACCCGCCACCCTTTCGGGCGGAATTGTTGAACCCTGCTATCCACCGGCCGATGGATCAGGCGTCGGGATTGCTGTAGTCCCCGCATTGCCCCTGTCATCCGCTCAGCTCGGCGACGGAAGTTTAGTCGGTCGGTGATGGACCTAAACAATCGAAGACAGAATACGAGTCTCTGATGCTGCATCTGACAGCTTTGCTCTTGAGTGGACTTAAGGGAGCAGTCGGCTGGACTCCGAATGCCTAAGAGTATGTAGTTTGATTATGTACTACAACAAGGATGCCTGAAAATAATGTTGCTGTTAAAAATTCGAACTACAGCGGGGCCTGCATTAAATGCCTAAAATCGGCCTCATGCTATTGCTGTTGCTGTTGCCCGCCAACCTGCCGGCGGATACCGGGCTGTCGACTATTAGGCGCGACAGCAGCCTGCTGCAGCTTCGCGAATTCGATGCCGACCTGCTGCATTCAATGGCTAATGACACCGAGTTCAATTACCCGCGCGCCGGGCTTGTGAATGCGGCGGACTCCTGGTCTTTCTGGGACTGGCTCAGCGACATCCTCGACCGGTTTTATCCGGATGATGCACCGATTAGCTTCGAAGAATTGATGGCCTACGCCGTTGTCGTCGCGGCGGCTATCCTGGTCGTTGTCCTCCTCAGCAGATCGAGTGTCAGCGGTTTACTCAGCGGCAGGAGCGATCAATCGCAGATTGCCTATCGCGTCGCCGTCGATGACATTCGCGAAATGAGTCTGGACGCCTTGATTCAGGAAGCCATCGAAGAGCGCAGTTTTCGCAAAGCCGTCCGCCTGTTGTATCTGAAGTGCCTGCGCGAGTTAACAGATCGCAAGCTGATTAACTGGCAGCGGGAGAAAACGAATCTCGATTATGCCAGGGAGCTGCGACATTCAGCGTTTGCGTCGGACTTCAGGGAGGTTAGCCGGCTTTTCGAAATTGTCTGGTATGGCGAATTGAACATCAGCTCCGAACAGTTTCAGCGCTTACAAGCCCACTTCGAATTGTTTTCCGCCAGGCTGAGTGAGGGCACATGACGAAGTACCGCGTTTATCTCGCTGTCCTTGCGCTGATCTTTATCGCGGCGGTGTATGCGCAGCTACAGCGTCCGCAGCCGCTCGACTGGCGTCATACCTACCGTGTCGATGACAAAGTTCCCTATGGTACATATGTGCTGTACACCATGCTGCCCGGCCTCTTTCCCGGCGCGGCCGTCGACGCCGTGGAAACCACGTTCTTCGAGTTGCCGCAGGGCCGTGACAGCACGGCGGACGTCAATTACATCTTTGTCGGCGAGAAGTTTACGCCCGATCAGACAAGTATCGAAGCACTCTTGCAATTCGCGGCCCGCGGTAACCAGATCTTTATCGCCGCCACACAGTTCCACAAGGCCTTCAGCGACTCGCTGAACTTTGCGATTGCCGACACGTGGAATTTCGGCACAGCCCGTGATAGCGAGAGTCAGACCGGCAGTGATAAGGACTTGGAGGCCGATGCAGAACAGATTGTAGGGAATGACTCGGTTGACATCGAACCCGAGAGCGAGAAAGGAAGTCTTTCGGAAGCCGATGGGGAGCGCAATCTGCCGGGTACTTTTAACGCAGCTGTTAACTTTCTCAATCCCGCTTTGCGGGCCGACAGCTCATACGCATTTACAACGAGCCTCATACGAAAGTCCTTTACCTTCCTCGACAGCCTGAGGACAACAGCACTGGGCGAATTCGCTGACGGCGGTATTAACTTTATTCACATCGAATACGGAAAGGGCGGCTTTTATATATCTACCATTCCACTGATGTTCACAAACTACAATCTGTTGAGCGGCGCGAACAGCGACTACGTTGCGAGTGCGCTTTCCTACCTGCCGGTGAAAGATGTTTTATGGGACCAATATGACGCCGAGGGGCGCTATAAAGACCGGTCTGAATTGCGCGTTCTGATGGCCGAAGAATCGCTCAAATGGTCCTGGCGAACAGCGCTGATCGCGGTGCTGCTTTTCCTGGTCTTTAAGGCTCGGCGACGTCAGAGAGTTGTTCCGGTGCTGACGGCGCCGGCAAATGCCACGCTCAGTTTTGTCACCACCATCGGCAGGCTGTATTTTCAACATAACGATCACGTCAACGTCGCCGGGAAAAAGATAACACATCTGCTGGAGTACATTCGTGCGCGTTATCGGCTGAAAACCAATGAGTTGGACGAAGACTTTATCGCCAGACTGGCGCTGAAATCCGGTGTCGACCATGAGCGGGTTGCCGGCATGATTGCAAGTGTTAGCACGCTTCGCAGGAAGCGATCCATCAGTACCGGAAGCCTGATCGACTTAAACTATCGTATTGATTCATTTTATCGTGAAAGCAACTACTAATGGAAAACAGGGACATAGCACCGGAGTCAGGTAAACTTGACGGACTGCGCGGCGCGGCCGATAAAGTGCGGGCGGAAATCGGACGCACGATTGTCGGGCAGGAAGAAATGCTCGATTTGCTGATTGCGGCCCTGCTGTCGGACGGTCACGTTTTGATCGAGGGCGTGCCCGGCGTCGCCAAAACACTCAGCGCGCGCCTGATGGCCCGTACGGTCTCGGTTGATTTCGCGCGCCTGCAATTCACCCCCGACCTGATGCCTTCCGACGTCATCGGCACCTCGGTTTTTAATCCTCAGTCCGGGAACTTCGAATTTCGCCATGGTCCCGTCTTTGCGAATATCGTCCTGGTGGATGAGATTAACCGCGCCCCGGCCAAAACGCAGTCGGCGCTCTTCGAGGCAATGGAGGAACGCCAGATTAGCGTTGACGGCAAGACCTACCCTTTGCAGGCACCGTTTATGGTGGTAGCGACCCAAAACCCCGTTGAGCATGAAGGCACCTATCGTCTGCCGGAAGCGCAGCTCGACCGCTTTTTGTTTAAGATTGAAGTGGCCTATCCCTCGCTGGAGGACGAAATACGTATCCTGGCGAACAACAACAAGCCGACCGCCGAGCCTGCGGGGACCCTGGCGGAAGCCGTCATCAGCGCCGCGGAGCTTGAACACTATCGCGCGCAGGTGCGGGAGTTGCATGCCGACGCCCGTTTGCTGGAATACATCGCGCAGATCGTGCATCAGTCGCGCACGAGTCCGGCCCTGTACCTTGGAGCTTCGCCGCGTGCCTCGCTGGCGATATTGGCGGCGTCGAAAGCGCTGGCAGCGCTGGCCGGGCGCGATTTTGTGATTCCCGAGGATATCCAGCGCGCGGCCTACCCGGTACTGCGCCACCGGATTATGCTCACGCCGGAAAAAGAAATGGAAGGGGTAAATCCCGACGAGGTCATCAGGGAGCTGATCAGGAAGATCGAGGTACCGCGCTAGTGAAGGCCTTGCTTCGCAGTCTGTACCTGGACGATCGCTTTTTTTACGGCAGCGCCGCCATCGTTGCCTTGGGAGTGCTCGGTTACTTTTGGCCGCTGGCCTTTATAGTGATGAAAAGCGCTCTATTGCTCTTCCTGGTATTGGTCATTCTCGACATTCTGATCCTGTATCGCATGCGCGAAGGGCTGTTTGCGCGTCGCGGCACCGCCGAAAAGTTTTCGAATGGGGACGACAATCTTGTCGAAATTTATCTTGAAAGCTTTTACAACTTCACTACCAGACTCAGCATCATCGATGAAGTACCGGTCCAGTTTCAGAAACGGGATCAGGCATTTCACCTCCATCTGTCTGCGGGTGCTTCCGCAAGGATCGAGTATCGGCTGCGGCCAGTCGCGCGGGGCGAATATCATTTTGGCTGTATTAATGTTTTCGTTGCTTCGCCCATCGGTCTTATTCAACGACGCTATCGCGGGCGGGACGAAGCCATGGTGCCCGTGTATCCTTCGTTTATGCAAATGCGCCGTTATGAATTGCTGGCAATATCAAACCGGCTCGGCGAGGCGGGCGTCAAAAAGATACGTCGCATAGGCCACAGTATGGAGTTCGATCAGATACGCCAGTATGTTCCCGGCGATGATGTTCGTACCGTCAACTGGAAAGCGACGGCCCGCAGCCACAACCTGATGGTGAATCAGTTTCAGGACGAACGCTCGCAGCAGGTATTCAGCATCATTGACATGGGACGTGTCATGAAAATGCCCTTCGATGGTCTGACGCTGCTCGATTATGCCATCAATGCCTGTCTTGTCATTTCCAACATCGCCATGCTGAAGTATGACAAAGCAGGACTCATGACCTTTGCCCACGAGATGGGGACCGTCCTGCCCGCTGAGCGCAAAAAAGCGCATTTGAATCGTATTTTGGAAGTTCTGTACAATCAGGAGACCGGCTACCTTGAATCCAACTACGAGGCCATGTATGCGGCGCTGCAGCACAAGGTGCGGCAGCGCAGCCTGATCGTCCTCTTCACCAATTTCGAAACTGTGTCGTCTATGAGGCGGCAATTGCCGTACCTGCGCGGCATTGCGCGGCGTCACGTGTTAGTGACGATTTTTTTTGAGAACACCGAACTGCGGGAACTGCTGGAATCGCAGCCGAAAAGGGTGGAAGACATCTACATCAAAACGATAGGCGAACATTTTGCCTTTCAGAAGCGCGAAATTGTCAAGGAGCTCGAACGTTTCGGCATTCATTCCATTCTGACGCCGCCGGAGCAACTGACCGTCAATACGATCAACCGTTATCTGGAACTGAAAGCGCGGGGATTGATTTGATGCGAATTTCGGTGGACGCTAAGGCGATTATTTGTAAATTTTGTGGCAAGAAACAACAGCCGCCCCTCGTCGTATTGATGCGACAGTGTTGAAAATCATGTTATTCCATCTTATAGAGAAAGGGTTTCTGTTATGGCTTATGCACAAGAAGCAACGTTTACCGAGCGCATGCGCGAAAAAGTGGAGCTCAGTGAATCACGCAGTGCGCTTGTCAAGCAATCCTACATGATGTTGTCGCTGGCGGTTGTCGCGGCAATGTTCGGCGGCTACGTCGGTGCTTCCGTCGAGCCGATCCGCTCCTTGTTTACCGGCTGGATTGGCTGGATTCTGGCAATGGTCTTGATCAATTTCCTGCCGCGTCTGGCAATCAAGACTGCCAATAACCCGACAACGGGCCTGCTCTCCCTGCTGGCCTACGGCTTCGTGGCAGGCGCGGTCCTTGGCCCCATCCTCTGGGTCGTCGGTATGATGGCCACCGGCGCAAGCATATTGATGAACGCCCTGGTAATCACCGCTCTCGTCTTCGGCGCAGTGAGTTTTGTGGTCTGGACCTCCGGCAAGAAATTCTCGGCCCCGAAAAACCTGATGACAGGACTCTTCATCGGCATCTCCGCCGCGGTACTCCTGAGTTTCATCGCTCCGCTCGGACCATTCGGTCTTTTGATCAGTGTCGGCATCGGCGTCTTCGGCGTCTTGTCCCTGGTGTTTTCAACCTCGGAACTGCTGCATAACGACACAATCGACAGTCCGATTATCGGTGCGGTGATGCTTTTCGCCGGCGTCTTTATGATCTTCCAGTCGGTGTTGCACCTGCTCATGGCCTTTGCCGGCGGTGACGATTGACTTTAGGTCGCGAGCATTTCAAAACTGAATGAACGATGTAAACGGGGGTGTGCTGAGGCATCCCCGTTTTGCTTTGTAGCAGAGGCTGTGAAGGATCCCGCGACGGCGCATCACAGCTTCTGCGCAATCCTTCGAAATTCGTCGATTTGCTTTGGCGAAGTCGAGGCGCTCTCTGTAACTTTCCGCAATGCCCTGGTATATGCACGAAGAGCATTCGCGGTGTTTTAGCGCGTGCCGGTACCGCCGAAAGCCCCGAGAGCGCTAGGCCGCAAATCCGAGATCTGACTTATGAATATTTCGTCGATGACTTTCGGAGTTATCGCTTCAGGCATACGCCTGCAGGCAGGAGCATTGGTACTGTTTCTGCTGCAGGCGTTTGCATTTTGTGGAAGCGAGCTGCAGGCGGGATCGCCTCTGCCTGATGTCATGGTGCCGGCAGCCTTTGTTCCCAACGAAGGTCAATGGCAGCAGGACGTACAGATGCAGGCGCAGGCACCCGGCACCGATCTGTGGCTGTGTGGTGATCGCATCGTTATCGATATGTATGGCTCGCCGAATCCCGCTTCCGGCACCGACAATCAACCGCAAGCCGCCCCCTTTCTTGCCGACCGGATAAGGTCGAGCGACCATTCAATGCGACGCGGTGCCGTGGTGACGTTGCGTTTCATTGGCGCGGATTCACGCTGCGAAGGATGGGGATCTGTGCCCGGCCGCCGCCATTACATTCGTTCGAGCCGGCATGTGGGCAATGTTGCGCAGTACGAGCGCGCTGTTATGCGCGATCTGTATCCCGGCATCGATGCCGTCGTGAAATTTCAGAATGGACAGCCGCGCTACGATTTGCATGTGGCGCCGGGCAGCGATCCCTCGCTCATCCGCATTGCGATCACCGGCTGTCGCAACGTCCGGCTCGACAATGACGCGGCCTTGATTATGGAAACCGGACAGGACGAATGGCGGCAGGATAATTTGTTCGCCTACCAGATGTTTGGCGAGGATACGGTCGAGGTAGCCTGTGCCTTCCGGCTTTCTTACGTCGACACGCATCCTACCGTCGACTTCGAGCTGGCGGCCTACGACAAGAGCCGTGAACTGATTATCGATCCCCTGGTATCATCGACCTTTATCGGCGGGACGGCCAATGACGAGTTTCATGCAATTGCTGTGGACGAAAACGATAACATCATAGCAGTCGGCCAGAGCACTTCGGCTGATTTCCCGGCGCAGGATGGTGCCTACCAGCGCGAACAGAATCAGGATGTCGATGCCGTCATCGCAATTCTCAGCCCTGATGCCTCCGTAGTAAAGAGCGCGACCTACTTTGGCGGCGAAGAGCGCGATGTCGCGCTGGACCTTGCTCTCGGCCCTGAAGGCGACATCATCATTTGCGGCCAGACCGAATCTCAACTGGACTTTCCCATCAGTGAAGGCGTCGTCGGCCAAAAGTTTTATGGCGGACGCGATGCCTTCGTCGCGCGTCTTAATGCCGATGCCTCCGAGCTGATCTATGCCAGCTACCTGGGTGGAGATCTGCACGAAGCCGCCACCGCGGTATCTGTCGGCGAAGACGGTCGTGTTTATCTGGCGGGCTGGACGAATTCGGGTGACTTCCCATTGGAAGAAGCTTTTCAGGCTAATCTTAACCGCAGTGAAGACAAGAGCGACGAATTCGATGCCTTCGTCATGGCGCTGACGCCCAATCTGAGGGAACTGCGCTATGCGACTTTTCTGGGCGGCATGAACAATGACCGCGCCACGGCCTTGACCCTGGGCGACGACGAAGATGTTTACGTTACCGGCTTGACCCGATCCGATGACTTCGTCACGGAAGGGGGCGGCGTCAAGTATCTGGATGGAGACGACATTTTTCTCAGCAGGTTCAGCTTCAGCGGTCAATTGATCTCCTCGACTATGATGGGCGGCGAGGGTGATGAAATTGCCATGGACATCGCCCTCGTCGACAACGGTCGCGTAGTGCTGGCCGGCGCAACCAACTCGAAGGATTTCCCTGTCAGCGATGAAGCGCCGTACCCCCTCCTGGCGGAAGGCGATGTCGATGCCTTTGTGGCCCTGATGTCCGCGAACGGCGGTACGGTGGAGTTCGCGTCCTACATCGGCGGCGAGACCGTCGACACTGCCTACGCACTAAGCTGGGATCGCGAACAAAATGTATTTATCTGCGGCAGCACCTATTCAAAGAACTTTCCTCTGATTAATGCAGGCTGTACCGGCGCCGTGGATTCCAGCGACGTCTTCCTGGCAAGCCTGAGGCTGGAAGAGCAGCCCCGCTTTACCTATAGCGATGTTTTCGGCGGAAGCAGTTTTGATGCGGGACACGATCTGGCGCTCAATAGCCAGGGATTGATCGTCCTTGCCGGCTATACCGAATCAGTCGATCTGCCCATCAGAGGCAAAGCAGCGCAGGCCAGGTTTAAGAAAGCGGAAGACGAGCTGCCGACCCGGGAAGCCTTCGTGGGTCTCTTCACGCCGGAAGCGCCCCGCGGATTGGCCGTCGGAAGCTCATTGGGAATGGGCGTCGTCATGATCGGTGAAGAAAGAGTCAAAAATCTGCGCATTAGCAACCAATCGCGCGAAACCATCAATTTTGAGATTAGCGACATCCTCCAGGATTATGACTATTTCGAGTTGTTAAGTGCGTCGACCGGCACGCTGGCTCCCTGTGCATCGATAACGTTGCGTCTACGCTTCAAGCCGCAGGAAGAGGGCCTGTTTGAGGCTGAACTCAAAATTGTTAGCGATGAGCCCTGGGATCTTGTCGTTAGACTGAGCGGAACCGGTGAGCGGCCGCCGCCTTTCGCCAGACTCAGTATTCCGGCGGAACTGACGGCCCGGGTCGGCGAGCGTTTTTTGCTGCCGCTGATTATTGAAGAGTATAATGAATCATTAACAGTGGCCGACGTCGCCTCCCTGCGATTTCGTCTCAGCTTCAACGCCAGTATGTGCACTGCTGCCGATCCGGCGCTGCGAGGCCCTGTCGAAGATGGCTTGCAAAGGATGACCGTTAACAGCGCATTCGACGTTGCAGGCCTGACGGGCGGCGCGCAGACCCTGATCGCCATTCCCATGATTGCGGGACTTGGCGATGCCGAAACAACGCCTCTCGGGCTTGACGACTTTGCCTGGCTTGATGGCGAGGGCAACGTGATCGAAGCCGACATCGAGTTGCAGTCCGGCCAGTTTCGGACCAGTGATATCTGGGACTACGACGAAAGTCTCCGTTTTGTCAACCCAAACGGGGTGCCGCTGACTTTGCAGATCACACCCAGCTCGCTTAGCGAAGGCGAAGCCGAAATTATCGTCAGTTATCCCGCCGGCGACGTCGCGCTCGAGATATTCGATATGGCCGGCAGCCTTGTGCTCGATCTGAGCGAGCGGATCGACCGTCAGGCGGGGGAAAGCAGCACCAGCCTTGGCGCCGATGAGTTACCCTCCGGGATTTATTTCTGTCGGCTGCGTTCAGGCACATTTTCTCTGGTACGGACAGTGCGCTTTGAATAAATTTGCCGGATGATAGTGCAGCACCGGCGGGAGTGGTTCGCAAGATTCTGTATTTGCCTGTTATTTGCCGGGACCGCCGGTACAGTGACGGCCGCGGACCGGGTCGCGCCGGAATTCGGCGCTCTCCTGTTGTTTACTTTCAGCGATCACAGCCCTAATTTTTCAACGCTCGCTCCGATTGAGTTGCCGCCCACTTCCGATCCTTTTTCCACCGGAAGCGGCAGCGGTTTTTCCCTGGCACTGGAGGGTCTCGTCCACGCGCGTCCCTGGTTGGGACTCGGGCTGCGGCTCGCTTACGAACCCTTTCCTTCGATTGAACTGGAAGCCCGGGAAAACACCACCTTTATCGTGGCGGGAAACAACGAGGAGGGTGTCATCCTCCACCAGCTTGAAGTCGATGCTGCTTTTCTGAGTATTACGCCCTTTGCGCGCCTGGTATTGCCGTGGATGAACGAGCTCTATCTTGTCAGCGGCATCCGGCTGGATATTCCCACCAGCAGCAGCTTTGCCCAGTCGGAGACAATCATTAGTCCGCCGGGGCCTCTCTTTCTCAATGGTTCGCGGACTCGATCCACCAAGAGCGGCGCGCTCGATCAACTCGCCACAGTGACGGCCTCGCTGCGGGCTGCCCTGCAACTGGGCTTGCCCGTGCTGCGCCTGGGCGGCGTGGAGCCGCGTGCTGAGCTGGGCATTGAGCAATCCCTCAGCTCACTTGCCGGCGACGCCAACTGGAATGTCAGCCGCCTGAGCGTGGGCCTCGGCTTTCGTTACCTTGCATCGCCGCCGCCGAGGATAATCGCTGATACCCTCTTTCGCCGCGACACGGTTATTACTCTGACAGCCGGTATTTCACGGGATCGTGTGACATTGATCGGCAGTAATCCGCTTGACAGCTCTTGGGAGCGCGACAACATCAGCTTTCGGCGCACCACGATTCACGAGTCCTGGCTGCGCGAAGTGCCAAAGCCGGAGGCATTGTTGCTGGCCGGTCTTGACGTCCGATTCGTCTTGCCCGACGGCAGTGAGACCGATGAAGTACGTATTGAAGTCGATGAGTTTATCCGGAAAGAGCATTTTCCGCTGCTGCCCTGCCTCTTCTTTGCGGAGGGATCGTCAGAACTGCCGGAGCGATATGTGCAGCTTAGCCGCAGCGAGGTGCGGCAGTTTCGCGAGCGTTTTGACCAGCAGAGCGAGGGCGAGTCGTATTACCAGCTGCTCAATGTAATCGGAAGGCGGATGCAGCTGCATCGCGACGCCACGCTCGGTATCAGGCAGGAAACCACAAATTCGGCTGAGGCCGAGAAATTGTCTGC
This sequence comes from Candidatus Kapaibacterium sp., assembly GCA_028284775.1. Classification (GTDB taxonomy): domain Bacteria; phylum Bacteroidota; class Ignavibacteria; order Kapaibacteriales; family UBA7675; genus JANQRB01. The sequence continues at coordinate 44,137 of JANQRB010000176.1, read as the reverse complement.
CGCGCGTTTTGCCTCGATTCGGGACTATCTGGTGGATATTTGGCGGATCGATAAAGAGCGGATCGAATTGCGGCTGGCTGTCGCCGGCGAATCGGCAGACGCGCTTTCCGATGAGCGGCAGGCGGCGGAGCGACGCCGGCTGAACTTTGAAGCAGATGATCCGCGGATTTTAGCGCCTCTGAGTCTTGCCGACACGCTGCGAGAGGGAACGCCGCCGGAAGTGCGTTTTTATCCGGAAGTGTATGCCGAGGCGGGCGTGGCGGATTGGCGAATTGATGTGTCCGGCAGCGAAGGCGTCGTCAAAACTTTCAGCGGCAAGGGCGATCCGCCCGGGCAGGTATCCTGGCGATTCGTCACAAGCGATGAAGCCCTGAAAATTTCCGGCCTATCGCAGAATTTTGAGCATACGATGAGCGTACGGGATCTCGATGGCTCACAAAAAATAACGACGCCCGGCGCTATAAGCTTTAGCCACAGTATCCGCCGTCAGAATCGCGCGATTCTCGACACAGCGGTCAGAGTCTTCACCTTTGCCTGGTTCGATCATAATAGCGCGCAGTTAAAGCCGCATCATCGAGCGATGATCACGGCGATTGCCGGATCAGTGCGCAATGCCGATAGTGTCCGAATCCTCGGCGCGGCCGATCTGAGTGGTACGGAGGAGACGAATCGTGAGTTGTCACGGCGGCGTGCGGAGGCGGTGGCACAGGCACTGGGGCTGCCCGAAGCGGAGACGCTTGGCCTTGGCGCGTCTGTTGGGCCGCTGCCCGACACTCTTCCGGAAGGTCGGATGTACGGTCGACGGGTTCGCGTCTTGGTCTGGCATAATCAGGACGGAAAAAATTAAGCCCACAGGTATGGTGCACCTGTGGGCTCTACTGCTGAGCCGCCCGCACGATACAAGACGGCTGTGTGACCTCTCGCCGGGCTGTGCTCCGCTGCGCGGAGATTGTTAACTCGCGCAGTTGGGCGAGTAAGGAGTTTTCAGGATGTTTTTGCTTCCATTCCCCTTCTGTCAACGCTGCCGCAGTTTTTCCAGCTCCATTTGCCAGCGTCCCAATTCATTGGAATCGGTCGATTGCAGGATCGCGATACATCGTTCCAGCAACTCAGTCGCTTTGCCTTCCAGGCCCAACTCGGCGCGGTTCAAAGCAAGATGACCCAGTGCGTCGGCTTCGATTGCGTCTAACCCCGCTTCGCGCGCAAGATCTACAGCCTCTTGCAGATAGCCGGCAGCCTGCTCCGCTTCCTGAAGGCGCGTATACATAGCCGCAATGCGTTGTGCTGCGACGGCTCTGTCCATTGCCGTTCCGCCCGCCGCAAACGTCCTTTCCAGACCGGCGATTGCCTTGCGAAGCTGCTGCTGCAGCGCATCCGAAGACTCGACGCTGCCGACAATCTCTTCCCGCTCCTGCGGCTGCATGCCTTCCGGGGTGTCGGCAGCTAAACTCTGGGGAGCTTCGTTTCCAGGCTGTTCCGGCCTAGACTCAGGGGGTGACTGCAACACTTGCTGTGAACGCTCTTCCGAGTCTGCAAAGTCAGTTTCTTCGGCTTCGCCCGCAGGCGCTGTCGTTGCCGTCTCATCGAACTGTCCGTCACTGCTTGGGCCGTCTTCCGACTGAGAAGTGGCGTCGACAACAATTGCTTCGCTTGCAGTGTGCTCGGAAATTACGGGATCCGCTTCTGTCTGGCGAGTGATGTCGATATTGTCTGCAGTGTCGCTGCCGGAAGGCACTACGCCGGAGCTGCCGCCGAGCGTCAGCCATGCGATCGTGGAGCTCAGGCCCAGAAAAACGATGAAAAAGAAAATTATTCGCCGCCGTTTCTTTTTATTCGCCTGTTGTACGTTCGCACTGACATCATTCTTCTGCGCCGTGAAGCCCAGCTCATCGCGCAAACGTTCGCGGACCTTATCGCGCATCGCTCCTGAGGATCCGAGGATACCATCGGCGCGTCGCAACAGCAGCTGCTCAACGCGCTGCAAATCCTTTACTTCATCAGCCAACTCCTGTGAAGCGGCCGAGCGCCGCTCCAGCTCCTTTCGTTCCTTCTCGTTGAGTCGGCCGTCCAGCAGACCTTCAATCAATTCATCATTTTTCATGACAATTCTTGCATGTAGGGTTGAAGCACCTTGCGTAAGATCTTTTTGCCGCGGAAGATGCGAACTTTGACCAGCGAGAGACTAATACCGAGCATTTCTGCGATTTCGTCGTAGGCAAAGCCGCCCATGTACTTGTATTCGATCGGCAGACGAAATTCCTCGGGCAACTCGGCGATCGCTCGGCTGAACGCTTCATCCAGCAGAAAGTCGGCGTTTGTCCTGTCGCGCTCGTTGGGAATGCTCTCTGCGTAGTCGTCAATGGACGTGACCTGCAATACATTGCGCTTTGCTTTCAGGCAAAAATTGCGTGCTATGGTGAAGAACCAAGCCGGAAAATTGCCGCCCTTGTACGAATGTCGGCTGTTGAAGGCCGTCAGCATGGTCGTTTGGTATACATCCGCCGCCGCCTCACGGTCCTTCAGCACCGTCAAACAGTAAGCAAACAAACGTTTTTCGTATCGGTCGTAAATCTCGTCGAAGGCGCGCTCGTTGTCCTGACGCACGAGCGCAAACACCTCGTCGTCAGACATCGAGCGTAGATCGTCGGACATTTTCATAAGCGCTCACCGCAAGCAATCCATCTGGGAATTTTTTGTTACAGGCCAGGAAGCACAGCCCCCGACGGAGAATATTCCGATTGCCGGGCAGGCGTGTGGAGTATTCTTCAATACTAAAGCCGGGCTTTGCGCGTTATACACCGCGATGCTGCCGGACGGCGTCAGCGTTGCGGCTGGCTTGGCTGCTCATCAACAATGGCTGCCTTTCGATTAAATTTCAGGGCCGTTGCGTCACTTTCCGCTGGTCGGTATCGCTTTTTTGGCCCGGTTTCGCCCCCGACAAAAGTACGATTAATAGATAATACTGTGAACGAATTAGGCGCTTTTCTTCGCGAATCGGTTTCGAAAATTGACCTGGTCGTTTGGGCTGTCGTGCTGCCGTTTTTCGTCATTACGGCGTTCATAAACGGCGGTCAGGCGGAACAGGCCTTTCTCGGCGCCTGCGGTATTGTGCTTGCGATGTATCTGGTCGGCACGTCGGTTGAAATTCTCATTGCGACATTGCGCAACGTACGGGGTATCGGCACGATCGTTGGCTTTTTGACCAACGGCCCGGAATTGCTGGTATTGGTAATTGGTCTGTTAAGCAATGATATTATTTTTGCGTCTTCTACGCCGCTGGGCTCCAATCTCATGAATGTCCTGCTGCTGCTGGCCGCAAGTATGCTTGCCCGGCGGATGAAGGATGTTTGGGGCCTCAATATCATATACCGACTGTGCGTATTTGTCATAACCATCAGCCTGGCACTCTCATTTTACCTCATCGAAGAAGCGCTCTATTTTTATTGGGTCGTACTCGTTGTCGCTATAACGGTCTACCTGTTTATCACCCGGCCTGATGACGAAGGTGAAGATGAAGATGTCGAACTGGCAATATCCCGTGTCTGGTTTCTACCGGCTATGCTGACATTAATTTTGACGGGATTTCTGCTTGATTTTATGGTGACATATACATCCGAAGCATCTCGCGCACCCAAGGGCATTATCGGTTTTCTCATTTTGTCAACTTTAACGTCCTGGCCCGAATTCAAATCGACACTGTCAATGCTGCGTCAGGACATGCCGAAAGCGGCCTTGCTCAATATTATTGTGAGCAACATAACCAATCTCTGGCTGGCCGCTCTCGGCGTTTTGATTTATCTGTTGAGTTAGTTCGAATAATTGCGCTGCCGTATTCTGCCTGAGCGCCTGAAAATCCGTCAGCGAGTAGGAGAGGGACTGAGCTCCGCCCGCTTCACGTCACCGCCGAAACATCCTGATGCGATGTTACCGGAAAGCGAGAACTGCCTTCCCTTGTTGTCTCCGAAATCGTATTTTAGCGTACGCCGATTACTTGCGTTCGCAGGAGGCATGTCTTGACTTCGCTGAAAAGTTGCGGACCGATTTTTGAACCAAATCAAGGTTCTACTCCGTAGTTGAGCTATGTGGCATAACAACCTACACGTTTCCGATAACCTGTTGAAATGCCGACGAAATTTTTTCGGAGAATTCCATGGCTGAATTGATACAGGTTTCTTTTTCAATACTCAACCTACCTTTTACTCTTTTGCTTTTGCTGGTGCTGCTTTACTGGAGCATCGTGATGTTCGGAGCCCTGGACATCAGCTTCCTGGACTTTGATTTGGATGCCGACCTCGACACGGATGTCGATGTTTCCGCCGATGTCAATCTTGACGCGGATGTTGATGCGGGTGCCGACATTGATGGCGGAACGGAACTCGGTTGGGTGCAATCGCTGCTGGCATTTGTCAATCTCGGCACGGTGCCGTTCATGATTGTCATCTCTTTTTTCGCCCTTTTTCTCTGGGTTGGATCGGTTCTGGGTAATCACTATTTCAATGCCGCTGACTCCGGCTGGACCGCATTACTCGTCTTCCTGCCCAACTTTGGCATAAGTCTTCTGGCGACAAAGTTGATAACCGCGCCGCTGAAAAAAATGTTTGCGTCGATGCAGAAGGAAGAGCGCGAGCGCCGGGTCATTGTCGGCAAAGTCGGCATTGCCATTACCAGCGTCGAATCAAATCGTCTGGGACAAATCGAGGTGCCGACGTCCGGAGCGCCGCTATTGCTGAATGCCAAGACTTTCGGCGGCCGACCTATCAATAAGGGGCAGCAGGCTGTCGTGGTCGAGTTCAACGAAACTGAAAACCTGTATTACATACAGCCATTTGAAAGCTAAGCGCGTCTGGCCGCGCGACCCTATCGAGAGACGGCCCTTATCCGACTAAACTCAAATAACTTTCGGAAGCTGAATTGTACGCCGCAGAGCCTGCGGTTGCACAGTGCACCGCCTCCGGAGCAAACACAGAACTTGTAACAGAGCCATTCCTGCTGTTGCAATACGGTCGATGGTGGAGTTAACGCGGCTTCATCCATTGACCTCAGTTCGCCGACCGTCATTCTTCTCCGGGGCAGACACGGAGCGGAATGACGGGAAGCGCCGATTCTTGTTCTCTGAGAGTCAGTGAAAACAGCTCTCGCGATCGGAGCATTTTAGCGCTTCGTAGAGAAGGGGATATTAAACCCATTGACGCAATGCTTCTTTCTCAGGAATACTGGACTAGCAGTAAACCGGAAAGACAGGGTAATAGTAAAGTCAATAATACATAAACAGATAACCATAAAACTCTTGTTAATAGAAGAAGGAGTATGCAGTGCTCGAATCCGTATCGTATGTAGCAATCGCTGTTGTAGCATTTATTGTAGCCGGGGCTATTGCCTGGATCGTGAAAATGTACAAAAAAGTTGAGCAGGGGAAAGCGCTTGTCCGCAACGGGATGGGGGGGACGAAAGTCGATTTCGCCGGGATGTTTGTTGTGCCGGTAGTTCACCGGGCGGAGTTGATGGACATATCGCTGAAACGCATCGAGATTGAACGGCTGGGGCAGGCCGGCCTGATTTGCAAGGACAATCTCCGTGCCGATATAAAGGTGGCGTTTTTCGTACGTGTTAATAAAACAGCGGACAACGTTCTCAAGGTAGCGGAGTCGCTGGGCTGCGCGCGTGCCTCGCAGCAGGAAGCCCTTATCGAATTATTCGATGCGAAGTTTTCGGAAGCGCTTAAAACAATCGGTAAACGATTCGACTTCGAAGAGCTGTACGACTCTCGCGACCGATTCAAGCAGGAAATACTGAATACTATCGGCACCGATCTCAATGGTTATGTGCTGGAGGATGCGGCAATCGATCATCTCGAACAGACGCCATTGACGAATATGATTGCCAGCAACATTTTTGATGCCGAGGGAATTAAAAAGATTACGGAAATCACTGCCCGCGAGGCGATCCTTAAAAATGAAATCGAACGCAACAAAGAAAAGATCATTACTCAGCAGGATGTTGAGGCGCGCGAAAAGATACTAGAGATGGAGCGGCAGCTCGCGGAAACCGAGCAGAAACAAGCCAAGGAAGTCGCTACGATTACTGCTCGTGAACAGTCGGAAGCCGAGCGAGTACAATATGAAGAAAAACTGAAAGTGGAGCAGTCCCGAATCCAGACCGAAGAAGAAATTCAGGTGTCGGAGCAGAACAAGCAGCGGCAGATCATCATTGCCCAACGCAGCAAAGAACGCACCGATGCCGTAGAAACCCAGCGGGTCGATAAAGATCGTTTGCTTGAGTTAACTGAGAAAGAGAAGATTGTCGATCTGGCCACCATCGAAAAAGAGCGTGCCGTGGAGGAAGAACGTCGCAATATTCAGGAAGTGATACGCGAGCGCGTCATCGTTGAAAAGGCGGTGGTTGAAGAAGAAGAAAAGATTAAAGACACGCGCGCACGCGCCGGCGCCGATCGCGAAAAGCTCGTGGCATTAACACAGGCCGAACAGGATGCGCTGAAGCTGAAAATAAAGGAAGTAACCGCTGCCGAAGCCGGCAAAGATGCCGCCAAGCAAGAGGCCGAACAGAAAATTATCGAGGCAGATGCCGACAGGGCGACGGCGGAGAAAAAGGCCGAGGCAATGAAGACGATTGCCGATGCTCGCGCTGTGGAAGAAGCGACGCTGGGCTTGTCGGAAGCGCGGGTGCTGGAGGCCAAAGCGCTGGCAATCGAGAAACAAGGTGCCGCCGATGCTCAGGTTATCGAAATGAAAGCATTTGCCGAAGCCAAGGGTGTGAAGGCGCACGCGGAAGCGACGGAGCAGCAGGGCGCCGCCGAAGCAGCGGTGCTCGCCAAAAAGGCTGCGGCTGAAGCGGAAGGTGTGAAAGCGCACGCTGCAGCCTTGGCCAGGCAAGGTGAGGCCGAAGCCCAGGTCATGGAGCAAAAAGCCTTTGCTGAAGCTAAAGGTCAGGAGGCCAAAGCAGTCGCACTGGAAAAAGAAGGAATGGCGCAGGCCAGTGTCATGCACAAAAAATACAGCGCCGAAGCGCAGGGTATCGAGGAAAAAGCTGAAGCGATGAAGCGACTCGATGGCGTTGGCAAAGAACACGAAGAATTCAAGCTCCGTCTTGAAAAAGAAAAGAAGATCGAACTGGCGCAGATTACGATCCAGAAAGATATTGCCGAAGCTCAGGCCGACATTATCAGGGAAGGGCTCAAAACCGCAAAGATCGACATCGTCGGCGGCGATACGATGTTCTTCGATCAGATAGTTAACTCGATCACTAAGGGTAAATCCGTCGACAGACTTGTAAACAATAGCACGGTGCTCAGCGATGTGAAAAGCGCTTTCTTCGATGGTGGCGGTCCCGAGGACTTTGCGGCCAAGCTCAAGAGCTTTGTAGCCAGATTCGGACTCAGCTCGGACGATGTTAAAAACCTCAGTATCTCGGCCCTGATGATTAAGCTGATGACGATGGCGGATGAAGACACCCGCGGCGTCCTGCAAAAACTTCACGGTCTGATTCAGGATAGCGGTATGGCGGATGCACCGGCGGCGTCCATTCTTAAGTAGCCCCTTGCCAGGTCTGCCCGGGACAGCATCCGCATTCCGAGACAAGTCCACTTTTACCGGTCCTGTGTTTAGTCTGTTCAGTGATCTGGCCAATGAGAATAGTCTGATCCGACCGTAGCGGTCTCTCTCTCTCAATCTGGAGAGAGAGACTTGTTGCCCAAGTACTCGGAGTGTCAAATGCAAGCGACACAGCTTCATTGCAACAGTGATGCGTATACAATTTTTTTTCGGCTTGAGGCGGGCTGCTGCATTCTCACGCTCGCGTACAAAGTACGTGAAGTATGGGCCAGAGACTCTGGTAAGAAAAATTGATTTCAGAACACCGAGGCATGTATGGCGGAAAGTCCACTTTCAACAGAAGATAAAACTGATTCAAGCAACCAGGGGCTCGACGGCGGCAGTTATGAGCTTATTCGCGAACGTCTGCTAAAAGCAGCCAAGGACTTGCTTCAGCGTCTCAACCTGTTAAACAAAGAGCGCAAAGAAGTATTCGGCTCCATCGCCACCGGATTGTTAAGCAGCGAACGCGTCACAACGGTGAACAATTGCGTGCCGCGCGATATGGTGTCTGTCGGCGAAGATTTTATCTTCGGCTACAATGTCCATATCGGCCTCAAATCCGAAACAACAGTCGAAGATGTATTGTCAGTCTATAGTTTTGACGGTGATCATTTCAAACCGATCACTGCGTCGCTCATCCAAGACGACAACTTCAAGCGTGACTTCAAAGGATTGTACAAGTACTATAAGCAGACCCATTTTGTCAAGTTTGCCTTTCGCAGCCCTTATCTGTACATGAAGTTCCGCGTCGGCAAGAGCATTGACGATTTCAAGGTGTTTAAGTGGTTGATGCACGGGGATCATAGGCTCGAGTATGTCGACAATCGCAGCGATCACGAACTGCGTTATCCGCCACAGCATGAGTTCGACTGGATCCGTAGCAGCCGTGACCTGCAGCGCGAAGGCGAATTTCCGCATATCGCGATTGCCGACCGCCTGTTTGTCGGACTGCAAAAGGGGCAGCTCGTTCTGAAAATCGAAGACAATACCGATACGGGCGAAGGCATATACGCTGAAGCGGTACAAGAGCGGGAACAGCAACTCGATGATCTTGAACTTCAGTATGCTCTGCTTGGCCATATCATTATCTTACGAATCCGACCCTATCGCGAGCAAGACTTCCGGTATGTGTTGTTTAATGAAAAGACGGGCAGCGCTTTGCGCATCGATGCCCTGGATGAAGCGACAATACTATTGCCGGAAGGGCACGGATTTATCTTTCCCAAGGGCTATTATCTGGCGACCGGTGAATACTTTGCTTTTGAGACGAATCTGAACGAAATGGTCTTCGAACGGCGAATTCCGGCGCCGAACGGCGAAGATATCCTTTTCATCTTTTATAATCGTGATGCCGGCGTGTATGTTCTGCTGTCGTACAACCTCATCGAGCAGCGCGTACAGACACCCATCATCTGCAATGGATTTTCATTGTTCGAAGATGGAAAGCTGCTGTACTTCAAGGCCGAACTAGAACCGCAGAAGCATCATGTTTTACAGATCTGGCAAACTCCATATGTCGGCCCCAACTTCAAGATGACGGTCCATGAAGACAGTTATCTCTATCAACTCGGCAACAAAGATGTCGTTCGCTGTATGGCCGAATGCCATGAGTTGTATTCCTTGCTGCAGAAGGAAGACAATTACGCGAATCTCTACCTGGACATTGTCAAGCGCAGCGGCGATATTCTCGACACATTTTTCTGGATAAACGACGACCGGGCGCACAACCTCGGGTTGGCGCTGGCATCCATCAGGTCCGCGGCAAGCTCTGCGGTTGACGAATTTGAGAAAGTGCAGGCAGTTAAGAAGGATACAAGCCGGCAGGTTGCCGCCGCCGCCGGCAGGACCGAAGAACTTTTGAAAGCCATTCGCCTCGCTTCATTGAATGAGCTGCGCGAATTCGTGGAATACCTGGCGGCTCTGCGAACGCTCCGAGGGACGCTTATCGCCTTGCAGGAACTACGCTATGTTGATACCGATCTGGTTGTCGGTCTCGATGAAAGAGTGAAAAGCAAAACTGACGAACTCTCCGCGCAGTGTATCGACTTTCTGATGCGGGAGGATGCTCTTCAATCATATAAGGAGCGCGTCGATGGAATCGAAAGCGCTGTTGCCGATCTTGAAAAGGTGAGAGCCGCACTTGAATGTGAAGCAGCGATCGACGCTGTTGCCGGTGATCTGGAGTTGTTAATCGAAATTGTCAGCAACCTCAAAATCGGAGACAGTAGTAAAACAACGCTGATAATCGACAACATCTCTGCCAATTTTGCAAAGCTCAATCAGGTTCGTGCGCAGTTGCGAGGGCGGAAACAGCAGCTGGCGGAGGCGGAGGGCCGCGCCGAATTCGCCGCTCAAATCAAACTGGTGAGCCAGGGCTTAATTAACTATCTCGACTTGTGCGATACACCTGCCCGCTGCGATGAATTCCTGACGAAGCTGATGGTGCAGCTTGAAGAGCTGGAAGCGCGTTTTACGGAATTTGATGAATTCGCAGCAATCCTGGTGGAAAAGCGGGAAGAAGTCTACAATGCCTTTGAATCGAAAAAACTGGCGCTGGTGGAAGCGCGCAATCGTCGTTCGCTGGCATTATTGGCATCGGCCGAGCGCATCCTGACGGGTGTAAGCAAACGCTCCGACACTATGACCAGCGCTGAAGAGATCAGCTCCTATTTCGCGGCGGATCTCATGATTGAAAAGGTTCGGGATATTATCGATTCGCTCAATGAAATTGGCGATAGTGTTAAGGCCGATGACGTGCAGACCCGCCTGAAGACTGCCAAGGAAGAAGCGCTGCGTCAGCTTAAGGATCGTTCCGAATTGTTTGTAGACGGCAGCAATGTCATTCGGCTCGGCAAACACAACTTTTCGGTTAATACCGAAGTTTTAGACGTGACAATCGTCAGACGCGATGATTCGATGTTTTATCATCTCACTGGTACGAAGTATTTTCGTGAAGTCGAGGATGCCTCGTTCATGGCGACACGCCCTGTCTGGCAGCAACAGCTTCCGTCGGAAAATGATGATGTTTATCGTGGCGAATTTCTGGCCTACACGATTCTTCGGCAAGTGACCGCCGGTGATGGCAGGGAAGCCGAAGCGTTGCGGGATGCTCCGGCTGACAAGCTTGCGGATTATGTACGGCAATTCTGTGCCGGCCGCTATGACGAAGGATACATCAAGGGCGTGCATGATAGTGATGCCGCACTCCTGTTGAAAGCCCTTCTTGATCTCCATCATCGCATCGGTTTACTGCGCTATTCGTCGACGGCACGCGCCTGCGCCATCGTCTACTGGCAAAATTTCATCGACGGCGAGCAACGCGACCTTTTGGCCGGACGTCTCAACGGTATCGGTGAAATGTTAAAGCTCTTTCCTTCAGCCCGTACCCATCGGACCTATGTGAAGGATCTGCAGCAATTGCTGCATGAGTTTGCAGTAAGTAGTTCCTTGTTCGCCGAGTCGACTACAGAGGAAGCGGGAGAATACCTGTTTTATGAGTTGACGCGCGGGAATGGATTTGCCATCGCTCCCGAGGCTGCCGCACTCCTGCAGGCATTCACCGATCATCTGTACGCCAACAACTTTATTGCCGCCTTCAACGGAGCTCTCGACCGCATCGGCGGCGATGCGATCGGACGCTACCAGGTAGTGCGGAGCTGGCTTCGGGCTTTCCTGACCACCGGCAATGACGAGTTCAGAGAACGCTATCTGGACGAGGCGGCATCAATGATATTTAACAAGCACGAGCTGGCTAACGAAAACCTGATCGACATTTCCGTCCGACGAACAATCAGCGGAATGAACGGTGTTCATCAGCATATCACAAAGAGCGTGTACAGGCTTGACTACAATGAATTCATTCAAAGACTTAGTTATTATTGCAGGGAGGTCGTACCCCTGTTCCGCACATTCAGCCAGGGCAAAAAGGAATTGGCTGACAAAACACGTGAAGAAATGCGTCTGAGCGAGTTTATGCCGCGGGTTCTGACATCATTTGTTCGCAATCGTCTGATCGACCGTGTTTATTTGCCCTTGATAGGCGATAACCTCGCCAAACAAATGGGGCAGGCCGGCGTCGAGACGCGCACCGACCGAATGGGCCTGTTGCTTCTTATATCACCGCCCGGCTATGGCAAAACGACCCTGATGGAATATGTAGCCAATCGTCTGGGTCTTTTCTTCATGAAAATTAACGGACCTGCCATCGGCCATCGCGTTACATCGCTCGACCCTGGCGAAGCCCCGAACGCCGCTGCGCGCGAAGAAATGGAAAAGCTCAACCTGGCTTTTGAAATGGGCGACAACGTCATGATATATGTGGATGACATTCAACATTGTCATCCGGAATTTCTCCAGAAGTTTATCTCGCTCTGCGATGCGCAGCGTAAAATTGAAGGCGTGTACCGGGGAAAATCCACAACGCACGATTTACGCGGTCGCAAGGTTGCGGTTGTTATGGCCGGCAATCCCTATACCGAAAGCGGCGAAAAGTTCACTATTCCCGATATGCTCGCGAACCGAGCCGATACCTACAACTTAGGGGATATCGGCAGCGGTGAGGGCGAAGCCTTTAAACTCAGCTATCTGGAAAACTGTATGACCTCGAATGTAAGCCTGAGTCGCCTTGCCGCCCGCCATCGGGAAGATCTCTACGCCTTTATCCAGTGGGCGGATTCCGACCGGCGGGAGGGGATCGAATTTTACGGTGATCATTCCGCCGCCGATATGAATGAGTATGTTAATGTCGTTCGCAAGCTGATATGGGTCCGTGACGTCATCCTGCGCGTAAACCAACAGTACATCGAATCGGCCGCTACAGCCGACGCCTACCGCACGGAGCCCCCCTTTCTCTTGCAGGGCTCGTATCGCGACATGAACAAAATCGCCGAGAAAGTACTGCCGATGATGAATGACGAAGAACTGAAAAACCTTGTTCTCAGTCATTATGTCAATGAGTCGCAGACGCTTGCCGGTAATGCTGAAGCCAACCTGCTTAAATTCCGCGCGATCAATGGGATGTTGAGTCCGGAGGAAGAAGAGCGTTGGGAACACATTAAAACCACCTTTCGGGACAATCAGCTTTTCGGCGGCGGAGATAGCGGCGATACCCTCGATGAAGCTGTTCGCCAGATGCGCGCGCTTAACAAAGGAGTCGCGGGTATCGAACGCGCGCTGAAGAATGGAAAAGACTGACGCGCCTGGATCCGGTCCGATCGTAGTACATAAACACCTTGGTTCGGAGTGGTCTGGCATTTTTTGCCTGCAGCCGTAAATCGAAAATTACGAGATGATACACTGTCGATCGCGAAACAGCAATCTAGTGTAAGCCTGTTTAGAGCTTCGCGTGAATTGCCTGAGCTTCGGATACTTGCTCTCCTTTGCTTACAGCCACTTTCTTTGAATTAGCCAGGGTTTTTTGAATGTTTCCTTACACTTGACCATTCTTCGTGCGGCAAGATTCCTGGCACAGCAGTGTTGGAGGGGAAGCTGGCGCGACATTGCAAATCTGTTGCGAATACTCGAATATCTCCAGCGCTTGCAGGACAAAGTGGCGCGCTTACCCTTTGACCCTGGCGCAGAGGCACAAATACTTGTACTCTTGGTCTGATTTAATTGTGATTCGCAGAGTCAAAGGCAGGGAAAAGCAGGAATATTGATCAAAAGAAGGTCCGCAGCGACCTTATTCTCTATTGTCTTGCCCACCTTTGACTCGACATCATCATAACCTTTCGATAATGGAGAATTGTGTATCAGGACTAAAGCACCCCGTATCTCGTGTACTATTCACTTTATCCAGAAAATGCTTTCGTTCCATTTTCAAAGCCAAATGTGGTTTTTTGTGCAAACTCTAAAACAGGACAGCAGAAAATCCGCAATCGGGAATTCGAAATACGCTGTTGTAGAAATACAGTAGTCGAGCCTGGCCGCAATTTGGCGATATTGGAATCGGGCTGATACATCGAATGAATATGACAGTCACAAAAAACTTGCAGGGCAATACTATGTCGGTGTTTCGTTGGCAGTTACTCTGTTTGATTGCTCTGATGTCGTCGGGTTCAATAAGCGGACTGTATGGATATCCGCAAATTCCTGAGCCGCAAAGCTACGGCAAAGCCCACGAGTCCAGGGATCAGCTGCTCAGCCAAAGCCTGAGTTTTATCTATGAACGGCCGTCATTGCCGCGGGGCGTCGACACGATCGTGAATTTGCGAATGGTGACGCACACGCCATTGTTGATTTCGGATTTGAGTTTTGCTTCCGACGAGGCGGGATTCGAATTTGCCGCAGGCGCGCCGCAGACACCCTTTCAGACCGAGCAATCGGATACCATTACCATTCCGCTCAAATTGACGACAGCCATGTTCGGGCGCCCTTTTACCTTTCTTCGGACTCGTTGGGGAAATCATTCCGAGGAGATCAAGCTGAGTGTCGAGTATCGGGAAACCGGTATTAAGATTGATCGGATCGATATTCGCTATGATGATCTGAGCGAAAAGACAATCGGAACTTTTCGTCTGATTAACACCGGTCAGCTACCCCTGCCCATCAAGGCAATCCGGCCGGCGCGCGGCGCTTTCTCGCCGATAGACATTCCCGAGAGTTATGATGATGTCTTCCTGGAATCCGGCCAATCACAGACAGTCGAGTTCCAGTTTAATGGTCCCCGCAAGAGTGATGACATGGTCGAGATTGTGGTGGATACGGATTGGTATCCATCGCAACGCGCCATCATCGAGTTGTCCGACCCGGGAAAACAGATCAGGATTTTTCGCCTAAAGGATGATTCTCCCGCCGAGCCGATCTATCAGGCGGAGCCGGGGCTGCCGTTGAACGAAACTTTGCGAATATGCAATAGCTCCACAAACACTGTCAGCCTGACGATCTTCGGCATCGAGGTTATGCCGGGCGATGGCATGCCCGCCCTTAGCTTTACCGACAACATTTTTCCCCTGTCATTAGCAGTGGCATCCTGCATAGACCTTCCGCTTAGTATTACAGCCAATGCCGCCGGGCGGAAGACTGTGACCTTGAAAATATATACCGAAGCTGGAACTTTTTACAACGAATCCCTGAAAGTGGACGGCGACTTCAGTAAACATTTTGCCCGGGCTAGTTGGCTGCGGCAGGCAGACTATAGGCATGTCGACTATCTTGACTTCGCGCCGGACGGGGGATCGATCGTCTACAAAGCCCGCAAAAGCAATATCACATCGCCGGATAATGCGGCGCTTGTCGGAATTCTCGAGGCCGATGGAACAGTGCGTCATCGCATCGAGCTGTCGCCCTATCGAGGCAGCAATCTTGATTTTACCGCTGATGGCCGCCGTTTAACCCTGGCCTCTGATCACAAACGGGCTGTGATAGTTTTGCAGACCTGGGATGTCTATTCGGGGGCAATGATCGCTGAGCAGGAAGTCCCTCTGACCAGCGATGCAGACCACGTGGATAGGCAGGCGATTGCCTATACCGGCGACGGCCGTTTTTTACTGCTTGCCTTCGGCCACTTTCGCGGCAACGATCTTGATCCCGTCGGGTGGCTTAGTTTGCTGGATGCGAACAGTCGGTCGGTGCTCAGCACGACGGAGATCGGCCTTACGGTAAGTCTCGCAACAGCGCACAACGCAGCCCTGGCCTATGGTAATTTTGGCTATCTGCTAACACAAAAAACAGGTCCGGGCAACCCTGAAAGCGTTCAGTATGCCGGCAACAGACGATTAAAATTCGATGAGAAAGGTTTGGCCTCATTTAACTCCGACGAGTTTAAGAAAATTAACACTAATCTTTCGGATGCGGAACAGGACCAGAGTGTCCTGCCTGTCTTTGCGCCTGACGATCAATTGCTTGCGGTTGCGCGGGGTGACTACATCGCTGTATGGGAAACGCAGGCATGGCCGGAGGTCAATCTAAGCAACTATCGCCGTTTCGATGTCAGAGCATTCAAAGTGGCCTTCATGCCTGACTCGCGTCATTTGCTGGCTGCGGACAAAGTGACGAAAAATGTTTACGTGCTCGATACGGAGACAGGCTCGATCGTATCGGAATGTCCGACCCTGGGTCGAAATTTTACCGATGTGGTGTTTGCACCGCAGGGAGACGGGTATCTGACGCTATCCGGCGAGGGAATTATCGAGCGCTTCGAAATTTGCGAACCCGGCAGTGTTGAAAATTTCACACTGCGCGGCCTGGTGTTCGAAGACCTCGATAACGATTGCATACGCGATCCGGGTGAACCGGCAGTGGCAAATGAAGCCGTCGTGGTCTCGCAAGACGATAATGTCGTCGTCACCGCTGCGGACGGATCCTTCAAAGCCACTGTTCCCTTGAGTGGATATCGACACAAAATCCGGCTCCAGGCAAGCCAACAATGGTTGCCGCCCTGCGGTCGGGCCGACAATGCCCTTTGGGTCGACCTGGAGGACAGCGCCGGCCACAATGCCTACATCGAATTGCCGATTCCCTCGCCGCCGACTCCAAGGCCTGCTGCCGAACTTGTCGTCGAACCGTTAATTGAAACCGGCCTTTTCAGCATTGAACTGACATTCCGCAATTTGAGTGCCAATGACGCTCGTTTCCGTGCTGTTTGGCTAAGCGCCGGCGGTGCAACTATGGAGATTGTCGCTTCATCGAGCGACTATGGCGCAAGCGAATTACGAGAGGACGGGACGATCATTTTACAGAAATTTTCAGACCTGCTGCCCTGGGAGGAAAGGACAGTAAACCTTACAGTGGCGATAGCGACGGAAACGAGCCGCGATGAAGTCTGCTTCGATCTGCTTGCAAAGTCCGACCAGCCAAATGACCCGCTGACGGAGCAATGTTTTGCCTGGCCCTTGCAAGAGAGAAACATACAACTCGACATCCTCGATGAAGGCACTCCTGTCCGCCAGACAGCCGTAACTGGCGGCGACACCGTGTATTTCCGCCTGGAAGCTCTCAATCGCGGCCACCTGCGTCACAAGGGCCGGCTCGAGTTCTGGATTGATTATGATACGTCATATTCGACAGCGGGACCGACACTTGTCGACTTCAACCGCCAGGACCGATTCGTCGAACATCGTTCCGGGGGGCACTATCGATTAAACATTCCCCGCGCGAGTTTCGAACCACAGAGTGTAGTTCCGGATGACAGACTGGAGTTTGTCTTTGCTATGCCGATAAAGTCCGGAAGCGCATTGGACGAAGTGTTTAACACAAAAGTACGGATGTTCAGCGGCACCTATCCTGTCTTGACGTCAAACGATGTCACAGTTGTTATCGGCACCGGGATTGTTAATCCGCCCGACGGCAGCGCCTCGATTGGTATAGCAAGTTTTCCCAACCCAACGACCGGCGAACTTAGGCTGCGCTTCGACGAAAACGTCAGCGGTGTCGCCAGAATCTTGTCGCTGCACGGTGCTATCCATTTTTCACGTGAGCTGACCGATACCCGGGAATTTAACATTTCAACGGCGGGACTGGCGCCCGGCATGTATTTCATTCAGTTTGTACACAGGGACGGCCGTAGATCAGTGGCGGGCTTTCAGCGAATTCAGTGATAGGTTTAGCAATTCCACTGCTAACCCCTGCAGCCTGTCGGTGCACAGCCCGGAGCCGCTTGCCGATGTAAACTGTCTTTTTGTGGCACGTTCGTCGGAATCATTCTTCTTGCGACCACTCCTTGCATTCCTGTCTCTTCCTCCGGACCGTTGAAAGAGGCGAAGAAACCTACCGCCAGACGAACTGGAAAAGGCAGGTTTCTTCATCTGCACCGGGTGCCGGCTACATGTGTTTGCTTCTGCTGGCGGAGCTCTGCTCCACGGATATCAGGACTTTCTTCAGTAACCGTTTTCGTGGCCGGTTAACGAAAATGTTGCATCGATCGGAATTGTTTAACTATGTCTCCGAGCTTCTTCTTCTGCTTTCCTCTGCCGCAGCACCAGCTCTGATGCCGGATATGCTTTCTCGGGCAGTGGCATCCTGGGCGGCATCGCGTCAAAGCCGTCCTGAATGCGTTGCCTAATGATGCCAAAATCATCATCCTGACCCGGGCCAAAGGGTCGTTCGACCCGCGCGCCGTTAAAGTATTCAATCAGCGCATTGTCGCCGGCTTCAGCGGCCAGGGCGATCGTAGTGGCTGAACGCAGATAACTTTCACCGCGGCGTAGCTTGAAAGGTCCCGGGAGTGTCGACTTACCTGGCGTCTCCGACAATTTAATGACCGGCCGGTCTTGCTTGCCGACAGCGCAGAGGGCATATTTGGCGCCCAGGTGATCACGCTGCAGATGATTGCGCAAGCCGCCGCCGACACCGAAGAGCAGCCAGGCGTGGGGCGCTAATCGCCGTTGTTTAAGTTCTTCGAAGATGTGTTTCATCACGGCGAAGGACATGCCGTCGCCCTGGATACACTTGAGAGTCGTCGGATACTTGTAGCCATGGTATTCGGTATACAAACCATGCGCAATAGCCAGATTGCAGACGTAGAGCACGCAGTCAAGCGGATCGCCGCTGTCAGGCCGCGCAACCACAATTTTACCGTTGCTGGCGGCGGCCGATTCGAGCGCCAGGGGCAGCAGATAATTATCCACGGCAGCGAAGTAGTCATAACAGTCGGCGACCATCGAAATGAAGTCGCCATTGTCGGCCGCGTCATAGATGCTGCGGTAGCTGTCGCCTTCCCGGAGCCAGGGCTGCACGCTGCGATGCGCCAGGGCTGCCACCGAGCTTGCGGCGCCGGCCTGCTCGCCGCTGTTTTTCCAGGCCTGGTAGGCGCCCGCCAGTGTGTCGCTGCCGCTGAATGAATACAGGTGCGTCATTCCCAGCTCTTCGGATTCCTGCGCGCAGATTCCACCGCGATCGCCGAAATCGTGCGTGAGTGTTGCCGCCAGAAAATAGCGCTCCTCGCGATCCAGGGCAGGATCGACCTCGGCAATCATTTCCGTCAGATACTTGAACCAGTGGCGTCCCCTGGTCGCTCGTTCGGTCGTGCTCCAGACCTGGACAATCTTGCTTTCGAACCACGCCGCCAATTCACCCATTCCCGCTACAAGCGAGCTAACCTGTATGACCGGTTCGTGGGGATAAGCCACGCTGCCCTCCGGCAGTGCTTCGATGCGTATTGGCGGCCGGCCCTGAAATTCATCCACGACGCGGCGCCATAATGTTTCGTCGAAATGATAGCGCCGCAAGCCCTGCGACGTGGCTTTGAAGCGGGCCAGAAATCGCAGCGTTTCATCAATCTCGGCATGACTGACAGGCTCGTAGAACAGCCTTTCGAGTATGCGCTGCAGGCCGCAGAATACGATGCGTTCGTCATCCCCGGCATACAACTCTGGGTCGACATCGTTCAGGGCGCGGCGAAAGGCGAGATAGTATATCGATTTTTCCTGTGCGACGGGCGCCTGGAATTTGCCGCTGCCCAGGGTGTAGGCATCGGCCATCAATAGACGCGGAGTTCTGTGGGTTTTGCGCTGGGGCAGGAATACCTGTTGCGGATTACCTTGTTTCGGACTCATGAGGGACTCGCTTTCTCCGGACTCCATTGCCAGCAATGGGACCGGCATTTTAAGTGTAAAAAATACACTAAGTGAGGCAAAAAAAATTTTTAGCGGAAGAGCGAAACGAGCTCCATGCTTCGCCGTTTGGCGCGATAAAGCATTGCGGGACGGGCTTTGCGACCGCTTCGTTGACGACCGGTTTCCACAATGATGTTCATCGATTTGATCTTTTTGCGAAAGTTGCGTTTATCGAATTGTTCGCCGCTGCACAGTTCATAGAGAGTCTGCATTTCCGTCAGCGTAAATTCCTCCGGCAGCAAGAGCAGCGCAATCGTCGTATAGTTCAGCTTGGCGGCAATTCGCTGCCGGCAGACCCGCGAAATCTGCTCATGATCGTAGGCCAGGTCCCGGACCGTGAAAACATCGTACCAGGCGCCGCGGGCATACTTACTGCAAGGCTGAAATGGCGGGCAGCCGTCCGGCGGAAAAGCCATATAGGCCGTTGCGATCGCGCGGCTGCGCGGATCGCGGTCGACAGCTGAGAATGTATAAACCTGTTCGATGAAGCATGGCGTATCGCCGCCTGCTTCCCGGTACACGCGGAGTGCCGCATCTTCCATGCTTTCTTCGGCGGCCAGGCGGGCGCCGGGGAGCGCCAGTCGTCCGCGGAAGGAGCCGTGAAGCAACTCCACGAGAAAGACGCTTAGTCTTTCACCATCGAAGCGGAAGATGCCCATGTCGACGGCTGCGATCGGATTGTTCGGCTTTTTCATTGGGCAAATATAGTGTTATTTTGACACTAAGTAAAGCCTGAATGATTGTCCGCTGAATTTAGCTTGCCATCCGTGGAGTGCGGGCAAAAAATCACGCCGAATTTTACCGGTAAACACTCATCCGACGAGATTTTCGTATTTAGGCTCGTTTCGATAATTTGGCTGCGACCCAGCGTAGCTCCGACACCAAAATCCCGATTGGACCTCCTGTATGCCCGAAGTCTCTTTTGATTACATCGCGACCGGCGTTTTTGCCCTGGCCGTTCTGCATACCTTTAGCGCCAGTTATTTCAACAAGCTCGCTTCCCGCTATCCCGAGGGATCGATGCGCGAGAACATATTTCATTTTCTCGGCGAAATCGAAGTTGTTTTCGGATTGTGGTTGGTGCCGCTGTTTTATCTTTCCTGGTGGTTCTACGACCTCAACTGGACCCTGGACTATTTCGACAAAGTGACGCCCAAGATGATGGAACCGCTCTTTGTCATCGTAATCATGGTGATGGCGGCTACCCGGCCGGTATTATATATCACCCGCAAAATTGTCCTTAGCCTCAGTCGCTTCATTCCAATACCGGGACAAACGGCCAAGTTCTACGTTGCAGTGTTGATCATCACGCCGATCCTGGGGTCTTTCATTACCGAACCGGCGGCCATGACGATCTCGGCCATGCTGCTGGCGCGCTACTTTTTCGAGCGTAATCCGAGCAACGTCCTGAAATACACCACAATTGCGCTGCTATTTGTTAATGTCTCAATCGGAGGGACGCTGACGCACTTTGCCGCGCCGCCGGTCCTTATGGTTGCCGCCAAATGGGGCTGGGCGGAAAACTTCACTTATATGTTCACGCATTTCGGCTGGAAAGCCGCCCTCTCGATTGTGATCTGTACCTTTGGCGCGGCGGCGCTTTTCTTTCGCGAATTTAAGCGGATGGATGTCCTGCCCGTGGCGGAAGAGAAGGTGCAGCGAATTCCGGCCTGGGTGATAGGCGTCCATATTCTCTCGCTCGGCTGGGCTGTCTTCACCGCCCACCACGCCGTGCTCCTGATGCTGGGCTTCCTGTTTTTTCTGGGCTGGTGCGCGATCTCCGGCGAGTACCAGGATGATATCAATATCAAACCGGCCTTGCTGGTCGGCTTTTTCCTGGCAGGCCTCGTTACCCACGGCTCGCTGCAGGAGTGGTGGATCGCGCCGATCATCGCCAGCCTCGACGAGGTTCCCCTTTTTCTCGGCTCGACTATCCTGACCGCCTTCAACGATAATGCCGCGATAACCTATCTCTCGACATTGGCGCTTGAACCGGGATTCTCCGAACCATTCTCGGCCATCGGACAAAAGAAATACGCCATCGTCGCGGGCGCGGTCACAGGCGGCGGCCTGACCATTATCGCCAATGCCCCGAATCCGGCCGGCAACGCGATCCTCAAGAAATATTTTGACAATGGCCTCAGCCCCCTCAAGCTGGCGCTGTTTGCGATTCCCTTTACGATCGTTGCCGGCTTGTGCTTTATGCTTTTGTGAGCGGACGCGCTACTGTGCCGTCTGTATTCACTTGAAGTCTTGGCCGCCGTGTGTTAACTGATTTTTGTTGGAACCGGTTTTGCTGCTCTTCCGGAGTTTGCGGCGCAGCATCCTCACTGGTACTCTTTCAAATTAGTTTTTTTAAGTCCCCCTCTTTTTGAAAGAGGGGGTAGGGGAGTTAGAAAGTCCTTGAATACTCATAACCCCTCCTCGTTCGGCGCTCAGCCCGCGCCTCACCCCCTTACCTTAAGGGGAAGAAAGTATGCAAATAACTTATTTGAAAAAGCACTAACCTGCCGCCGGTGGCTCTTTACCTGCTTCATTGTCCGAATTGTTCTCGAATTTGATGTTCGCCCAGGCGCTCCAATTGTTCAGTACTTCAACTTCAGCTTCATCGCCGATCACCTTTGCCAATTTCTCCAACCACTGGGATTCCGGGTGCTTGTCCTCTTGCGCTCGTTGGACATTACGAGACATATCCCATCCCGGCGAGCGAACGCCTGACTCTATCAGCCGTCTTGCGGTTTCCAACGCTTTCGTGCGCTGCTCCGCGGGTCCGTGAGCATAGAGATAAAATGCACACTCGAGCTCGACAGTTGGATAGGGCTTGCTTTGCAATTGTTCAAGCGCTCGCTGAAGATGAGTCAAGCCTTCTTCTTTGCCACGCGCCAGCATAAGTCCGCTCAGATTTGCGAGATAAATGGTGAGATTTGGATCTACTTCCATCGCCCTTTTGTACATTGTTTCAGCGCCGTCCAAGTCTGTTCGGATGTGCGCGAGGAAATCAGCGTAGTTACCGAGGTTTGTGGCGTCTTTAGGGTTTGCTTCCATCGCCTGTTTGTACATTGCTTCAGCTCCGTCGAAGTCCCTGCGATTCTTCCAAAGGAAGGTTGCGTAGTTTCCGAGGTTTATGGCGTTGTTTGGATTTGCTTCCATCGCCTGTTTGTACCTTGTTTCAGCACCGTCGAAGTCTTCGCGGTAATTTTTGAGAAAGTTTGCATAGTTGCCGAGATTTATGGCGTCTTTTGCATTTGCTAACAGTGCCCGTTTGAACATTGACTCAGCGCGGTCGGAGTCTTTGCGGTGATCTATTAGGAAGCTTGCGTAGCTGCCGAGGAGAGGAGCTGCGTCTGGAAACTGTTCTACGCCTTGTTTGTATAACTCGTCGGCGCGATCAGGGTTGGAACTTCTATAGCGGTCGGCTTCACTTATTACTTTCCAGTAATCCGGGAATCGCGCTTCCGCCTCGTCACGCGCCCTAGTCAGTGCTTCTGTTCCCGCTTCGCCTACGGGCTTGTCCTGGATCGAAGCCGAGAGTAACTGGAACTTTCGATGGTAGTCGTCAAAAATACGATTGAAACGTTCCTGGTCCGGATGAGGAAGCTCGAATTCGCTTTGAGCGAGCAGCATGACTTCATCAAATGGACCGCTCTTAACCCAATAACCACCGCGATCGGCCAGCCAGCTTCGAATCGCACCCAGAGGTTCGTTAGGGTGAATCCAGAAAACGCCAAACGGCAGCGCATGTGTGGGCAGGCCATTTAGCATCTCGATAATGCCGCGATCCGCCCCGCCGTAGCCCATGAATATCAGGCCGCGATCGTTGAGCACCATCGCCGTGTTTTTGCGAATCTCCTGTTCAATCGACTTGGTTTCGAGGGCAGTGTTGCGCGGCGACAAACGATGATCGCCGTGAAGTTTGACGACCAGCGGGCGGCTGCGCGTCGGCCGGATGAATGCGGCCAACGACTCGTGATGAATGACGAGCGGTCTTGCCTCCGTGTAGAGGTACAGTGCGTCGGCAATGAGATCATCGAAGTTTGTAGTCAGTACTATATTAAAACGATTACGATTGCTGGCGACGAGTTGAGCCAGCACGGCATAGCCGAAGGAAGGCGTTTTGCCGTCGCAAAGGTTTTCGATCTCTTGTTGTCGTTCTTCGGGGGTCAGGAACAGTCGTTCAATCAGCGCACCATAGGACTGAGCGGGATTCCCAGGATCATAGGCTTTTATTGTTTCGCGGGCCCATTGATCGAGGTCGGAACGATCAGGCGCCAGTAATTTACGCAGGCGCGGAAGCCAATGATTTTTTACCAGTTCGCCGGCGGTTGGAATCCCAGAGCTTGACGAGCAGCCCGCGCCGAGGAAGAAGGCGAAGCGCTTCTGGTCATTTTGTCCGTCATAAATCCGGCGCAGAAATTCTTCTATTTCCATCTGCCGGAGCCCTGGTTGGTTGGCGCCATCTTGATTGTCACTCTTGCTGTCGGTAGGAGATTTCACACGAACAGTCCTCCAAGTGAGCTTAACTACGTATGTATGCTGAATTTTTAATATAACATTGTGTCTGTATTTTTGAAATATTGACTCATTGAATACCTGGCAAGTTCCATTACAGCGACGGCTAAAACAGGGTGCAAAAGAATTTCTGTTGAATGTGCGAAAAATTTTCCGGTCATTGACACCAAGTAGCACCGGCAATTTCTCTTCGCACGCAAGCCCAATCTCATACCACAACATTTTTGATCTCAGGTCGTAAACAGCGTGCATCACGTTTGGACCAAGCCGATTTATCGGCTATCGCGCCGTAGACCGTGTTTCTTTTTTTGTTCACGGAAACCAGGCGAATACTAAAATCGTTTGCCTGTTTGCAAAGCTGGCTAAAGAATGAGAAATTAGTTGCTAATGCCCGGCGCTGTCGGTGCGAGCGATACAAGCCGGAATGGGTTTGAGATACCGAACGCTAATTTATTTGGATTGATGAATGAAGAAATGGACTTTGACGCTGGTCTTGCCGCTGCTTGTGCTGGGTATCGCCGGCTACACGCTCGTCGGCGCGGACATCGACAAGGAAACAATACTGAGCAAGGCCCTGATTCAGGTACTCAACTCAGGTCATTATCACCCCCTGCCTCTCGACGATAAACTCTCCGAACGTGCTTACGACCTTTATGTCGACCGTCTCGATTACCAGAAGCGTTTCCTGCTGCAGAGCGACATTGACGCCCTCAGCCAGTTCCGCTTAACGATCGATGATGAATTGCAGGCCGGCACCTTCAATCTCTATGAGCGCGCGACGGCGATTGTGGCGAAGCGCCGGACTGAAGTTAAGGCTTACGTCGATGAGATTCTGGCCGCTCCCTTTGATTTCACCGTCGATGAGTACCTGGAAACCGACCGCGACAAGCGCCCATACTGTCAAAGTTCGGCCGAGCTCAAAGATCGCTGGCGCAAGGTGCTGAAGTATTCGGCCTTGAATCGCTATCTGAACATGATCGACAAGCGGGAGGACAAGCTCCGGGATGCCGCCGAGAGCGGCGAGGAAGTCGAAGTGAAAACTGAGGCGGAGTTTGAGGCAAGCGCCCGCGCCAAAGTGGCCGAAAATATGGAGCGCTTTTTTCACAATGTCGGCAATGAAGACGAAGACGACCGCTTCGCCGCTTATGTTAACGCCATGGCGCGCGCTTATGGTCCTCACACGGAATACTTCCCGCCGGCCGAAAAAGATAATTTTGATATCTCAATGACCGGCAAGCTGGAAGGTATCGGCGCGCAACTGATGGACGACAACGGCTATATTAAGGTGACACGCATCGTGCCGGGCAGCGCTTCCTGGCGGCAGGGCGATCTGGAAGCGGAAGATATCATACTGAAAGTTGCGCAGGGCGATGCCGAGCCGGAAGACGTTGTCGATGTCGACATCGACGATGCCGTGCGGCTGATTCGCGGGCCGAAAGGCTCCGAGGTGCGTCTGACCGTGAAAAAACCCGCCGGCGACATTATTGTTGTGCCCATCATCCGCGATGTGGTCGTGCTGGAAGAAACCTACGCGAAGTCCGCCATCATCGAAAACAAAAATGAAGAAAAGATCGGCTATATCTACCTGCCGAAGTTCTACTCCGATTTCCGCAACGAAGGTGGGCGGACATCATCCGAAGACGTGCGGCGCGAACTTATGAAGCTTCGTCGCGACAAAGTGAACGGCGTGATTCTCGACCTGCGCAATAACGGCGGCGGCGCTTTGCAGGACGCGGTCAAGATGGCCGGGCTGTTTATCGAGACCGGACCGATTGTACAGGTGCGCGGCAAGGAGAAACGGCCGCGCGTCCTGACCGATGAAAATCCGGGCGTTACCTATGACGGACCGCTGGTCGTGCTGGTGAATACCTACAGCGCATCGGCCTCTGAAATCGTTGCCGGCGCTCTCAAGGATTACGGCCGGGCCGTTATTGTCGGCACCTCGCCGACTTTCGGGAAGGGAACGGTGCAGACCTTTGCCGATATGAATCGATTCATTCCGGCCGAGTTAACGTCGGACCAGCCCTTCGGCTCGCTGAAACTGACGATTCAGCAATTCTACCGGATCAATGGCGAGTCCACGCAGTTCAAAGGCGTAACGCCCGACGTCCTGCTGCCCGATCCCTACAGTTATATCGAGATCGGCGAGCGTTCGCTGGACCATGCCCTGCCCTGGCGCGCCACCGATGCCTTATCCTATCGTCGCTGGCAGGGCGCTACTTATTATGTGAATGATCTGCGCAGCAAAAGCGCTGAACGAGTCGAGCAAAACGAAACCTTTGCTCTGCTACACGAGAATATCGACCGACTGAAGAAACGCCGCGACCAGACGCGGCAGAGCCTCAACGCGGCGACGGTACAGCGCGAAGAAGAAGAATTCAAAGAGCAGTCCAAGCAGTATAAAGAAATCGACCGCGAGCATCCTGATCTGACCGTTTATACCCTGAAGGCCGATAAGGAACGCATCGACAGCGATGAGGACAAGAAAAAAGAAGCCGGCAAATGGTATAAACAAATTCGCAAAGACGTGTTCATTCAGGAGGCCGTCTTCATACTGCATGACATGATAACTTCCTGATTGATAAGCCGGCCCTTCGCAGCGTGATGAAGGGCGGCTGGCTCCACGCGGCGAGCTTGGAGCGGAATCCGGCCGGATCGACAATCTGAAAGCGCTGATCTTTGCTGAAAGGGATCGGCGCTTTTTTGTATCTTAGCCGCGTTTCATGACAGCCCGTCTACAGATCAACACCTGAAGACCGATGAAATATGCTCATCAATATCCTACGGGCTAATCCTTATGTTCGCATTTAACGCCGGGAAGAGTTATCAGGCACTGCTTGGCTTGTACCGGGACGCCGACGCTATGCTGCAGTGGCCGGATGCGCAGCTGTCGGAAGCTGCTCCCGACTGTTCGGCATGGTCGCCGGCCCAGCATCTGATACATATCGCCAAAACCAACGAAACGATTGTCGAAATCATCACAAAGCTTGCGGCCGGAGATAGCGAAAACTCCGGAGGGCGGGCCACCTTTCTCGGCAGCATGTTGCTGTTGTATGGCCGCATTCCGCGCCGCCGGGCCAGGGCCGATATCCGTCTGCGTCCGCCGGAGCGTGTCGACCGAGATTTTTTGGCAGATGAATGGCAACAAAGTTATCAGACTGTTCAATCGCTGGAAGCGCTGCTGCAGGATTTGGCGCAAAGCCCGGGCCGTCATAAGCATTATATTTTCGGTCAGCTCGATGGCCGTCAATGGCTGCGTTTTGCGCGGATTCACACAGCTCACCATCTGTTGATCATCGATGATATTCATAAGTCGGCCGGGCGCAATTCGGCCGCCGGATCAAGACAATGAGGGGCCTCAGCGCAAAGAGTTGAGAGCATAATAAATCGCAGCGCCGGATCTCGAGGACATTGCCGACTTTGCTTTGCGCGCGCTGAGGGCACGCGTTGTTTGTCTTTGCGAAAACTCATGATCGCTAAAAAAGCCACACATGCTCCCGGCCGAAGAGCTGTCTATTCGCCTCGAAATTTGTGATTTAGTGTACGGTCTGTTATTATGCGCGATCGCTAAAACGGCAGTCCCATCTGCCGACTACTCAGACCGTCCCTGTGGCAATTGACATCGCCCGACCCGAAGATTGACCGTTGGCAAATGCCGCGAGATGGGCGGTGAATTGTTTCGGCGTTTCGGCCCTTGTTACGAAACGGTAACGCAAAGGCGGCTTATGCGCGACGCTGTGCCGGCAGGTTTTGGCTGAGGCTGAAAAACGGCAAATTACAAAGCCCCTAATCACTGTGGCCGCGTCGAGGCTAAAGTTTACATGGACAAAGGAGACAACAATCAATGCGACGACTTGCATCACCTATCGCTACAATCAAAGAACACTATACGGTGGTTGTCATCGGATCGGGCTATGGAGGCGGAATCTCCGCATCGCGGATGGCGCGGGCCGGCCAGAAGGTTTGCGTGCTGGAACGCGGGAAGGAGATACTGCCGGGCGAGTTTCCGGATACCCTGCTCGAGGCCAATGAAGAAATGCAGTTCGACACCGCCGCCGGCAAGATCGGCTCCGACACCGGCTTGTTTAATTTTCACGTCAATTCCGAAATTAACGTTCTGGTGGGCTGCGGCCTGGGCGGTACCTCGCTGATCAATGCCAATGTAGCGCTGGAGCCCGACCCGCGGGTCTTTAACGATCCGCGCTGGCCGCAGGCAATCCGGGACGATCTTGCTGACGGACTTAAACAGGGCTATGATCGCGCGTGCGCTATGCTGCGTCCGAATCCCTATCCCGACAACTTCCCGGAGCTGCGCAAAACAGCTGCCCATGCCGAGTCCGGCAAATACATGTATGAGAAGTTTTACAAGCCGCCGATTGCCGTTACTTTTGATGAATTTGACGAAGACCTCAACCACGTAGGTGTCAGCCAAACGCCCTGTGTTTTGTGCGGCGATTGCGTCACGGGCTGTAATCACACGTCGAAAAACACCGTGCAGATGAATTATCTGCCTGACGCCTGGAATCACGGTGCGGAGATTTTTACCGAAACAAAGGTCCGCTACATTGAAAAGAAGGATGACAAGTGGTTGGTGCACTTCGAACTGCTGGGCGCCGGTCGCGAGGCCTTCGACGCGCCGGAGCAGTTTGTCAGCGCCGATATTGTGATCCTGGCCGCGGGCACCCTGGGTAGCACCGAAATCCTGCTGCGCTCACGGGCGGAGGGGCTGGCCCTATCGGATAAGCTCGGTAAACACTTCAGCGGCAATGGCGATGTGCTCGGCTTCGGCTATAATTGCGACCAGCCGATCAACGGTGTCGGATGGGGCAACCGCGCTCCCGACCCCGAAAAACCTGTTGGCCCTTGCATTACGGGGATTATCGATACGCGTGCGAGCGCGGAGGATTACCGCCAGGGTATGTCGATTGAAGAAGGTTCTTTTCCCGGCGCACTATCGGCAATCCTGCCCCTCTCTTTTAGCGCCCTGGCGAAGCTGCTGGGCCGCGACACGGATGAAGGCGTCATCGACTACCTGGGTGAAAAGAAACGCGAACTTGAAAGTCTTGTGCGCGGCTCGTATCACGGCGCAATGGACAATACGCAGATTTATCTGATAATGACCTATGACAGCGGTGACGGTGAAATGTACCTCGACGAAGATCGCCTTCGCATCAGCTGGCCCGGCGTCGGCAGCGAGCCGATCTTCGAGCAGGCCCGGGCGCGTTTGCAGGAAGCGACCAAGGCCCTCGGGGGAACCTTTATCCGTAATCCGATCTGGACCGAGCTCTTCGGACATGATCTGATCACCGTGCATCCGCTCGGCGGCTGCTGCATCGCCGACGCCGCGGAAGAAGGCGTCACGAATCACAAAGGCCAGGTATTCAGCGGCAAGGCGGGAAGCGCCGTGCACGAGGGCCTGTACGTGGCTGATGGAGCCATCATTCCGACGCCTGTCGGTACTAATCCATTCTTCACCATCTCGGCGCTGGCCGAACGCAATGCCGCTCTGATTGCCCGGGAACATAACTGGGATATCAGTTATGACCTGCCGTCGCGCCCGACGCGTCAGGTGAAGGCTGCCAAACCCGGCATTCGTTTCACCGAAAAAATGACCGGTTACTTTTCCACGAATGAGAAGGAAGATTTCGCTAGGGCCTATGAGCGGGGGCGGATCGAGATGTCGCCCTTCAGTTTTACCCTGACGGTGATCTCCGATGATCTGGAGCAAATGCTTAATTCGCCGCAGCATCAGGCCCGTATGACCGGTACCGTCGACGCGCCGACGCTTTCGCGTGACCCGCTGACCGTCAGCGATGGTTTGTTTAACTTGTTCGTCAAGCACCCGGACGAAGTTAACACCCGGCTGATGCGCTACTGGATGCGGCTTACGAGCGAAGAAGGCACGACGTATTTTTTCCACGGAGATAAGATCATTCACGATGATGAAGGATTCGACATCTGGTCCGATACGACAACTCTGTATATAACGCTGTACGAGGGGCCCAATGCGCAAAGCCCGATACTCGGCCGGGGAATGCTGAAAATTCGTCCGGCGGATTTTGCCAAGCAATTGACGACTCTGTCGGTCACTAATGTCTCGGGACTGGGCGAGCGATTGAAATACCAGGCGCGATTCGGGGAATTCTTCGCCGGCGTGCTGTTTAACACCTACGGCGGGATCGTCGCCGGCAGTCGTTACTTCGATCCCTCGGCCGCTCCGCGCAAACAACGTCCCCTGCGCGTCACGCCGCCTGAAGTTCATGAACTGCGTACCGAAGACAAAGTCGGCCTGCGCCTGACACGCTACCGGGGCGGGGACAAGGGACCGGTAATACTCTCGCACGGCCTGGGCGTTTCCAGTCGGATTTTCAGTATCGACACCATCGAGTGCAACCTGCTGGAGTATCTTTTTGCTCATCGCTACGACGTCTGGCTGCTCGACTACCGCGCCAGTATCGAGCTTCCGGCCGCCGCCACGCAGTTCTCCGCCGATGACATCGCCCGCTATGACTACCCGGCCGCCGTCGCCAAAGTTCGTGCCCTGACCGGTGCCGAGAGCGTCCAGATGGTCGTCCATTGCTTTGGCTCAACGTCCTGGACGATGTCAATGCTGGGCGGCTGGCTGCAGGGAGTACGTTCCGCTGTTTGCTCACAGGTAGTGGCGCACTTTGATGTGCCTTTGTTAACCAAGCTTAAAACAGGTCTGCACGTACCGTCGATACTGGAAAAACTCGGCGTGGACAGCTTAACGGCCTATGTGGATGAACGCTCGGACTGGGAAGCGAAACTCTTCGACAAGGCGCTCAGGCTATGGCCGATGGACTCCGAAGAACGCGCCGCCAATCCCGTGCACAACAGGATCGCCTTTTTGTACGGCACGCTCTACGA
This sequence comes from Candidatus Kapaibacterium sp., assembly GCA_028284775.1. Taxonomy (GTDB): domain Bacteria; phylum Bacteroidota; class Ignavibacteria; order Kapaibacteriales; family UBA7675; genus JANQRB01. Next base: position 13,578 of record JANQRB010000176.1, on the reverse strand, counting down.
ACTGGATCAGTTAAACCAAGCCACCTTCGACGCTCTGCACGAATTGTTCGGCGTCGCCAACATCGAATCCTTTCAGCATCTGGCGCTGCTGGCGCGCAAGGCCGAGCTGCGCAGCCTCGACGGGGCAAATGATTACTTGCCTCATGTGGAACGTCTGGCACTACCGATGACGATAATCTCCGGCGGCGAGAACGAGTGTTTTCTGCCGTCGAGCACCCAACGCAGCTATGATTGGCTGCGCGAACACAACGGCAAATCGCTTTATAAACGTTATGTCGTGCCGGCCTACGGTCATATCGACTGCATCTTCGGTAAACACGCTGTGCGCGACGTATATCCCACGATTCTGCAACACCTGGAGGAGACGAATCATTGAGCGCACAAGGCGAACGTTTCGACGCCGTCGTCATTGGATCCGGCTTCGGCGGCGCAATAAATGCACGGCGGTTGGCTGAAGCCGGAAAGTCGGTGCTGGTGCTGGAGCGCGGCCGGCGCTATCGACCCGGCGAGTTTCCGCGCGATGTCCGCGCCACGCGTGAGCTGTTCTGGCGATATCCACGGCACGCGGCGGATCGCGGCCTTTACGAGCTGAATTTTTTTTCCGGCATCGGCGTCGTCAGCGCCAGCGGCGTCGGCGGCGGTTCGCTTGTCTACGCCAATATTCACATTCGGCCCGACGAGATTGTTTTCGACGATCCGCGCTGGCCGGACTGGTTCACGCGCCGGAATCTGGATCCATACTACGACAAAGTCGCAGAGACCATGGGCATCGCCCCGGTCCCGGACGATGTTGTCATGGATAAACGGGATGTCTATCGCAGCGCGGCCGTCCAGAATAAACGCTCTGTCTTCGATCCGGATCAGGCGGTGAGTTGGGATGATCCCGACCAGCCCGGCCGGCGCGCCTGCCAGTATGTCGCCGAGTGCGAATTCGGCTGTAACTTCGGCGCTAAAAACTCGCTCGACTTTACTTATCTCGCGCGGGCGGAATCACAGGGCGCCGAACTGCGCAGCGGGTCCAATGTTACACACATCGAGCCGGACGGCGACGGCTATCGCGTCCACTATACGGACCTGGCTAGCGGCGACAGTTGCAGCGTTGCGGGCCGCCGCGTCGTGCTCGCCGCCGGAACCCTGGGGACTAATCTGATCCTGTTAAGCAGCCGGGATAGCTTTCAGAGCCTGCCCGCGCTGAGTCACCGCCTTGGCTTCGGATTCTCCGGCAATGGCGATTTCCTGGGGTCGATTCAAAGCAGCCAACAGGAACTGGAACCCTGGAACGGACCGGACGTGACGTCGGTTATCCGCTACTTCGACGAAGCGCCGCATTTTACGATGGCCGCGCCGACCTTCAACAAGGCGGCGATGGAAGTGCTGGCTTCGCTGGGACAGGGTAGCCTGGGCCTGCCGCGCCTGCTCGCCGACTGGTTGTGGCCTAAAACCGGCGGCCTGCTCGTCTGGGCATTTCGGCGCGGACTGCTAAGCAAACCGCTGCGCTTCCCCGGACCCAAGGCAGGCAACCCCGCCCGGATGACAAATCTCTTCGCCATCGGTCGCGACAATGCCAACGGCAAGATTCGTCTGGGCAAAGGTGGGCTGGACATCGATTGGAACTATGCTGCCGAGAATGAAGAACTGGTTAACAAAATGACCCGTGCAATGGAAGACGTTAACGATTACTATGGCGGAACAGTAGCGCCGCTCGCCTCATGGAATCTGTTTAAGCGTATCCTGACGGTTCATCCTCTGGGCGGCTGCCACCTGAGCGAGTCGCCCGACAGGGGAGTGGTCTCGCTCGACGGCGAAGTACACGGCTATCCGGGCTTGTTTGTCGCGGATGGCTCGGTGATTCCGAGTTCAATCGGCTTTCATCCCGTAATGACGATTTCCGCGGTAGCCGAACGAATAGCCGAAGCTGTTGTCGCGTATGATTAAACAATAAACAAATCTTGCCAGGCAATATCAGGAGTACAACAATGCTGGTTATCCTCAGCGATCTGCATCTGACCGACCGAAGCGTGTCCGGCATCACTATCAGCAGCCGCGCCTTCAATATTCTTAAGTATCGGCTGAGCGACATGGCCTACGACGCATCACATCGCAGCGACGGCAGCTATCGCCCGCTGGAGGAAATGCACGTATTGATGCTCGGCGATATCCTTGACGTAATCCGCTCCGATGGCTGGGAGACAGTTAAACCCTGGGATGACAGCAGCTCGCCGGACTTCGTACGAACGGTCGGCACGATCACCGATCGTATCCTGGCGGCCAATAGCGAGTCGATGGCGATTCTTAAACAGATCACACAGGGAAATGCCGTTACGATTCCTCCGGCAACCGCCGCCGGAAAGGTCGCGGATGTCGGTCATGACCTCGCGGCCGAAGGAAGGGTCCCCGTCAGGATTCACCTCCACTACATGGTGGGCAATCACGACTGGTTCTATCATCTGCCGGGCGCCGCCCATAATGCCGTCCGGCAGAAAATCGTGGATGCCATGGGGCTCGCCAACAATCCCAACGAAGCCTTTCCGCATAATCCCGATGCCAGCTCCGTCCTGTCCCAAATCTATCGCGATCACAGCGTCTTGGCGCGTCACGGCGACATCTTTGACGGCATGAATTATGAAGGCGATCGCAATGCTTCCTCGCTGGGTGATGCAGTTGTCGTGGAGCTGTTAAACAAATTCTATCTACAGGTCCGGCGCGATTTCGAAGGGCGTCTTCCGGCGGCGACGCTCAACGGACTGCGTGAACTGGACAATGTGCGACCCCTGATTCTCGCGCCCACCTGGATCGAGGATGTCCTGGTTCATACCTGTACCGACACGATATTGCAGGCCCAGGTGAAGGATACCTGGAATGCTATCGCAGACGATTTTCTCAAGCTCGATTTCGTTCGCGCGCGCGACTCGGTCTGGAATCCTTTTGACAATGTCGACAAATTGCAGCTGGTGCTCAAGATCGGCGATCACTTTTCGATTCGTACCATCAGCTCCGTTGCAGCCTGGTTCTACGACAAATTCGGTTCCGGTAAAGAAAGCTATCGAGAGCACGCTATGACCGAAGAGGCCTTTCGCAGCGGACGGGCGAACTACATCGTGTACGGTCATACTCATCACCACGAGACGGTAGCGCTGAGACGCAGCGGTAATCACAGCACTGTGCAGCGCCAATTGTATTTTAATACGGGCACCTGGCGGCAGGTCCACGAACGTACCGCCGATCATGACGACGCCACGGCCTTTCTGGGCTGGAAGGTAATGACATACCTGGCCTTCTATCGCGGGGATGAACGCGGCGGTCGGCCTTTTGAACTCTGGAGCGGCGCTCTGGCGGACGACCCCGCTTCGTGATTCTGCGGCCAGTCAGCTGTCATTTTGGGCTTCAATCGCTGAAATTTCGTACTTTCCGGCAAACGTGTCTTAGATTGTTTGCCGGGGGCTATGGTGACGACATCCACTCCCAGTCCACGCCGAATCGTTCGGGGCTGGACGAGAGTTCGTATAATCTTCTTGTGTGCAATTGTATTGAGCCTGGCGCTTTTTGTCTGGATTGCAGTATCCACACAAAAGCAGCCATCTGTCGAGGCGGTCGCGTCGTTGGAAGAATACCGCGCCAATCGCGCCGATCTGGATCAAAGCTTTTGGCGCTTGGAAGTGTTGGCGCAAAAGTTCGAGTCGCCGATTATTGCAATGTGGGACGATCTGCGAGGGCGTCGTGACAAATTCGAAGCGCTCAAGAATTTTCCACTCCGCAACATTTCCACTCTTCTTCCTGCTGCGGTTCAGAAGCTGGATCACAATATTCGGCTGCAGACAATGTCGGAGGGCGATCGCAATTTAAACACTGCCGAATGGCGGCGTCTGCTGGATTCCTATGCCGCTGAGGGCTATCGCATCGTGCAGGGCGAATGGCATCACCAGGATTTTCGCCGCGGGCAGGCCGGAAACTATGAGTCGATTTTCACCATGGAGCTGCATATTGTTAATGCGCTCAAGAAGCAACGCGACATAGTACGCGGCAAGCTGGCAATTGAATGGAGTGCCGCTGAAACTTCCGCAGACCTGGTGGCGACACAGGTTCGCCCTTTCGATATGGAAGTGTATTCGCGGACCGGCAGTGTAGCTTTTCAGCCGTTGCCTTTACCGGAAGAAGCCGGCCTGGAACATTTGAAGGACATTGCGCCGCTCCTTGTCTATGACCTCGATGATGACGGCCTCTCGGAAATTCTGTTGCCGAATGTTAATCTGTATTTCAAAAATCTTGGCGGCCGCTTCGAAGTCAGTCGCGTGTCGAAATCGATGATCGATGTGGTGAGCAGCGCCTTGTTGGCCGATATCAACCTCGATGGCCTGCCTGAACTGATCTGTGCCGGTCATCTCGACAAAGCACGCATGCCCCAGGCGGGCAAGGGTACGCAGTCGCTCGTTGTCGCCTATTCGATTGACGCGACGGGACACTTCAATTCCAACCCGCGGATTCTGTTTCTGCACGACCGGCTCGTTAACCCCAGCGGCCTGACCGCCGGCGACGTCAATTCCGACGGGGCGCCGGATTTGTGGTTGAGCCAGTACAAGCCGCCCTATGAAGGCGGTCAGATGCCGACTCCCTACTACGAAGCGAACGACGGTTATCCATCCTTTCTGCTGTTAAACAAGCAAAGGGGGCGGCTCTTTGTCGATGCCACCGCCGAAGCCGGCCTGGACACGAAACGATATCGTCGCACCTATAGCTCCTCATTAGTCGATCTCGACGAAGACCGGGACCTGGATCTCGTTGTCGTTAGTGATTTTGCGGGCCTGGATGTTTATTACAACGACGGCAAGGGCCGCTTTCGCGATCAGACAGCGACGGTCGTGGCTGAGAATAAAGCCTTTGGAATGTCACACACCTTCGGCGACTATAACCTGGACGGCGCCATCGATATGTTTATCCTTGGAATGAGTTCAACAACGGCGCGCAGGCTCGACAACATGCAGGCCATCATGCCGGCCTACGATGCACACAATCGATTGCGATCCGTAATGGCCTTCGGCAATCGCATACTCGTCGCCACGGCTGACGGCCGCTATGCCGAGCCGCCTTTCAGGGACGATCTTGCCCGCACCGGCTGGTCCTGGGGCAGCACTTCCTTCGACTTCGACAATGACGGCGACCTCGATATTTATGTCGCGAACGGCCATGACAGCAAAGAAAGCGCTCGCGATTACTGCACGCATTTCTGGCGTGATGACATTTATCGCAGCAATTCGAACGAGCAGCCGGTGATGAAGCACATCTACAGGAATATTATCAAGACCCGTCGTCGTGAAGGAATCTCCTGGAATCCTTTCGAGAAAAATCACCTCTTCCTCAATTGCGACGGCCGCAGCTTCGTCAATGTCAGCTTCCTGATGGGAACTGCAATCGAAGCAGACAGCCGCTCGGTGGTCAGTGACGATCTCGACGGTGACGGACGAATGGACCTGATCGTCCTGAGTCTCAGCAACAATGGAGCCGACAAGCTGCATTTGCTGCGCAATACACTGTCCACGTCGAACAACTGGATCGGCCTGCGACTGAAGACGGGGGCCGGAGGCTCATCGATCGGAGCTCGCCTCAAGCTCTACGCAACGGGCCGGCTCCAGACTGCGATGATCGTTAATGGCGACTCCTTCGCGGCGCAGCATCCGCTCATCCGGCACTTCGGTCTTGGCAGCCACGGTAGCGTGGATTCGCTAGTCGTTACCTGGCTGGACGGTCGGCGCGCCCTGCTCGATGCTCCCGCATTAAACAAGTATCATACGCTTGCAGCCCCGCTGCACAGCTCTAATCAAGAGGGTCTGAATAGTGCAATCTCAATGGCTAGAGAATGATGGAGTTCGCATTCACGTTTTATCCGGCGATCTTGATAAAGAGGGAGTATTGTGTATTGTCGTGCCCGGAATGCTGGGCGACGCCGATTCGTATCTGGAAGTGCTCGAACAGATGCAGGGACCGCGCCTTGCGCTAAGTCTGCGGGGACGGGGACGTAGCCAGGCGCCGGCGGCGGGTTCTTATTCCTTTACGCAGCAGGGGAGCGATGTATTGGCAGTGATCGACCACTATAATCGGCCCTGCGTTCTCGTTGCGCATTCGGTGGGCGTCGCTTTTGCTGTCTGGGCGGCTCACGAGCGAGGCGAGCTGGTTCGCGGTCTGCTGCTGATCGACTATCCCCCGGTTTATCCCCAGTTTCCGCCGCGGTGGCGCGACGACATCCTGGCGCGGCTGGCGGAAGAAGACGATGCCGAAGAACGAAGCAGGGTAGTTACAGCCCTGCAGGCCGAAAGCAATCAGGAGCTGCTGGTCCCGCAGCTCCGCGACTTCAAGGGACGACTTCTGGTGCTGGCCGCCGAGTCCGAGGCTTTACTCCGCGAAGGAGAAATCGATTTCTACCGGCGGGTGATTGAAGGAATCCGGATCGAAGTACTGCCGGACTCCAGCCATGAAGTGGCCGAATCAGCGCCGGCCGCGCTGACGGCGTCGATGCAGCGCTTTTGCGCTGAATGCGAGAGCGCCGACTGAAGGCAGCCGCTCACAATGGCTTCGGTCCCTATCTGTCTCCGCGCAGGAGCCTTCCAGGCCGGCTCATCGCGCTGGCAGCCTTTTCGATCGGTCGGGTCCGGACTCTAGTACATCAGGAATATGGATTACCGCGAGTATCTACCGACGCCCCTGCTGGCGTCCTACCTGGAATGTTTCTGGACGCTGCGGGCCGGGCCTCCGCCCGAGCCGCCGCCGCCGGAAACTCTCTTGCCCGACGGCACCCTGGAGCTGGTACTTAATTTTGGCGACCGGTTTCGCGAATTCCGGTCGGAAGGCAGTGTGTTGCAGCCGCAGCATTTCTTCGTGGGCGAGCTCTCGCAATCCAAGCGCATCGCAGCGACGGGGGCGGTCGACATCCTTGGCCTCAGATTCAAACCCGGCGGCGCCTGGCCTCTCTTCGGGCATTCGCTGCAGGAATTCAATTGCCAGGCAACAACCTCCCTGGATCTTTGCGCGGCCGATCTCTATCGGGCCGCCCGCGATCAACTTCCCGCGTTGTCGACGACGGCCGAGCGTATTCATCTCTTAGAACAGCTGCTGCTGCGACGGGCAAAGGCCGGAGGGCCTCCTGAGCCGCTGATCGGGAGGGCGGTGGCGAGCTTGCGACAGCGGCAAGGCCGTGAGGGCATCGATGCCCTAGCTGCCAGGTTGGCCGTCTCCGAACGCCAGTTGGAACGCAAGTTTCGCGAACAGGTAGGCATCAATCCGAAAGCCTTTGCGCGGATTACCCGTTTTCAGGTATTGATGCAGGCAATGCGTCAGGGCAGCCCACGCGCGCTGACCGGCATTGCGCTGGAATGCGGTTTCTATGATCAGGCGCATTTTATCAAGGAATTCAAGGCATTTACCGGCATCAATCCCAAGGCCTTCCTGGCCGACCGACACGAATTGACCGACGTGTTTCTGCTCCACAACCGTTTGTCGGAATTTTACAATTTTCTCTGATTGCGGCAGATTATTTTCGACGCTTTGCAATTGCGATCTGCAATCTCATAGCGAAGGAATGCTCAATGGTTTTCACGGCATTGATAGTAGCGTTTTGTCTTGCCGGCACTATTTTCAGCGATGTGCCCGGACGCGATGCGGAACAAATCCATCCTCGCCTCGCGCCCTTTAGTTTTTTGTTGGGCAGCTGGCAGGCCGAATTTCGGGGACAACGACTGTACGAAGAGTGGCGTCTGACCGCTCCGGACCGAATGGACGGCCGCGGCTATATCGTACGCGCCGACGGCGATACACTGCTTACCGAACAGGTGGCTATCGTCGTCGAGAAAGATGTCGTCACTTACATCGCCAATGTAGCTCACAACGAGGAAGCGGTGCATTTTGCCTTCCAAGCGTCGAAGGATGACAGCTTTGTCTTCGCCAACCCCGACCATGACTTTCCGCAGCGCATCATTTATGAAAAGTCTGCAGATGCCGGCATTTTGAATGCGCGAATCGAAGGCGACGCGGAGGACGGCAGTGTGCGGCGGGTCGACTACGCCTTTCGGCGCATAGCGGATTGACGCGTAGAATCAAATGCTGCCGATCGGGCAAATCGTACAGGTCGGGCTGCTGACCGGAATTTGCGAGCGGGAAATGCTTCCCGGCACGAACCGTCCAATCCGTGCAGCGCGCTCGCAAGCCCGGCGCAATAGCCCGATTTGTCGTTTTTGTGTCTTCACATGTACTAAGCAATGATTGAATTGAAGGGAGCTCCGCCACGGATCTTCGGGTTGCCGGGTGCGCCTGATGTAGGCATCACATATTCTGCCACCTCTACCAGTTCGAACCGCTGCCTGAATCGAAAAGCCAGTGTAAGCTTGAATCGGGAATGCCTACGTGAATCAGGATTGGTTCAGCAATTCCGCCTGCGTCTGTGATTCGCCGGTTGCGTTTGTCGTATCGCTTTCTTTATCCGCTGTTGTTGTCGCTGCCGGAGGCTGCGTGCCGAAGGGCCGAAAGGCAAAAGCGATTTGTTTCAACCATTCCCAGCCGACCAGAATCAGCAGCCATTGATAGGGACCCGGTTGCTGCATCGGCATGCGTGAGTTGACGAGGCCGTATTTTTCGGCTTTGGCCGGCGGAAGGTAGGCCGTGCCGAATAGCCAGTCCCAGACGGCCAGCTTGGTGCTGAAGTTTTTGTCGAGCGCTTCGGCCGGTTGATCCGCGTGATGCCAGCGGTGCATCTCGGGACCATTGATAACGAGCTGCAGGCGGCCGGTATTCACGTTAATATTTGAATGGATCCACATTCCCCAGATTGCGCTGACCATTCCTTTGTAGAGGATCATCTCGGGGGGCGCGCCAAGCAAGACGATCGGAGCGAACTCCACGGTCTGATTGATCAGGATCTCGAGCGGATGCGAACGGGAGCCCGCCAGCCAGTCGACATCTTCCGGCGAATGATGCGCCTCGTGCGAGCGCCACAGGATGCGGTTTTTATGTTGCCAGCGATGAAACCAGTAAATGTACAGATCGTGGCTAAGCGTAAAGAATACAAGCTGCAGCCAGATCGGCCAATCCGTTACGATCTGCAGGCGGGAGAGCGAGGTAGAGGAATCGATCCAGGCAATGATACCGGTGAATATGATGATGTCCAGTATCTTACTCTGAAAGATCGTGTAAAAAAACAGGTCGGTCCAGAAGCCAGGGCGAAAAAATTTCTGGCCCTTGTTGTAGGGGAAGAACCGTTCGAGACTAATAAAAAAGACGGCCGCCCCGATGATCGAGGCGGCTGCAATTATCGCTGTGTCACTCATAGCGGCAAGAACCTGTAGTTATTGAACGCGGCGTAGTTTCTTGCGTGCTCCTAGTTCGCTATCGTACACTCGTTTGACACCATCACCCAATGACTTTTCAATGTCGCGAATATTGCGGACCAGTTGATGCAGACCCATTATTTCCACGGATGCGGCCTGGTCGGTGCCCCACATGGCGCGGTCGAGCGTAATATGACGCTCCACAAAAGTAGCGCCGAGCGCGACGGCCGCATAGGTCGGCGCCAGTCCTGTCTCGTGACCCGAGTATCCGATCGGCGCGGGCGAGTATTGCTCGCGCAGCGTGTCGATCATCCGCAGGTTAAGCTCTTCGGGACCGCAGGGGTAGGCCGAAGTTGAATGAGCGATCATCAGATTGTCGCGTCCCAGCAGTTCCACGGCGCTGTCGATTTCTTCGCTTGTCGACATACCGGTCGATATCATCAGCGGGCGGCCGGTATCCTTCATTTTACGCAGCAGGTTATGGTCCGTCAGGCTTGCCGATGCCGCCTTGTAAAATGGCGGCTCGAAGCGCTCAATGAAATCGACTGCCTCTTCATCCCAACAGGAGGCGCTCCATGCAATACCGCGTTCTTTACAGTAGCGGGCAATTTCCGCGTATTGATCGGCGTCAAATTCGATCCGATGCTTGTATTCGATGTAGGTCATGCGACCCCAGGGAGTGTCGCGCTCGATTTCCCACTGGCTGCGCGGCACGCAGATTTCCGGCGTCCGTTTCTGGAACTTCACCGCGTCGCAACCCGCGAAGAGAGCGCCGTCGATCATCTTCTTAGCGGTTTCCATCGAGCCATTATGGTTAATCCCTATTTCACCGATGATAAAGACCGGATGCCCTTCGCCGACAATTCTCTCACCTACATTGATGTCGTTCGATTTTTTCGTGAACATTAACTGATACTCCAGCAAGTGAAACTCGATGGTTTGTTCGTTGAAAGCCCGGGAGAGACATTCAAAATTTTCAATCTATTGCTATTCTTCTCTTCTGGCATCGATAATAAGCTCCGCAAGCTCGCGAAAAGCGCCGTTGCCCCCACGCTCGCGACAGACATAATGAACACTGTTGCGAACGAATGATATCGCGTCATTCGGACAGGCCGAGAGGCCCGCGACGTTCAGTACATCCAGGTCATTGACGTCATCGCCGATATAGGCTACTTCCTCGGCTTTCAGACCGTGACGTTGGATGATATCTCTGAAAACCGCCATCTTGTCTTTGATTCCGAGATGCAGCTCGCTAATTCGCAGCTTTTCGGCGCGTTTGACGACCGAGCCGGATGTCTCGCCTGTAATGATGCCCGTTTGTACATCAGCCTCGTTGCGCAGTCGTTCCACGCCCATACCGTCGCGGATGGAGAAGCGTTTTAATTCCTCGCCTTCGGAAGAATAGTAGACACCGGTATCCGTCAACACGCCGTCAACGTCGGTCAAGACAAACTTGATTTTATTGGCTCGTGAGTACAGCATTTGCTCAGTTTTATCGTTCGTTTGCAGACTTGCGGCCCGGCATCCATGTTAAGTCCGGATCGGTGATATCAATGCTTCTGCTCAGCCCCGCCGGCGTCAAGCGACGAGGGTGTCGCTACCAACAGGTCCAGCCGCCGTCAACGACCAGGTTCGCGCCCGTCATATATGACGAGGCGTCGCTGGCCAGGAAGACAACAGCGCCTTGATAGTCGGTTGCCTTTGCCATTCGTCCCAGCGGCGTCCGCTCGGCATAGTTTTGGACAAACCAATCGTCCTGTTGGTTTTCAACTCCGCCCGGCGAAAGGGTGTTGACGCGAACGCCCTTGCCGCCCCAATAAGCGGCCAGAAAGCGCGTGAAGGAAATCACCGCGCCCTTGGTAGCCGGATAGGCCGCCGACTTGTAAAAAGTTTGTTCACCGCGGTCGTTTTTGTAGAGCGACTGATCCGGCGCAACGATGCCATAGGTGGAGGCGACATTAATAATGCTGCCGCCGCCATCAGCAGCCATCCGGCTGCCCAGCACCTGCGAGCAGATAAAGACGCCCGTTACGTTGACATCCAGCGATCGCTGCCACATAGTCAAAGGATAATGCTCGAACTGCGATTGCTCGGCCGCCAGCGCCGGATTCTCGAACATATCGTTGACGGCGGCATTGTTAACCAGGATGTCGATCCGGCCGAATTGTTCAATGACCTGATCGCGCAGGTTTTCAACCGAGGCGTAGTCCGTCACATTGAGCGCCAGGCCCAGCGCCTTGCCCGGCAGAGAGGTCGCCAGTTCGGCGCAGGCCGCGCCATCCAGGTCGGCCGCAACAACATCGGCGCCCGCCGCGGCCAGGGCCCGACAATGTTCCTGGCCGATCAAACCAACCGCCCCCGTAACAATGGCGACCTTGCCGTTCAAATCAAATGACTCTACCGTATTCATCGCTCTTCCCTGGTTGTTTGTTCATTGGTACATCCGCCGTCCGGGCTTCACTCAGTGAATACTGCGGACCTGCGCCACGACTCATTGCGGCGTGTTCGGTTTGGTATGGAATTTCGTCGTCTTCCGGAAGACAGGTTCCACCGGCTGTCCCTTCAGCTTGTCTGCGACATTGCCGGCTTCAACAGCTTCTTTCAGCAAAGGCAATACCCGGCGATAGACTTCGAGGGTATAACTTACGTCCGCATCGCTGTGCGCATAGCACATATTGTGGAAACCGCCCCACAGGATGCCGTTGCGGATCATCTCCTGCTGGACAAAGGACTTCAGGATCAGCGGATTGCCGGCGGCGGCATCGAAAGTCACAATGCTGCGACAGTCGTAGCCGGCGCACTTCGTATAGCTCAGGTCGAGATCGGAGGCGATGGCATTATAGCCATCTTTGAGTTTACGTCCCTGGCGCGCCAGATTAGCCGGCACATCTTTGTCTCGCAATTCGGTAATGGTTGCCTTGGCTGCCGCCAGCGAGAGCGCTTCACCGCCGAAAGTCGTATAGAAAAAGACGTCGGATTCGAAGACATCCATCACATCGCGCCGTCCGCAGAGAATCGAGAGCGGCATTCCATTTGCCACCGCCTTGGAATAGCAAGCCAGGTCGGGGGTAACGCCAAAGTACTCCTGTGCGCCGCCGAGCGCCATGCGGAAGCCGGTCCACATTTCGTCGAAGATTAGCAGCACACCGCGCTCGCGGCACAAGTCGCGCAGACGCTGCAGAAAATTATCCCGCGGCGCCTCGAAAACCACCGGTTCGAGAATGACGCAGGCCGTGTCGTCGTCGATTGCGGCGGCGACACCTTCGATGTCGTTGTAGGGTATTGTATAGCTGAGGTCCTGAATCGCCTGCGGGATACCCTGCTGGCGGTCGGTGACGCTGATGTACCAGTCATGCCAGCCGTGATAGCCGCAGCAGAGAACTTTCGTGCGTCCCGTAAACGCGCGGGCGGCGCGAATCGCGGCGCTCGTGACATCGGCGCCGGTCTTGCTGAATCGAATGGCTTCGGCATTGGGAATCAGGTCGCGGATCATTTCGGCGACTTCCACTTCCAGCGGATGCATTAAGGAAAAGGTGATGCCGTCCGCCAATTGTGCCCGGATCGCCTCGTCGACCGGCTGGTAGCAATAGCCCAGGGAAAGCGGCCCGACGCCCATCGTAAAATCGAGATATTCGTTGCCGTCGACATCCCAGACGTGGGAGCCCTTGCCGCGCTGCAGATAGATGGGTGCCACGCCCCGGATGTGCTGCTGCGGTCCTTTCGCCAGCGTTTGCGTAACGGAGGGGATGAGACCGAGTGCGCGTTCATAGAGTTCCTGCGAGCGCCGGATCGGCGGAAAGTCTGTATTGAATGTAACTGTATTCATAAGAAGCTCCGAGGCTTGCGTCGATGATTAACCTGGAATCGCGATAAACTGTTAAGACGTTAAAATTTTGATCGTTTCTTTTTGTGCTGTTCGACTTTGAGGTACTGAGGTTTTAAGATTCTGAACTTTCATCGCGATGCGATGAAACGGATTACATTGTTAATTGGTGTGGTAGCGCCTTGCGACTACCATAAATCTTTTATGTTCCGAGGGCCGCGCGAATCTTTTGTGCGATCTGCGGGCCGGTCAGGCCTTCATACTCGAGCACATCCCGCATCAATGCCGGCTTGAACCATTTCTGTTCGAAGGCGATCGGCAAGACATTGGCGCCGCTCAATCTGTGCTTTAAGGCCAGCTCCGCGACTATGGAGTACAGGCCGCCGGTCAGGAAATGATCTTCGACCGTCACCGTCAGGCGGCACTCTGACAGGGCGGCGGCCACCG